>NZ_CP061771.1:1596347-1915617 GCF_011751885.2 Salinibacterium sp. ZJ450
GCGAGTTCGATCATTGTCAGCCCCGCATCCTCAGCGACCTGCGCGAGCCCGTCGACGATCTCGAGCTTCCGCCTGTTCGCGGGCGTCGACATGTCGAACCGGGCTGCGAGACGCTTTCGCGCAGGCGACGTCGGGGCGGCGTCCTTTGACCAGGAGCCGGACAACCAGCCTCCACCGAGGGGGCTGTAGCTAAGGGATCCCATGCCGTATTTCTGAATCGCCGGCAGCACGTCGAGTTCGATCCCGCGCACGAGAAGCGAGTACGGCGGCTGCTCGGTCACGAACCGCTCCAGGCCACGTTCACGCGACGCCCACTGTGCTTCGACGATCTCGCTGCCGGAAAACGTGGACGAGCCTATGTAGCGGACCTTGCCCTGACGGACCAGGTCGGTCATAGCGCCGAGCGTCTCTTCGATGTCGACGTTCGGGTTGGGTCGGTGCACCTGGTACAGGTCGATGTAGTCGGTGCCCAGGCGCCGCAGCGAGTTCTCGACCTCCTGCATGATCCACCGCCGCGAGCTGCCGCGGTGATTGAGGTCATCGTCCATCGGGGAGAAGAATTTCGTGGCGAGCACGACATCGTCCCGGCGGCCCCGAAGGGCCTCGCCGACGATCTCTTCGGAGACGCCGCCGGAGTAGATGTCGGCGGTGTCGATGAAGTTGATGCCGGCGTCGAGCGCGCGGTGGATGATCCGGATGGCCGCATCACGGTCGTCGTTGCCCCAAGGGCCGAACATCATGGCGCCGAGCGCGAGCGGGCTGACGGACACGCCAGTGCGTCCAAGAAGGCGGCCTCCGTTTCGGTTGAGACCGGCGCGATATGCGGCGTCGGCCGTCCAGTGGGTCCTGGTGAGGAGTTGGTGGGTCTGATTCGTGGATAGCGTGTCTACCGAAACGGCCCTAGGCGCACGCTGGGGGCCGGTTGCCGTTTGGCCAGGTCGAACAGGTGCACGGTTCCTGCCTCATCGAGCTGGAGTGCGCGGACGAGGGCGAGCAGCACGCTTTCGGACACCCCACTAAGGTCTCCACGCTCCATCCGGGTGTAACAGGCCGTGCTCACGCCGGCGATCTGAGCGACTTCCTCACGACGACGGCCAGGCAACCGCCGCTCGCCACCGAATACGGCCAAGCGGGCCTTTTCCAGAGTGATGCGCGCGCCACGGTGGAGGAACCGCTGCACGTCGTGACGAGCGCCCATACGCCCGACGCTACGCCCCTCAGCGGGTGACACTGGGAGGAACGGTCGTTCACCCCCCTCACGGGTCCGGTCACATAGGGCTGCTAATTAGCAGTACCCGGGCCAAGAAAAGGAGACGCTATGTCGACGCGGCGAACCGATCGCAGCTCATCTACCGGACTTACAGGGGAAATCAAAGGCTGGCAGCGTCCTGGGGCCCACTCTCACGGATGCTGTTGCAGGGAGTAGTGACCTCGGGTTGCTCAGCCGCCGAAATCGTGGAGCGCTGTCACGTCAGAGCCTGCCGCCAGGCAAGCCTGGCGGATCCCGCTTTCGGATCGTACGACTCTTCGCCCGCGGTGGGTTCTACAGATTTCAAGTAGTCCGACGCTGCTGTTACGGCCTTGCCGACGGCGCCGTCGATCAGCACATGGTGAAAACTGACCTTCACATGAGGATCCCGTCTGGCCCGGTCCGGGTCCGGTGAGGGTTCTGAGGCGTGGCGGCTCGGACGCTGAGCGGGCAGCAATGGCGCAGCAGCAATGCCGCCCCGACGTGGGGTTGGGAAGCGTTGAGATGAACGGGTGTCCTGTATCGACTCAGAAGTCGAGGATCTCTTTCCAGCGCCCCAGTCTCTCCGCGAGAAGCGCAGCGCGCGACGCGTTGTCTTCGGAATCCAGGATGTTCGCGTCTTGGCTGTCCGCGCGGAGGAAGACGCCGGATGTGCGTAATTCCACATCCGGGTGAAGGTCGGAGCGTGTGGTGAAGTACCCCGCTCCGCGATCGGCTGACTCCAGGAGGATCTGTCCGGTGCCTTCGATTGTCGGCGCATTGGGATCGCGCGGCCGTTCACCCCTGAAGTAGAAGAAAATGCCGGGCACGTCCGTTCGCTCCTTCGTCGCCTCACTCCAATAACGGGCCGACAGGCCGCCGTCTTCTCGCCAGGCCCGACCGGCAAGTTGCAACGCCCCGGAACGATCACGCGAAATTCGGAGGAGGCTCACGGCGGACGGTTCGCGGCTGCGGTCCGTCAGCGAGAACTGCCACCACCAGCCTTCGATGCGGGCCGCGCGGCCTTGGCTATCGATCGCGTCCCGAAGCTTCTTGACTATTCCTCTCACTTCTGCGGTGTCCGTCGCGTCCTCATACCGCACGGACGTCAGGCCGAGAAGGTCGGACGGCAGCTTCGCGGCCGTTGCATGGAGGATGAAAGTCCGGCGCATGCCCAGGACCCCGCCGAACAGACCCGCTTCGAAGACGACGTTGTCCCGCGGAGAGGGCTGGCCGACTGCGGGTGCCGGAGTTGTCGTGTTGGTTTTCGTCCAGTCGTCGCCGGCGAAGACGAATGCCGCGAAGTCGACTTCACGGGTGAGTTCGAGGAGCCGTTCGATCGCGGTGCTTCCGAGATCGAAGGATGTCGTCCACGGATCCACATGTGCGACATCGCCGAGGCCACGAGTCAGGGCTTGGACGAGCTTCGCTTGCTCTCCTGAGGACCCTATGAAGATGCGCGGCTTGTCCACGTGACCTCCCATCGGAAGCTCGCTGAACAAGTGTGGCGCTTCTGGCCCCATGGTCAACAAACGGTTCAGCAAGCCGGCTTGGTGGTTGCTTCTTCTTCAACGTCACGTGGATCCGCACCCATAGCGCCCGCTGCGCGACCGCGACCGCGATTCCTAACGGATCGTCGTCGCGTGCTTCAGGGCCCAGTCGAGCGCGAAGTCTGCGACGGCTTCCCACTCTGGGATCGCAGGCAACAGATGTGGTCCGTCGAACTCCACGATCTCGGTCACCGTGTTCGACTCGTAATGCTTGACGTTCGAATGGCCCACCTTTGGCGGGAAGAGAGGATCCTGCTTCCCCGAGATGAACAGGAGGGGCGGCCGAGCGTCGTTGTGGTAGTCGACGTAGGTGTCATCCTTCCCCGGGTGGATGTTCGCGAGCGCGCTCCCCCAGAAGATATTGCCGGAGGCAGGGATGTGGTACCGCTCGTACAGTGCCAGCGACTCCTCCTCGCTGAACGTGTTCGCGAACACGTAGTACCACTGCTCCGGCGTCAAGCCGACCGCTCGATGCCGGTTCGCGGGGTTCTTCAGGATGGGGAACGAGGACTTGATCTGGGAGAGCGGGATTACCTTCACGCCCTCGGTGGGCGCCGAGTTGATCGCCACCCCCGCTGCACCGAATCCGTGGTCGAGCAAGATCTGGGTGAACGCCCCGCCCGCGGAATGGCCCATGATGATGGGCGGGCGGTCGAGTTTCCCGATCATGTTCTCGAGCATGTCGATGATCTTTGCCACTTGGAGTTGCTCGATCGGTGTCGGATCGGCGCGGAGAGCCTCGACCTCAACCTCGAGGCCTGGGTACGCGGGCGCCAAGACCGTGTAGCCCTTGGCCTCGAAGTGCCGCTTCCAATGCTCCCAGCTGCGAGGTGTGACCCAAAAGCCGTGGATCAGCACGATTGTGTTGGGAGCCATATCTGATGCCGATGTCGCCATATCGCGCTCCTTCGCTCCACCATCCTTTGTACACCTCCCCCTTGGCAGGTGAAAGTAGCGAGCTCGCCGGCTGAATGCGATCTAGACGGTCGATCAGCATCGATTCAAACAGGGGTTACTCGACGAGCTTGCCGGCGACCGACACCTCCTGGATCAGGTCGGCAATCTCTGCTGGGATCGGTGGGATCTCCTCGCGCACGACACCGGTTCTAGGTGACCAGACGAGGTTCACCTGCAGCTCGGGGTCGATTTCCGGGTAGTCGCTGCGATTGTGTGCACCACGAGTCTCACGACGCTCGCGCGCCGCCTCGAGGGTGGCTCGAGCCGCGAGCGCAGCCGCCTTCAGATCGAACGCGTGAGCCAGATCCTGGTAGCCCGCGACATCCGGGTGCACCCCGATGTCGGACATGCGCGCCTCGATCGCGTCGAGCTCGGCGAGGCCCTGAGAGAGCCCCTCCTCGTCGCGCACGACACCCGCGAACGCGGTCATGGTGTCACGGATCGCACGCTGAAGGGCTCGCACATTCTCTTCGCCGGATGCCGCCAGCAGGGCCTCGATCTCCCCGCGCGCTTCGGCGACGGCCTCGGCAGAGCGTTTCTGAGCTGGCAACGCTGCGGAGTAGGCGGCGGCCGCCTGTCCGACGATACGACCAAAAACGAGCAGCTCGATAAGCGAGTTACCGCCCAGCCGGTTGGCTCCATGCAGGCCACTGGAGGCTTCGCCGATCGCGTACAGGCCGTCGACCTCGGTGCTGTGGTCCTCGGAGCGGACCCACACGCCGCCCATCGAGTAGTGCGCGGTCGGTGCGATCTCGATCGGCTCCTTGGTGATGTCGAGCATCTGTAGCTCGAGCATTGTCTGGTACACACGTGGCAGGCGGGTCATGATCGTCTCGCGGGGCAGGTGTGAGACGTCAAGCCACACGCCGCCGTTGGGAGTGCCGCGGCCCTCCTTGATTTCGGTGTAGCAGGCTAGCGCCACCCGGTCACGGGTTGAGAGCTCGAGGCGCTCGGGGTCGTAGTTCTGCATGAAGCGCTCGCCCAGGCCGTTGCGCAGGATGCCCCCCTCGCCGCGCGCCGCCTCACTGATGAGCGTGCCGGCCGCGTTCTCGGGTTCGATGATGCCCGAGGGGTGGAACTGGACGAGCTCGGGATCCCGCAGTCGTGCTCCGGCCTCGACGGCCAGGCGGAACGAGTCGCCGGTGTTCTCGTCGCGACGCGAGGAGGTGCGGCGCCAGATTCGGTTGTGGCCGCCGGCTGCGAGGATGACCGCATCGGCGTGGATGAGGTACCGGGTGCCGTCGTTGATGTCGAAGCCGTAGGCGCCGAAGACGACGTTGTCTTTCACGAGGATGCGCGTGATGTAGACACTGTCGAGGATCGGGATGTCGAGTTGGGCCGCCCGGTTGATGAGGGTGCGCTGGATTTCGAGCCCGGTGTAGTCGCCTGCGAATGCGGTGCGGCGGTACTTGTGCGCACCGAAGAACCGCAGCGAGATCCGGCCGTCGTCCTCGCGCGCGAACGGCATCCCGTAACGCTCGAGGTCCTCGATGCCTCGGCGCGCACCCTCGGTGACTACCTGAACGGTGTGCGGGTTGGCGAGGTAGTAGCTCTCCTTGATCGTGTCGGCGGCGTGTTGCTGCCAGCTGTCATCGGCATCCATCGTGCCCAGCGCTGCGTTGATGCCGCCGGCCGCGAGGGACGTGTGGGCGTCGTTCTTGGGGCGCTTACCGACCGCGAGCACGTCCACTCCGGCTTCGGAGAGTTCGATCGCGGCACGGAGCCCCGACCCTCCGGTGCCGATCACGAGGACTGAAGTGGATATTTGACGTTCTGACGCGCTCATGCTTCCACGCTAGGCACTCGCTTTGGATTACTCCAATGCATAAAGCTAGTGAATTCGATGCAGATACGCTATCGAGATGAACCTTGAGCAAATGCAGAGCTTCGTTGAGGTGGCTCGACTCGGGAACTTCACGCGGGCCGCCGAGCAGCTACATCTCGCGCAGCCCTCTCTGAGCCGCCAGATAGCCTCGCTCGAGCAAGACCTTGGCGCCGAGCTGTTCCATCGCTCGCGAGGTGGCAGCACACTCACGATCGCGGGCGAATCACTGCTGCCCTTAGCGCGACGGATGCTCGCCGACGCGGAGTCCGTCCGTCGCGAGCTGGCCGAGCTCGCCGGCTTACAGCGCGGCAGGGTGCGACTCGGCGCAACCCCCACGCTGTGCATCAGCCTCGTTGCAGAGGTTCTCAGCGCGTTCCACGCGGCGCATCCCGCCATCGAGCTGCATCTCTCGGAGCAGGGATCGCGGCGGCTGCTCGACGAATTGGCCGGTGGCGAGCTCGACCTCGCCTTGATCACCACGTCCGATGCGACTTCCGCCGGACAATTCACGGTGACTCCGTTGCTCGTCGAGGAGCTCGTGGTCATTTCGTCCGCTGGCGCGCCCCCGGTCACGACACGCGACACCATCGGATTCGAGGATGTCGCGGGCCTGCCGCAGATCGTGTTCAGCTCGACCTACGACCTCCGCAGCACGACCGATGCCGCGTTTCAGGCGGCGGATCTCAAGCCCGATGTAGTGCTCGAGGGAGCGGAGATGGATGCTGTGCTGCGGTTCGTGGAACGCGGGCTCGGTGTCGCGATCGTCCCTGCGATGGTGCTCATCGACCGCCCGGGATTGCGATCGGTGCGACTCGCGCGGCCGTCGCTCACCCGGACGATCAGCCTCGCCCGCCCGAGGGACGTCGCGTCGACCATCGCGGTCGAGGTTATGCAGCGCACGATCGCCACCACCGCTACAGCGCTCGCGGCCAGGGCGGGGGCGACTATGCGCCGCGCCGATGTGGGTGCGTGATCTCCGGAAACGCTTGCCACCACCCACGGTCGTGCCCCACGAATCGAGTGGGCTGGGACCGAAGGTCAACCGCGTAGGGAGGCGAAATCGGGTGTGCCGCATGCTCACTGATGCAGTCGGGATGGTGTCGGGTTCCATCTCGCCAATCATCGAGCTATCGCGGACATCGCCCCGCTTGTCGCCAACGAGACCGTCGCGTGGGCGATCTTCGACGGCTCAACACCTCAGTCGAACTGCGGTTCCCGTGTTCGAGACCGTTTGAGCTCGAAGAAGCCGTCGTAACTGGCGGCGGCGACGATGCCATCCCATAGGGTCAGCGCCATCTCGCCAGTCGGCGCAGGCGAGATCACCGGCCCGAAGAATGCGACGTCGTTCACGGCGATAATAGGCGTGCCGACGTCCTGCCCGACCCTGCTGATACCGTCGAAGTGGCTTGCCCGGAGCGCCGCGTCATGCTCGTCGCTGTCGGCATACCGAGCGAGAGCGGCATCCAGCCCCAATTCGGCCAGCGCGGCGGCGATCACTTCCTCGGCATCCTTCTGTCCACCGGGATGGATTCGTGTGCCGAGCGCATCGTACAAGGGCTTGATTACCTCGGCCCCGCTCACCTCGCCGAGCGAGGCGACCAGGCGGGCGTACCGCAGGGAGCGAGGCAGGAAGGCGCGGTGATCGTCCGAGACATCCTTGTCCTCGTTCAGGACCGCCAGGCTCATGATCCGCCAGGTGACATCCAGGTCTCGCCGTTCCGCAACCTCGTCGACCCAACGGCTGGCCATCCAAGCCCACGGGCAGGATGGATCGAACCAAAAGTCAACGGTGGTCGGAGAGGCGGCGGCGGGAGAATTCATTCACCCATTAGACCTGACTTATCCGGAAGATTGCCGCGTCGCGTTCATCGAAGGGTTCGTGGCGATGCACTACCAGCGGTTCAGGCGCATGAGGCAGGCGACGCTGCCAGGGATCTGGGGTGCTGGTTGAGACCCGGCTCCTTTGGCTGGGGGTTCTTCCATACCCGGCGCTATTTGATCCCGCTGGGGCGGCTTCGGTGGCAAGTGGAATTCGAGAGTCAATGCGTAAAATGCCTCTTGGCGGGGACATCCGCGCCCTCTGTGTTTCGGGGCCGAAATGAATATTCCGAACTTCCCGCAACAGAATAAAGCGACCCTCCCGGGTCGCCTCTTTCGTTTCTGGGCGCTCGTGACGGTCGGCCGATGACGTTCACATCGTTCACCGGCCACGCCTCACGCGAGAACGGCACGCCTGAGTCGGTACTCGTCCAGTTCGACGAGCTGCCTCTCATAAAGAGCCTCCGCCTTCGCGAAGTTTCTTCTTGACGAACGCGTCCTTCTTGACTCACGGAATCATGGCTGCCGCCCGCCGGGCCCGGATCACCCGCTACGGATGATGCTGCCGACACGCAGCGGAGTACCGTGGCTGCCATGATGAATCGGGCTACTGCCCTTTTTCTCGCCGCGGGAGCCCTCCTGACGGCAACGATCACCGCGGGATGTGCCCAGACTGAACCGCAGGCGCAGGACGAACCGCCCGCGGTTTGTTCGGCGGTCAGCTCGCTTAAGGCGTCAGTCGCGGACGTGACGACCGTCGACCTTAACCAGGGCGCACTGGCGGAGCTGCAGGACAACCTCACCCAGGTAAAATCCGATTTGGGCAAGGTTAAGGACGAGGCCAAGGGCGAGTATGCCACCGAGATCGACGCCGTCGAGCAGGCCTCTGCCTCGGTCGGTTCTAGCGTCGGCGCGGCCATTACCTCGCCCTCGGCGCAGACGATCAGCGACGTCGGCACAGCCGTCCAGACGCTGGGTACGTCCCTGTCGACGCTGGAGGATGCCGTCGAGAACACCTGCTGAGCACTGCCGAGGCCCGTTCCGCCGAGGGGGTGGGTGACTGCGGTTGTGGCTTGCTGGTCGTGCTGTCTGGATCCCCTTCTTGGTCCCGCAAGACTATCGACCTCCTCCGGTTGAATTGACCGGCTCTCGACCGTGACGCCGACGGGTCCGGACCACACCGGTGGCAAGTTCCGGGTACTCCAGCCCGTCGAAGATGAGACCTGTTTTCTTGACGCCCGAACCATGAGGGGGCAGAGGCAGCTCACAATGCAGGAATCGCACACCATGCCATTCGGCGTGCACTTCGATTCGTTCCCTCACCTCTGCCTCTGATTGTCAGCCCGTGATCGTGACGTAAACCCCCGGAACGTCCGCGGCAGCTGCGCGAGCCCGACGGCGGATGACGTACTCGGCCACGACGAGGTTGATGACCCACGCCGCGCCCGTGAACACGACCTGGCCCGTGCTATCCGGTGGGCTGGCAAGGATTTCGGGTCCGATGATCACGACGACGAGCGCGCAGCTGAACACCATTGCCTCCATGGCCCCGTCCATGTCGTCCGCCAACGCTGTCGGCAAGGCTACGGCGGACAGCCAGATGACCTTCCACAGCACTTCGAGAAGCAGCAGTGGCAGCATCCGAATTGGATAGCGCAAGCCGAGCAGTGCCAGCAGCGACATGGCGGTGAGGATGCATGCGACCACGCCCTCGAACAGCGGCATGTTCTCGATGTGATCGAAGAACAGCGGCCATTTCACGATGATCAGGCCAACCGCCATGAAGGCGTAGCCAAACCTCAGTATGTGAAGGCGGTAGAGCGGGAGCTCCGAAACGGCGGAGCCGCGGAGTCGCGGCGCTGGGGCAGTGTCATTAGTGACCATGAGGTCCGGCTATCGGGTGCGATCTGGGACCAAATTCTGTCCTTGGCTCGAACCATACAGGTGGGCGGATACGTGCGCTCGAAAAAACGGGCGCGAGTTCGGGTCTACTTGTTCGCGAGGATCGCCACTGCTCGCCTCGCGAGGATCGTGCGCCGCAGCTTGTGCAAAATCGGCAAAAGGCCGTAGATCACGATGGGCACCGCGATCGTTGCGAGGACAAGCGTGCGTACCGCGGTAGGCAGCATGGTGAGCCATTCGCTGAGCACGAGGTTGATCATCAGCAGAGTAGGAAACACGGCGAGCCAGATCATGAGCGCCATCTCGTGTTTCGACGGCGGGCGGACCACGGCGGGCGCAGCGGTGGATCGGGTATTGGGCATTGGGCATTGTGGTCTCTCCTACGGTCGGTGGCCAGGTTTCGGGATCTGGTTGCACGTCAGACAAGATCGCGAGCGGCGCGTCGGATGTCGTCGATGACCAGGTCGTTGTTGATCGCGATCGCGGCGGTGGACCCCTCTCCGGCCGCCGTGATGACTTGAGCGCGGGGGTTCACCGCGTTGCCGGCGGCCCAAACACCTGGCACGCTGGTGCCGCTCACGTCGTTGGTGCGCACCCAGCCGTCCTCGGTGCAGGCGCATCCGATCGAGCTGAGTAGGTCGCTGTTGGCGGCAAATCGCGGGCGGACGAAGATGGCATTGCGCCGGACGACCTGGCCGGTTTCGAGTTGCACTCCGCTGATCTCATCGTCGGTAATAATGAGGCGACGTACGGGGCCGTCGACGATTCGAATGTGGCGGGCGGTGAGTTGCATCCGCTGCTCGGAGGTCAGGGCGTCACCGTGGGTGAAGATCACCACGTCGGGGCACCATTGGCGGACCAGTTGGGCGTGCTGAACCGCCTCCGGTGTGCCGCCGAGGACACCGACCGGCTGATCGCGCACCTCCCAGCCATGGCAGTAAGGGCAGTGCAGCACATCGCGCCCCCACCGTTCCGAGATTCCCGGGACTGACGGCAGCACATCCCTCAGCCCGGTGGTAACCAGTACCCGGCGTCCGCTCAGCTGGCGTCCGTCAGCCAGCACGACTCCGAAGCCGCTCTCGAGGTCGCCGTCCAAGGTGGTGACAGTGCCGGAGACGATTGTTCCGCCATAGCCGCGCACCTCGGACCGTCCGATGTCCAATAGTTCCGCGGGCGGCTGACCCTCCCGAGACAAGTACCCGTGCATGTGTGCGGCCGGCGCGTTCCGCGGACTCCCGGCGTCGATCACCACAACGCGGCGAAGCGCCCGCGAGAGTACGAGCGCTGCAGATAGCCCAGCGGCGCCGCCGCCCACGATCAGCACATCGTATTGTTCCGATTGTTCATGGCTCATGCCATCAACAGTCCGATATCGTTCGCAGACCACCAACATTTGTTGCTGTTTCCGGGATGAGGAGGAGACGGAATGGAGTCCTCCCCCGCCGTTACT
The DNA here is from genome assembly GCF_011751885.2 of Salinibacterium sp. ZJ450. Classification (NCBI taxonomy): domain Bacteria; kingdom Bacillati; phylum Actinomycetota; class Actinomycetes; order Micrococcales; family Microbacteriaceae; genus Ruicaihuangia; species Ruicaihuangia jiafui. The sequence continues at coordinate 1,607,078 of NZ_CP061771.1, forward strand.
GCTGCGGCGCTCGGCGAAGTCGGGGCGCGACTCAAGCGATTGCGTCAACTCCGCGGAGTAACGCTTGCCGATCTTGCCGAGCGCACCGGAATATCCAAGAGCACGCTGTCTCGCCTCGAGACCGGACAGCGCCGGGCCAGCCTTGAATTGCTACTGCCCTTGGCACAGGTCTATCGAGTGCCTCTCGATGACCTTGTCGGCGCTCCGGATGTCGGAGATCCACGCCTCCGCCTCAAACCGAGACGAATGAACGACCGCACGGTGATTCCGCTCACCCGTCAGCCGGGGGGCATCCAATCGTGGAAGATCGTCATTCCAGCCGTCCCCCAGCTACCCGAGCTCAAGACACACGAGGGATACGAATGGCTCTACGTACTCTCTGGCCGGATGCGTCTCATCCTCGGCGAACACGATCTCGAGCTCGGACCCGGCGAAGTGGCCGAGTTCGACACCCGCACACCGCACTGGTTCGGGAGCACCGGCACACAAGCCGCCGAGATCCTGAGCCTGTTCGGAAAGCAAGGAGAACGGCTCCACGTACGCGCTGCGACTCGGTGACCTAGCAATAGCGCTCGACTGGGTGATTAACCGCTGATGCGAGCCGGCACGCGCCGCTAGTGCCACCCGGATCGACCGAACCCCACCGGGCTCATGCATACTGCTGATGAATCTTTATTTGCGTGTCAGAGAGGACGCGACATGGTGCGATCGATCGTCGTCGGGGCGGGGATGGTGGGGCTGGCCACGGCTTGGCATCTCCAGGAGCATGGCGTCGAGGTCACCGTCATCGACCGCACCGGAGTCGCGGCGGGTTCATCGTGGGGGAACGCCGGTTGGCTGACGCCCGGCAAGACGATCCCGCTGGCGGATCCGAGTCTGTGGACCTACGGGCCGAGGGCGTTGATGGATCCAGACGCCGCATTGCACGTGCCATTCCGAGTCGACGCGGGGCTGTGGTCGTTTCTGGCACGGTTCGCGTCGCACGGCACGCACGGGGCGTGGGATCGCACCATGGCGTCGCTCACTCCGATCGACCGAATGGCGTTGGAGTGCTTCGATGAGCTGACCGCCGGGGGCGTTGCCGCGGAGACACGTAAGGGTCCGTTCGTGATCGGGTTCACCGAGGAAGCACACTCGAAAGGGTTCCTGCGCGAGATCGAAGGGGTCATCCGACACGGCCAGGACGTCCCGATCGAACGGCTCGAGAACCCTCGTGAGCTCGCCCCGCAGCTATCCGACGCAGTGAAGGTCGCGTACCGCCTCGACGGGCAGCGGTTCATCGAACCCGGCCCGTACGTGCAGGCGCTCGCGGATGCTGTCACCGCCCGCGGCGGGAAGCTGCAGACCGGGGTTGCGGTCAGGTCGGTCGACTCCGCGGGTCAGCCGGGTGTGACGCTCGCCGATGGTGAGCGGATGATCGCGGACTCGGTCGTGATCGCAACCGGGGCGTGGCTGCCCCAGCTGGCTCGCCCCCTCGGCGTGAAGGTGCGTGTACAGGCCGGACGCGGGTATTCGTTCACCGTCGACACTGACGAGCCGGCGCGGCATCCCGTCTACCTCCCGTTCCAACGCATCGCTTGCACCCCCTACCAAGGCCGGTTGAGGATTGCCGGCACCATGGAATTCCGCCAAGCCGACGAACCGGTGCAGCCCCGCCGAATCCAGGCCATCGTCAATCAAGCCCGCACGCTCCTGACCGGGTTGGACCTGGACGACCGGCACGACGAATGGGTTGGCTCCCGCCCCGTGACCCCGGACGGCCTTCCCCTCGTCGGCGCCACCCGCGCCCCGGGTGTCTACGTCGCCGGCGGTCATGGCATGTGGGGCATCGTGCTGGGACCGGCCACGGGCAAAATGCTCGCCGAACGCATCGTCACAGGGAAGACGGATCCCGTCATTGCGCCATTCAACCCGCTCCGCTGAAGAACCGGGTTGACCGAGCCAGCACGGCCCACCTTAGGTGCGGATGGAGCCATGCCGAGCTGCTGGCGCCCGGAGGGCAATGACGAGAAGCCAGACGCTCCAGACGACGATCAGCACAATGCCAGCAAGGGTGGGTATGCGGTTGGCCGGCGAGAAACCGCTTGCTCCGATGATCCAGCCCTGGGCGACGTAGGCCGCTCCCGATAGTGCCATCAGGTAGCCGATCATGCTGCTGACTCGTGCGGTCCCGATGATGACGCCGCCGAACAGGATTAACGCCAGTCCCAACATGAAGCTCTGATAGCTGCGTACGCCCCATTCGAGCCAGCGCATCGCCTCCGCTGCGGCGAAGTACGACGCCTTGTCTGGGCCGGAGGCACTCGACCAGGCGTCGACGGTGTGCTTGAGGGCGACGCCATCAACGGCCTGCAAGACCGCGTAGGACGCCAGAGCGACGATCGCGGACAGCGCCCCGAATCGGTTGAGCCACATCGGGGCGCGCACCGGCGGATCCAGCGCAAAGTACAGCGCGACCAGACCGGCCACGAGCACAGCCATGCCAACAAACTGGCCGAGGTGCACCGCGGTCCATAGGTCGCTGGCGGCGTACAGGGCGAAGATCGCGGCATGATCGTTGGCATCGGCGCCCTCGGGATGCACGAGCCCGGCCAGCGCCGAGACGACAACACCGGTCAGGATTAGCACCGCCGCCAACCGGAGAGGACCTCGACCGTCTCGCCCGATCGATTCTTGGTCACTCATCAGAGCTCCTTACCGACGGCGAAGCCGAATCGCGTCAGTCCTAGGGATGTCGCAGGAATGTTCCGCCCCTCGCCGCCCGCGTGTCAAGCCCCGTGTCGGCTCGGGACAGACCTCGCGCAGCACTGCCAGATCGCCGCGGCGTATGCTTGCTCCCAGACTTCCAGCTTCGGCTGGCGGGTACTGGTTGAGACAGTGCATTAACCCCCGGCCCTTGTAGCCGGGGGTTTTTCCGTGGGCACGAGCAAGCATGACCATCGCGGTCCGCACGAGCGCGGGAGGGGTCAGGCTGGCGGGAACGCCCCTGCGAGTAACCGGTGAACGCGTTCGGCCAGTACGGCATCGATGTGGCCGGGTTTTGAAACGCGTTCGGTAGCTTTTTTCGGCCACAGAACGTGCATGCCGCCGATGGTGAAGTGTCCCCCGATGAGCGGCCAGTCGGCCTCCACGAAGCAGAGCATTCCTGTGACAGGGATCTGGCCGAGGTCGGCTGAATCGAGCGCAGAGCGCACATGTTCGACCTGTTTGTGCAGGCCCTCGACGAGGTTTGTGCAATTGCGCGAGCCCACGATCAGTTTCTCGACCCGCGGCCGAATGATGCCTCCTTCAACCCGCAGACTGGGCCGACCCTTGTACTTCTTCGCGTCTAGGACAAACACCCCAGAAGGCCCCACAACCATGTGATCGATATTGGCTCTGCTGCGTGGGATGCGCCGGTCATGGAGCAGGTGCAAGCCATGGTTGGCAAGTCTGTCGAGGCGACGGCCCAGACGTTCTTCGCCGGCCGCTCCGGTCGCCCATGCCCTCGTGCTCTGAGGATCATCGCTCATAGCGAGAATGAGTCCGCCGATCAGTGGGTGCTTTGTTTGAATTCGGCGTTCGCGACTCTTCTGGCGGCGCTCGTACTCCCGCTGAGCCGAGGCGCCAGCAGTGCCTGCAAAGACTGCTGCGGGTTCCGCGGTCTCAGGTTGGCGCACGGGGTCTTCGCTCGTGGGAAGGTCGCCAGTCTTCGGGGCCGGATGCGTCTCACCGGCAGAAGCGTGTTCTGGCATGCAGTTCAGGCAGGTGACCTTCCTGGCTTCGCGGTCGTGCACTGCGGTCGTGCCGACCGGAAGTTCGCGGTCACACCCCCGGCATTTTCCGGCGTATCGAAGTTGGATCGTCTTCGGCGCCCCCGCCGCTTCATCGCTCACACCGACGACCCTAGAGGTTTAGGGAAATATCTCCGGCTAGCGTCCCGATCAGTTGTGCCAGTCATTGCTCTCTGCGCCCGTCCTGTTTCCGCTGAAGTCTGGCGTTATGTTCTTCCCGATCCACGGGAAGAACCAATTGACGGATCTCAGTCGCGCCTTCCGCGGGATGAGCGACCGCGACGGTTTCACGAACTCGGATGACAGCTCAACCTACGAACGCGCGGTTCCCCTTTCCGGGCTTTGTACTCGCTACCCGCTCGGGGTCGACCAGCACCGACACCGTGCGCGGCGGCACCGTGACGGTTCCGGTCGCTGCATTCCAGGTCGTCTGCTTGACCACCGAATCCGTGCCGGATGCCTGGATCTGGTGAAGTCTGAAATCGCGCCCGGCGAGCTCGCCCAGCACGACGGTCTGCGCCTCGGGGCTGGCGTTGAACACCACGAGAAGCCCGTCGAGGTCGTCGTCGACGTCCGCTCCGATCCTGTCGTCTACGCTCATCGCGATGACCCCCGGCGCGGCATCCGGACCGCTGCCCGGGAATGTCAGCTTCTGACCGATCAGCCCCGCGTCACCGAGCCGGAACAGCTCGGTCGAATGCTTGAGCCGCAGCAAATCCTGGGCCTGGGCGGTGGCGAACGCAATGTCCCCCGAGGTCGGCTTGAGGGCCGGATCCTCGAGCAACGGAATCATGAGGGGCCACTTGTCCTCGTTGTCCGCCGCGGTCGGCAGGCCCACACCGAAGTTGTTCGTCTGGCCGGTCCAGTCGATGCGGTTGAACCAGTCCCCCGAGTTGTAGCTGTTGCGGTCGAGTGATTTCGACCGGAGCAGGTCGGTGCCGGCGTGCCACAGCGACGGGGTCTGCGACAGCGTCGCCGTGGCCAGCGACAACGTGTTCATACGCACACGATCGGCCATGGCCGTGTCGGCCGGGAGCTTCAGGGCGAGCAGATCGAACAGCGTCTCGTTGTCGTGCGCGTCAACGTAGTTGATCACCTCGTCCGGTTGATCGGCGTAGCCCGCGGGCGACCCGTTGTAGTCCAGCTGGTCGCCGCGCTTCACCGTGCCATCGGCCGAGACGAAGCTGAAGGCGCGCAGGTTGCCGGCAAGACCGAGCCGCACCAGATCGCTTTCGTGCGCGAGCCGGTCCAGGGCCTGGTCGGTCGTGCCGTTGATCGGGGCGCCGTTCGGGTCGGTTCCGAGCCCGGTGCCGAATCCCTGCTCCTGCACGGTGGACCCGTCGACCGGGCTTCCGCCGTGCACCGCGTCGCGTAGCCGGTCGTTGAAGGTGCCGATGCCGGTTCCGCCGAGTTGGCCCTGGGTGGCCTGCTCGAACAGGGCGTTGTTCGCGACTTCTCCGAAGTTCCAGCCCTCGCCGTAGAGGTAGACGGCCTTGCCGTTCACTCCGTGCTTCTTGAGCGTCAGGGCATCGAGGGCGTCCCGGACGGCGAGCATATTGGCCTTCGAGTGGTGGCCCATCAGGTCGAATCGGAATCCGTCAACCTTGTATTCGGTCGCCCACAGCACGACGGAATCGACCATGAGCTTCTGGGCGAGCGCGTGCTCTGTTGCCACGTTTTGGCAGCAGGTTGAGGTTTGCACGCTCCCCTGCGCGTCGAGGCGGTGGTAGTAGCCGGGCACGATCCGGTCGAACACCGACTTGTCGCCCTGCCCGCTCTGGGCGGTGTGGTTGAACACCTTGTCGAGCACGACCTGCAGACCGGTCTTGTGCAGGGCGCCCACCATGCTGCGGAACTCCGCGACGCGTTCGCCGCCCGCCGGGTTCACCGCGTATGAGCCCTCCGGCACCGAGAAGTGGTACGGGTCGTAGCCCCAGTTGAAGCCGTCCTTGTCGGCGATGGCCTGAATGCAGGCCTGCTGCTCCGGCGATGCCGGACCGAACGACGCGAGGTCGCAGGCCGGTTCCAGCTGCGCGGCTCGATCCTCCTCGATGGTGGCGATGTCGAAGGTCGGCAGCAGGTGCACGGTGTTGAGCCCGGCATCCGCAAGTTCGGCCAGGTGGTCGGTGCCGGCGCTGTCGACCGCGAAGGCGCCATACGTGCCGCGCAGTTCCTCCGGAACGGACTCGTCGGAGATCGAGAAGTCACGCACGTGCAGCTCGTAGATCGAGCGGTCGACGGGGTTCTCGATCACCGGTGCCTTCGTCTTATCCCACACCTTCGGGCGGTACTGCTTGTCCGCGAGGTCGACCAGCGTGGAGCGGGTGGAGTTCGTAGTGAGGGCAACCGAGTACGGGTCGGTGACCTGGTTCACCTCGATCGCGCCGGTGGACGGCGCGTAGACGGTGATTTCGTAGACGTAGGATGCCGCGGCCCATTTCTTGGTCCCGGTAGTCGTCCACGAGCCGTCTGATTCACGCTCGAGAGCGATGCGCTCCGGCTCGGCCGCGTCCCCGCGCAGCCAGACGAGGGCGTCGACGTTCTGGGCGGTCGGAGCCCAGAGCGCCAGACTGGGCGTCTTCTTCGTCCAGGTGGCGCCGAAGGTTCGATCGGCCGCGGCATCGGCGTAGAGGTCGTCGAGGACGCCGGGCAGCTGGATGCCCGTGAACGCGTTCAGGGTGGCGCCATCGTGCTGCGCAACCTGGAGCTGGCCGGTCAGCAGCTGCTCGATCGCGGCGCGGTCGGCGCCAACGGGCCGCAGCGCGACTGAATCGGCAAGCGCCGGGAACCGTGCCTTCTCCTCGTTGGAGAGACCGGCCGGGTCGTACTCGAGCTCGAGGGCGTCACCGCCGGTCACCTCACCGTCGACGACCGCTAGGTCGGCTGTCGCCGACGAGTGCAGCGCGTAATCGAGGTTCGCCGGGTTGGCGTTGGTCGGCAGCAGATCCCGCGGCCAGGCGATGGTGGACTCGCTCAGCCAGTGAGCGCGCAGCTGCCCGGTGCCGGCGAGCGGCGGGTCGGTCACGGTGATCGTGAGCACATGGCTGGCCAGATGGTAGCTGAACTGCACCTCCTTGCCCTCGGTCGCGGTGAACGGGATGTTTGCGCCGTTCCGCACACCGTCGAGGCCGTAGTTCTCATCCCAGCTCAGGTTGTGCGCGGTCTTTGCCTCGTACGAGCCGGTGGGCAGGGCGCTCGATGACCAGGTGAGGGTGCCGTCGCCGTCGGTGTCCTGCAGCCAGGTGGCGAGGCAGTCTGGTTGCCAGTCGCCGGAGCATCCGGCCTCATCCTGGAACGAGCCGGGCGCGACGACGATGGCGCCCTGCGCGGTGTTCTGGAAGAAGTTCGTTCGCGGGTCGTAGTAGAAGGTGACGGGGCCGCCCGGTGCCGTGAACGTGACGTCGGCGCCGCCCGGTACGCCGCCGGCTCCGTAGTTCACGTCCCAAGTGCCGTTGATCGCCACCTTGTAGGCGTAGTCGCCGGCGGGGATGTCGAAGGTACCCGCGTAGACACCGTCGGCGCGGAGGATGAGCGCTGCCGCCTCGCAGCCGGGTTGCCAGTCGCCGGCGCAGCCCATCTCGGAGTTGTGGCTGCCCGGCACGGTGACCAGGTTGATCTCCGGTTCCGGCTCCACGGTGTCGCCGAGGCTCACCGCGTTGCCGACCGACGCGTAGCTGGATGCGGCGGCACGGTTACCCGCGGCATCCGTGGACACTGCTCGGTATTCGATGAGCGTGCCGTTCGCCAGCCCTGTGGTGTCGTGGAAGACGCGGGGACTGGTGTCTTCCGCGGTGCCGAGGGCGCTCCAGTCGGCGCCGCCGACGACCCGCCAGGCGAAGCTGGTCTCCTGCCAGGTGGCGTCGTCGACGTCAGCGCCGACGGCCGAGACGCCGGTCACGCCGGCTCCGGCCGCTGGCACGTCCACCGAGACCGCGGCCGCGACATCCGGTGCCGTCACGGCACGATCGGCGACGAGCACGACGGCGCTTAACGCGGGAACCGTGAGGGTGAGTTCACCCGCATTGTTCGATGTGGTGCCGGATGCCGCGGGGCCGTAGAGCACCGAATATGTCGCCCCCTCGGTCAGCGAGGCCAGGGTCACCGTCTTGTTCGCGGTGGAGTTGTTGAGCGCGACGAGGTGCTCGATTTTCTCGGCGCGGTCGACCCGGCTGAACGCGTAGACACCGGCGCCGTTGTCGGCGTATCGCTCGATCTGCGCGCCCTGCGAGAGCGCGGGATGGCCGCTCCGCAGCTCAGACAGGGCCTCGATGTGCCCGTACAGCGGTGCGGTGGTGTCGAATCGGTCGACCGATCCGGCGGTCTCGCCGGTGATGAGCGGCTGATTCGCGTACTCGGTCACCTGGGTGGCGAACAATGACTGGCGGGAGTCCTTGTCGTTTCCGGCACCGGCGCCCATGAATCCCTGCTCGTCGCCGTAGTAGACGACAGGCTGGCCGCGGGTGAGATACATCAGCTCGTGCGCGAGCTCATCACGGTCCAGCGGGGCATCGGTGTTCTTCATGAAGTAGCCGACGCGGCCCATGTCGTGATTGCCGAGGAAGGTCGGCAGCGCGTAAGCGTTCGAGTCCGGCGTCGTGTAGAGGTCATCGCTGGCGAATAGCTGGCTGAGGCCCCTGGCCGAGTTGCCCGCCGCGAAATTCGTGGCCTGCGACTGGAACGCGAAGTCGAGCACCGAGTTCATATCGGTGTTGCGCACATACGGCGACAGCTTCGCGGCATCCGCGTCGTAGACCTCGCCGAACATGAAGAATTCCGGCTTGCCCTGCGCGTGGGCATAGTCGAGCACCTCGGTGGTCCAGGTTTCCCAGAACTCGGGGTTCACGTGCTTGGCCGTGTCGATCCGGAAGCCGTCGATGCCGAGGTCAACCCAGTCTTGATAGACGTCGACGAATCCGTTGACGACCGTCGGATGCTCGGTCATAAGGTCGTCGAGGCCGGAGAAGTCCCCGTCGAGGGCGCTCTCGCCCTGGAAGGTGGAGTCACCGCGGTTGTGGTACAGCGTCAGGTCGTTGAGCCACGCCGGCGCCTTACGGTTGGCGTTCTCTGTGCTGACCGTCGGCGTGTACGGGAAGGAGGTCGCGGCATCCAGGGTGGGGAATTCGCTCGTGCCCGCGTACTCGGCCGGGTCAAATGGTTCGCCCGCCGAGGTTCGGTACGGCGAGGTGGCCTTGTCGATGTAGGAGTACTGCTGTTCCTCGTAATCGATCAGGTCGGCGGTGTGGTTGGTGATGATGTCGAAGTAGACCTTGATGCCCCGCTCGTGCGCATCGGCGATGAGCGCTTCGAGCTCGGCGTTGGTGCCGAGGTGCGGGTCGATCTGGGTGAAGTCGGTGATCCAGTAGCCGTGGTATCCGGCGGAGGCGTTGCTGCCGGACCCCTGCACGGCGTTGTTTTTGAACGACGGGGTGAGCCAGATCGCGGTCGTGCCGAGACCCTCGATGTAGTCGAGCTGCGAGCGGAGACCGGCGAGGTCGCCACCGTTGTAGAAACCCTTGTTGGTGGGATCGAACCCAGACAGCATCGGGTCAGTGCCCAGACCTGCAGTGTTGTTCGTGGGGTCGCCATCATCGAACCGGTCGGTCATGACGAAGTAAAACTGTTCGTCGCTGCCGGGCTGGCGGATGGGGGCTGCCACCAGGTCGGCGTCGGCCTCGGAGTATGCGCCGGCCAGCGACACAGCCTCGAGGCCGATGCGCTTTGCCGCGAGGTCGAAGGTGAAGCGCAGGGTGCTCTCGCCGGCGAGAGTCAGCGGGACGTTGTCTCCGCCGCCGTTGAGGCCGTAGGACTCGTCCCAGCCGTCGTTGAGCGCCACCTTGTACTCGAAGGTTCCCGCTGGCACGGTGAACTCAGCGGACCAGACGTTCTCGGTGCCGGTCGGAACCAGCTCGGAGACGTCACAGGCCGGCTGCCAATCCTCCGAGCATCCGAGTTCCGACTGCAGGCTACCGACCAGGGCTACTGTTGGCGCGTCCTCCGCGGCGGCGGCCATGGGCACAAGCGCAAGGACCGACGCGACGAGCGCACCAGCTGCGATCGTGGCGAGGAAACGTGTGGCAGTGGCGCGATTAGTCAACATTGACTCTCCCAGTGGTGTGCACATCAACGCTCGAGTGGCGACAGGTGAGAACGTATCGGTTCAGGCTGCGGTTGTGCAAGCGTTTTCATAAGAGCCCGCACGGTCGCGCGCTGTTGTGCCCGACAGGGCAGCCGCGGTAGAGATGGGGTAGCGCACCCGCACCGAATCCTGGCTCCGGCTCCAGTGCTGGCACCGAAATGGAGGTCAACATGGAGATCGGCTCAGTAATCGTGGCAATCGGCCAGGTCGTGGACGTTATCGGAGTGCTTGCGATCATCGTTGGAGTGATCTACGCGGTCGTAGACGCAGGCCTGCGCGGATTGCGTCGGCAGAGGCCGATCTATACCCGATTCCGTCGTGTGCTCGGGCGTGCGATTCTGCTTGGCCTCGAGTTTCTGGTCGCGGCCGACATCATCCGCACGGTCGCGGTGACGCCCACGCTCCAGTCCGTCGCTGTGCTCGGCGGTATCGTGCTCATCCGAACATTTCTCAGCTGGGTCCTGCAACTGGAAATCAGCGGGAGGTGGCCGTGGCAGAAGCCGACAGAGGCGACGACCGAATCCGCCCCAGGCACGGGTTGACTGGCACGGTTGGTAGCCGTCGCTTTTACCCTTCGATCGTGCTGTGATGGAAGCATCGCAGCGAGGGAAAGCGCGGGTGGTAGGCATGAGCGAACTGGGTTGGGTGCTACTAGCACTCGCGAGCATCATCTTCGCCGAAATTGTCGGGGTCGCCGTCATAGTGCGGCTGTTGTACAAACGGATTCGTGGCAGCCGCGCCCTGGGCGGTGCGGTGCTTCGTACTCGTGCCCGCTTCAGTCGGGGCGCCCAACGGAAGGTTTTGAAACTGCGGGTCCGCCTGAGGGAGACTCTCGACAGTGGGCAGGCGGCTGTCGACCTCGCGCAGCGTAATGACGGCCCGCGCGGTGAAGTTCTCCGCCTCTTCGGTCGAATTCGAAGCGCAGGAGAGACGCTGGAATGGCAGCTGCGGCTGATGGAAAGCGAGTACGACGCCGCCATTCTTGCCGAGCGGTTACCCGTGGCCAGCCGCCAAGTTGACGAGGTGGCGGGGTTGGTGCGCCGAGTGCGCTCAGCCGTCGCAACGGGGCTGGACGGTGTCACCGACGACACCCTGACCATGCTGCGCTCCGACGTCGATCGGGAGGTCGCTGCGTTGCACGCCGGGGTGCAGGAGTTGCACGCACTCAACGGGAACGATGTGCTGTCCGAACCGCAGTGGCAGCATCGACGGATCGCCTGAATCGAGGGAAACCAGAAATGAGCCTCACCGCCCGCTTGCGAACGATCTTCCGCAGCAAATCGTCCCGGGTGCTCGACCGGATGGAAGACCCGCGTGACGCCCTCGACGACAGCTACGACCAACAGGTGAAGATGCTGCAACAGGTGCGCCTGGGGTTGGCCGAGGTTGCGACGGCGAAGAAACGGATCGACCTTCAAGGCCAGGAAATGGGCGCTCGCTACGAACGCCTGTCCGATCAAGCTCAAGAGGCTCTGAATCAGGGCCAGGACGACCTAGCCCGCACGGCATTGGAGCGTCGCGCTCTCCTCAAGCGGCAAGTCGCGACGATCCGTGACCAGTACACCGCGCTCCAGCAGCAGCAGAGCCAACTGCAAGACAATGAGCGCCGTCTCGCTGACCGCATCGCCGCATTCCGGACCGAAAAGGAGGCGATCAAAGCCAACTACACCGCCTCCGCCGCGCGAGTGAGGGCGAACGAGGCCGCGGCGGGTCTCGACTCCCAGACGAGCGATGTTGGGGCCAGCCTCAACCGCGCAAAAGACCGTATTGCTCAAATGCAGGCCCGCGCCGATGCCACCGATGAACTGCTGGCCAGCGGCGCGCTCCACGACCTCACTGCAGCACCGGATGAGGACCTTGAAATACAACTGGCAGCGGGTGCGGCGAAGGCGGAAGTCGACCGCCAACTCCAGGCGATGAAGAACGCCAGCACGTCAGGCCGCCAGCCTGACGCTGACACAGAGGCAAAGGGACCGAACGCGTGGCTGAGCATTGCGTCCCCGCCCAAGCCACCAGACCCCGCTCCATGAGACGGTAGCCACGGAAAACTGCGGCACCACCCCATTGCTCCCAGTGGAATGTGCATCCTACGATCGCCGCGATTGGAGTGTGCATCATGGAAAACCCCACGGGAGGGCCAGGACTCCGCAGGTACCTTGCTGCAGGCATCCTGTCGGCCGCCGCCCTAAGCGGGTGCACCGAGTCGCCACCAACAGAGGGCGAGACCTCATCCCCCAGCCCATCCAGCGCTCACTGTGCGGACGAAGGCGTGCACTGCCTCGGTGAACTCGAAGCGGGCACCTACTCCTCTTCCACATTCGATCCTGCCGTGACCTACACGGTCCGGGAGGGTTGGACGAACCTCGCAGACGAACCTGACATCGTCATGCTCACGCCCACGGGCGTGACATTCGACGATCTCATCCACGATGAAGGCTTCGCCCTCATTCTCGCCACCGACTCGACAGCGGCAACCGAGGACTGCGAGCCGCACGCGGCATCCGGGTTGGAAACTCCTGAAGCGATCCTTGGACATCTGCAATCCCGGCCGTCGTTGCAGATAACCGGCGTAGAGAACGTCGAGATAGGCGGCCTCGAGGGGGTCATGTTTGACACTGAAATCGTCGACGGTCAAGACCTGCTCTGCCCCGGCTTTGAAGATCAGTCGTGGGTCCCCGCACTGATAGCCCTCGACGAGGGAGTGGCAACCTGGGCCATCGGGCCCGCACCTGGCACGCTTAATCGGTACATCCTGCTTTCGCACGACCGTCAGGTCATCAGCATCAGTATCGACTCGAACTCGGCGGAAGGGGCAGACGACCCGAAAGTGGATCAGATGATGGACATCGTCGCGAGCATGGAATTCGATCTGCCCGTTACATAGTAGCGAGCGAATATTCCCGTCGTTCCCACTCAGGCCAGGTCGCGCAGGACTGGGTCGAGCGCGGCGATGGATGCTTCAGGATCGGCGTACAGGTCGAGGCTGATCAGGATGCGGGTCGGAGCGACGCGCCACATGCCCTTGTCGGGGAACGGCACGATGTCCATGTCGAGCTGAAACGGATGCGCCTGCCTGCCCAGCTCCGAGGCGATCGCCGTCATCAGATTGGTGACGGCCAGACCGGCATCGTCATGAGCCAGCTGCTCATGCGCTCGCCGATTCAGCCTGTCGGCAACGCGCAAAACCTCCGGCCATCGGGGGGAAATGAACGCGCGCAATTCGCCGCTCATGGGCAGGTCGGGGGCGGCGACGGCGCCGGGATGGGAATACGCCGGCATCGCATCCGCGGGTATGTCCACCGCCCGCGCCCACCACTGTGCCCATTCCGCGGCGATCGAGTGGGCGAGCCGTAGCGGCATCCCCGGCGTTTGCGAGATCCCGGCACCAGTTCGGGGCAGGTCGAGGCCGTCGAACTCATCGGCACCGAGCATCTCACGCACGATCAAATGTGCGACCAATGAGCTGCCGGAGTTCCCGCGCACGGACCAATGCGGCCCCGACCCGGTATACATCAGATCTCGCGAACCACTCGCGCCGGGTTGCCGACCGCGATCACGTTCGCCGGAATGTCTCGCGTCACGATGGCGCCGGCACCGATCACACTGTTGTCGCCGATCGTCACCCCGGGGCAGACGATCGCTCCCCCGCCCAGCCAGACGTTGTTGCCGATCGTGATGGGCTGAGCTGCCTCAAGCTTGTCGCGTCGCGGCTGCGGCTCGATCGGGTGGGTCGGCGTCAGCAGCTGTACGTTGGGCCCGATCTGGCAGTCCTCACCGATCGTGATGGTCGCGACATCCAGCGCGGTGAGGTTGAAGTTCACAAAGGTGCGCGCGCCGATGTGCACGTTGCTGCCGTAGTCGACCCACACGGGCGCCCTCACGTGTGCCTCGTCGCCGAAGCTGCCGAAGAGTTCGCGCGCAATCTCCTGGGCCGCGTTGACATCTCGCGGGAAGACCTCGGCGAAGCGCGCGGTCAGGCTGAAGGCGCTTTGCTGCGCCTCGGCGATCGCCGGGTCATCCGCAATGTAGAGGTCGCCGGCGAGCATCCGTTCCTGATTGGTGCGGGTGTCCCCCGCGAAATAGTCAGTGGTCACCGTTCGATCGTACGTCCGTACAAACAGGTGCGACCGATTTCACTAGAATTCTTCAGTGACTACGACCACTTCCTCCCCGCGCACCGCTTCGCCCGGCCGCAATCGCCTCGACAGCTTCTTCAAGATCACGGAGCGAGGTTCCACGGTTGGCCGCGAAATCCGCGGTGGACTGGTCACGTTCATGACGATGGCCTACATCGTCATCCTCAACCCGCTCATCCTGGGCGGCACTGAGGATGTCGCGGGCACAGCGCTCGACGGTCAGCAGCTGGCCGCGGTGACCGGCCTCACCGCCGGGGTGATGACTATCCTCTTCGGACTCGTCGCAAACCTGCCGTTCGGCCTGGCCGCCGGCCTCGGCATCAACTCGTTCCTCGCGGTGAGCGTCGTCGGCCAGGTCACCTGGGCCGAGGCGATGGGGCTCGTCGTCATCAACGGCCTCATCATCGTGCTGCTCTCGGCCACCCGCCTGCGCGAACTGATCTTCAAGGCGGTGCCCGCCCAGCTGAAGATCGCCATCACCGTCGGCATCGGCCTGTTCATCGCCTTCATCGGGCTGGTTGACGCCGGCTTCGTGCGCGCCAGCGGCGCCGCATCACCGCCCGTGCAGCTCGGCGAAGGCGGATCGGTCACCTCGATCCCCACCCTCGTGTTCATCGTCGCCCTGCTGATCATGGGCGTGCTGATGGCCCGCAAGGTCAAGGGTGCTCTGCTGATCGGCATCCTCGCCGCCACCGTCATCGCCATCATCGCCGAGGCCATCTTCAAGATCGGCCCCTCGTTCACCGCAGACGGCCCGAACCCGGCCGGCTGGAACCTCAACGTACCGACCCTGCCCGAGGCGATCGTCGCCGTGCCCGACCTCGGACTCATCGGCGCGTTCGACTTCGGCGCCTTCGAGCGGATTGGCTGGCTCGCCGCCATCATGCTCGTCTTCACGCTCGTCTTCACCAACTTCTTCGACGCCGTCGGCACGCTCACCGGCCTCACCAAGGAAGCCGGACTCCAGGACGACAAGGGCAACTTCCCCCGCCTCAAGTCGGCCCTGATCGTCGAAGGGATCGGCGCCGTCGCAGGCGGTGCCACCTCGTCGTCGTCGAACACGATCTTCATCGACTCCGCTGCAGGCGTCGGCGAAGGCGCCCGCACCGGATTCGCGAACGTCATCACCGGCGTGCTGTTCCTGCTGGCGATGTTCTTCACCCCACTCACCCAGGTGGTGCCGCTCGAGGTCGCGGGCGCCGCCCTCGTCATCGTCGGTGTGCTGATGGTGGCGCAGATCCGCCTGATCGACTGGACCGAGTTCTCGGTCGGTCTGCCCGTCTTCCTGACGGTCGTCGTCATGCCCCTGACCTACTCGATCGCGAACGGTATCGGCGTCGGTTTTATCAGCTGGGTGATCGTGCGATCGTTCGCGGGCAAGGCCAAGCAGATCTCGCCGCTGCTCTGGGTCGTCGCAGCCGGCTTCCTGATCTACTTCGCTCGCGGACCCATCGAGGCGCTGATCGGCGGCTGATCCGCGCCTAATCGACGCTGGTCGGCCCGCTCAGCGGTGCGGGTCGACCTCAGCGGATCGCCTCGCCGCCAGCATCGCCAGCCGGGCTCGCGCGTTCTGCTCACTCGGCGAGACCGGGCCGAGCACCCGTTTGCCGACGATGAGCAGCAGCCTCGTCATGGTCACCGCCGGCCACCACGGCCGACGCAAACCGAGCAACTCGCGGTAACGCGGGTCAAGGGACGCCACCGCTCCCCCGAACAGGATCGGGTACGCCTTGCCAGTGAGGCCGGGCAGCCCTGGCCTGCGCAGGAAGCGCACGGCTTCGGCGACTCTCTCGTCCGGCTTTGCGTCGTCGAGGAACGCGGTCATCTCGTCGCGCAGTTCGGCGATGCTGGTCGGTGGGTGCTGCACGCCCATCAGCCGCCCTGCCTGCGCCCACTCGCGCACGTAGGCATCCGCCCCGCCGGGGATCGGCCCGCCCCAGATCTGGTGGGCACCGATGAACGCCTCAGTGAATGCGTCGTGCACCCAGCGCAGCAGCTCCTCGCTGTTCGCCGCGTAGCTGCGTTCCACCCCGCGAGCGTCGACATAGGTGCCGGTGACCCGCTCATGGAGGCGGGAGACGAAGGCGGATGCCGCGATGGCGCTCCGTCGGTCGCCGAACGTTGTGGTGGCAACCCACCGCACCGTGCCGTCGAGCCGCCCGAGCGGGTCGTCGTTGTAGCTGGAGTGATCGTGCACGCCGGCCATCGCGCCCGGATGCAGCGTCTGCAACAGCAGCGCCCGGATGCCGGCGACCAGGGTCGGCAACGCCCCGTTAACCGTCCACACCGCGCTACCCGGCCCGAAGAATCCCTCGTCCTCGCCCTCAACGAGCGACCGGGTCCAGGCCGGCGGTTCCCGGCGCCCGTGCCGGCCAGGGCGCCAGCGTGTGGCGCCGATGCTGCTGCCTGCGGGATCACCCATACTCGACCGTAGACCGCGGAGGGTCACACGCGGCTGCGGATCCGCTGCGAAAC
This sequence comes from Salinibacterium sp. ZJ450, assembly GCF_011751885.2. Taxonomy (NCBI): domain Bacteria; kingdom Bacillati; phylum Actinomycetota; class Actinomycetes; order Micrococcales; family Microbacteriaceae; genus Ruicaihuangia; species Ruicaihuangia jiafui. Next base: position 1,623,598 of record NZ_CP061771.1, read on the forward strand.
CGCGGTCGGCCAGGACCGTGGATGCTTAGCGCTCCCCCGCCTCGTGCGCCTTCCGCGCCCTTCGCGACTCTTTCGCCTCACGCGCCAGCTCACGAGCGGTTTGCGGATCCAACCCGGTCACGATGCGCGCCACCGCAATGACCAGGAAGAGCTGGCCTGTGATCGCCTCGGCGATCGCAACGCTCTGCAGCACGGGACCCGATGGCACAAGGTTGCCGTATCCCGTCGTCGTCAGGGTGGTGAACGAGAAGAACACCTGGCTCCCTAGCGAGTTGATCTCCCCCGTACCGAAAATCGATTCTTCGGCCAGCAGCGCGGCGAAGTTGTAGACAAACGTGAACCACATTCCAATGAGGATGTATGCGGAGATTGCCGCGAGCAGGGCCTGACCGTCGATAATCCGCCGCCGTAGCTGGTGGATCACGATCGCAACGGGCGCCGCCAGATACGCCGCTGCCGATATCCCCGACAGCGTGAGGTCGAGCCACCGCCCGCTGGCGCCGGTTATCCCCACCACAAGAACCCCGACAACGGCGACCGCCACCAAGGTCCATCCAATCCGCCGGATGGCTCTGCTCATGTGTGCGACGCGCAGCACAACCGCGACCGCGACGAGCTGGATCACCAGCGCCGCAGCGCTCGGGTTGGGTGTCGTCTGGGCAGCGCAGAACGCGTAGGAGGCCATGATCATGACGACCACCAGCAAATACCCCGCTCGCCATACGCCGGGCTCGGGATCCTGAAGAGATGAGACTAGCGAACGAGGTATCGCTGAGTCGCCTTCCGGTATGCCTGTGGCCATCAGGCGGCCTCTCCTTCGAGCGGGTTACTTGCGAATGGACGCTCCGCGCTCGCGAAACAGCTCGCCAGCGAGGTACTTCAATCCCGTGTCGACCTGCACCGTGACGACGGTGGAACCGGGCCCGAGACGGGTGGCGACCTGTTCCGCTGCCACCAGATTGGCGCCGGTCGACGGGCCGGAGAACACGCCCCACTCCAACGCTGCCGCCCGCGCCTTGGCGAACGCGTCGGCGGTGGATACGGCGATCACCTCGTCGAAGTCGGCGGGCGTCAGCTGCGGCGGCACGAATCCAACGCCTCCGCCCTCGATCCGGTGGGTTCCGGCAGGGCGACCGGAGATTACCGCAGATTCATCCGGCTCCACCGCGACGAGGTGGATGTCTGGCCACGCCGCCCGTAGCGCTCTGGTCACGCCGAGGAAGCAGCCCGCGGTGCCGATGTAGCCGCAGTACGCGTCTGCGGACGGCAACGCGGTCACGATCTCTCGGCCCATCTGCTCGTATCCGTGCACCATGTCACGGTTATTGAACTGATCGGTCTGATACGCGCCGATTTCCTTGCCGATTTCGGCGGCGCGGGTTCTGAGCGTGGTGATCAGATCGGCGGTGATGCCCGTGGGCGAGGGAATCACCTCCAGCTCGGCCCCGAACGCCTCCATCGTTCGCAGCTTCTCCGGCGCGAACGCATCGGATGTCACGATGCGCAGCGGGTGCCCGGTGAGTGCGCAGACGAGGGCAAGGGAACTGCCGGTACTGCCGCCGGTGTACTCGACGACGGTCTGCCCTGGCGCCAGTCGCCCGTCTCGCTCCGCCTCCTGAACCATCGCCAGCGCCATGCGGTCCTTGTACGACCCTGTCGGGTTGCCGCCCTCGAGCTTGACCCAGATCTCGCCCCGACTCGAGTCCGTGGGCAGCTGAATGAGTGGGGTGTTGCCAATCGCATCCAAGACGCTCATGACCGTGACGGTACGCCCGCTCTGGCAGAAACGAAAGGGTGGGGAGTGCGCACAAGCCGCACCTCGGTCAGACGGCAGCGATGACGAGGGTCGTGGCGCCCCAGAGGCACCAACCGACCAGCAGCGCGAACCCAAGCAGCCACACCGGAGAGGGAACGCGGGTGCGCCGAAACAGGATGTACGCGTCGGAGGTTTCGAGCGCTCGCCGGCGCGAGGTGTGGACGCTGACCACGGTCGCCAGACCCCGCACGGCGCCGACCAGCAGCGCGATGCCGAGCACGAGCATGGCGTACCCCTGAACTTGCGGATCCGTCCACACCCACAGGGCAACCGAGACCGCTGCGGATGCCGCCACCACCAAGAACCCGACAACGTTCCGGATGAAGATCAGTGTGAGCAGGATGACGATGGTGCCCACCGCGAGGGCGGCGCTGGTGTAGCCGGTGAACACCGTCCAGAGCAGCCCGTAGCCGACCAGCGCCGGCGCCGGATACCCGAAGAACGCGGAGAACACCGAGGAGAAGCCGCCGCCGAGTGACACCGTGGAACCGGAATGGTCACTGCGCACGTGGATGCCGGTCACCCGGCGACCGGTCACCAGGGCGCCGAACGCGTGTCCCAGCTCATGGACCAGGGTCGTGAAGAGGCCGAACCACCGCCACGTGACCCGTGGGATCGACAGTGCGATGGCCGCGGCGAGGATCAGTATGAGGGTGAGCGCGGGGACCTGCAGCGGCTCGACTTGGCCGAGGAAGGTCGGGATGTCGAGTTGATCGAGGAGCGGCATCCGGACGGTCAGCGCTGCATCACGACGATCATGCTGACTGTGACGACCAGCCCGATGACCAGAAACAGAGTTCCGGCCACGCCCAGCGCGATGGGGGTCTGGGTGCGCTGCCCGAGGCTCGTGCCCTTACGCTCGCGCTCCGCGCGGGCGAGCTGCGCGATGTGGTGCCGCTTGGTCAGCAGCCAGATGCCGAACGAGATGGCGATCACGCCCCAGACGAGGGCGAAGATCTGGCCGGGTTCCATTCCTCAACTCTGTCACAGTCGAAGGAGCGGGTTGCGCGCTGCTGCGGCAGCGGTAACCCGCGGGCACCGCAGGCCAGCCCGCAACCCGCTGGAGCGTCGCCGGCATCGAGGCCCACTCCTGACGCTCAGCTGTGCACAGCGACGATGGATCGGGCCCGTGGAGGACCGGATGCAGCGGCTGTTCGCGCGCCCGCGCGCCCAACCTGCCGCATACGGGTACTGTCGTTCCGGCCCTAAATACTGTAAGGAATCGAATGGTACTGCCCTGGAAGCTGCACGGCGACGGCAAGAACGTCGCCGCCTCGGAAATCGTCTACCCCGAAGAACGCCTGAGCTGGTTGCGCACGATCGGGTTCGGCGGACAGCACGTCGTCGCCATGTTCGGCGCGACCTTCCTGGTTCCGGTGATCACCGGCTTCCCGCCGGCCACCACCCTGCTGTTCTCCGGCATCGGCACCCTGCTGTTCCTGATCATCACGCAGAACAAGCTGCCGAGCTACCTCGGCTCCTCGTTCGCCTTCATCGCGCCGATCCTGGCCGCGACTGAGGCATCCGGCGGACACGGCGTGGCGCTCGGCGGGATGATCCTGGTCGGCGCCCTGCTCGCTGCCGTCGGGCTGATCGTGCATCTGACGGGCACCCGGTGGATCAACGCGCTGATGCCGCCGGTGGTCGCCGGCTCGGTCGTGGCGCTGATCGGGTTCAACCTGGCGCCGGCCGCGAAGAACAACTTCGAGGCCTCGCCGCTGGTGGCGCTGATCACCCTCGCCAGCGTGATCCTCGTCACCGTGCTGTTCCGCGGCTTCATCGGCCGACTCTCGATCATCATCGGCGTGCTCGTCGGCTACCTCGCCGCCGTGCTGATGGGCGAGGTCGACTTCAGCGCTGTCGACGACGCACCCTGGGTCGGTCTGCCGACCTTCACCGCCCCCATCTTCGACGGCCAGTACCTCGCGCTGTACCTGATGTTCCTGCCGGTGGTGCTCGCCCTGATCGCCGAGAACGTCGGTCACGTGAAGGGCATCGGTCAGCTGACCAACCGCAACCTCGACCCGCTGACCGGGCGCGCCCTGTTCGCGGACGGCCTCGCCACCGTGCTCTCCGGCCTCGGCGGCGGATCGCCCACCACCACCTACGGCGAGAACATCGGCGTGATGTCGGCGACCCGAGTGTTCTCGACCGCCGCGTACTGGGTGGCCGGCATCGTCGCGATCCTGCTGGGGCTCTCCCCCAAGGTCGGCGCGATCATCTTCACCATTCCCGAGGGTGTACTCGGCGGGGTCACCACCGCGCTGTACGGTCTGATCGGCATCATCGGCGTGCGCATCTGGGTGGAGAACCGGGTTGACTTCGGCAAGCCGAAGAACCAGATGACCGCCGGCATCGCGCTGATCGTGGCGATCGCCGACTTCACCTGGAACGCCGGCGCGTTCACCTTCGGCGGCATCATCCTCGGCACTGTCGCGGCGATCGTGGTCTACCACGTGATGAACGGCCTCGGCCGGCTACGCGGCACCGACGACGCCGCGACCGAGCCAGAGAAGGTCGCCGCGCGATAACCGCGCACGTCTCGATTCTGTAGCTGGCGGATGCCGGTTGCCGCACACCTCGCGGCAGCCGGCATCCGTTCGTTAAATCCGGCCAATCCGGCTCTTCACAGTTGAGGGCGTAGTCGCTGGTTGGATGGTGGCTGGCGCGTCGGTCCCGGGGTAGGTGTCGAGGTCATCCGAGGATGGAGGTTCCTACGCCGCCCATCTGGAAGACCTCGACGTGCCTGACGCTACCCGCTCAGATCGGTCAACGGCGCACCCGATAGCGCAGGTGAAGCACCCGGTTGCCCTGAATCACCACGTCAGGTCCCTCCAACAGGTGCTGCGCGTGGACCGACCCGAAGTAGCGCTTGCCGGACCCGAACACGACGGGTACGACGTCCATGCGCACCTCGTCGACCAGGCCCGCGGCAAGCACCTGGCCACCGACGTCGCCGGCGGCTACCTCGACGATGCGGTCACCCGCGAGCTCCTGCGCCTTGGCCACGGCTGCTTTGACGCCGTCGACGAAGTGAAACGGCGCCTCGGGGTCCCAGCCCTCGGGCTTCGGCCGGTGCGTCACCACGACCACGTGGTCGATCCCGCTTGGAGGCTTCCCGTCCCAGCCGTCCGTCATGTCGAAGACGTGGCGGCCCGCGATTGTCGCCCCGATCTGGTCCCAGTACGGCCGGGTGTAGTCGTAGGACGCCTGTGACACCTTCAACTCGCCGCTCTCATCCAACGGCACGTCACCGCTGAGCAACCAGTCGAACAGCGGTCCGGGCTGGTCGTTCTCGTCCGCGATGAAGCCGTCTACTGACACCGAGCTGTACATGACTACCTTGCCCATGGGCGCTCCTCTGCTTGGGGGATGCCCTCAGGTTAGAGTCCTCTGCTTGGAGGATGCCCTCAGGTTAGATTTCGTGGGCTGTCGCTCTTTTAGGAAATCAATCGGTCGGCAGCGGCCAGCTGTCCAGTACGTGGCCGGGATGTTCGCGCAGGAAACCGCCGCCGGACTTCGACACGCCCACAGTATCGCCGACGCCCCGCCCCGAGTACACCCGGCATTGTGAAGAGCCGCCAATCCACGCACTCGTCGTCGGCAAATGCGGTCGTGAATGTGGTTATCCCCATCGACCCATCCGCTCGCCGGGGTTACTTTGCTGTCGTTGGCGTGTTTTGTTCCGCCACCAGGAGACCTGGGCTTCGATCCCGCGCGTCCGCGCTCTCCTGTTCGAAGCCGCTTCTCCTGCCAACTCGATGTCAAAGGAGAAACCAGTGAGAACCCCCACGGCATTACTCGCCGTCACTGCCACGGTCATCGCGTCATTCGGCGCGGCCGCCGCAGCGCAGGCGGCAGACGACCACCGGTCAGATGTGCCGCCGCCGGGCGATTCTCGCGTCCTCGCTGACGGACTGATGACCCCGCTCAGCTTGGGCGTGAACCGCGACGGCGACGTCTTCGTCAGTCAGGACTTCGCCGGCAAGCTCACCAAGGTCGACAGTGATGGGCACAAGACGGATATCGCTCAAGCCGGCCCCGACCGGTCGCTGGGCGCGGTATCCACGCGCGGCGACACCGTCTATTTCGTCGAGACCGCGAACGACCACACCTACTCGAAGCTGATGTCGGTGAGCTCCGACGGCGGCGACACCGAAGAGGTGGCAGACCTGTACGAGCACGAAGCCGACGAGAACCCCGACCAGGACAACACCTACGGGTTCGTCGACCTGCCCGACAGCTGCGCCGACCAGATCGACCAGACCAAGTTCCCGTTCATCCCGGCGACGTACGACGGAGTGGTGGACACCAACCCGTTCGCCACGCTGCCGCTTGAGAACGAAATCTACGTGGCGGATGCCGGAGCCAACGCGATTCTGCGGGTGAACCACGACGGCACCGTGGAGACGGTGGCGGTGCTGCCGCCTCGCGACCCGATCGAGACGACCGCTGAACTCGTCGCGTCGGTCGGCTACCCGGAGTGCGCGATCGGCTACGACTACCGCTTCGAACCGGTTCCCACCGACGTGGAGCTCGGCCCGGACGGCTGGCTGTACGTGACCTCGCTGCCGGGAGGCCCGGAAAGCGACATCCTCGGCGCGCGCGGTTCGGTCTTCAAGGTGAACCCGGACGACGGTGACATCGAGCTGGTCGCGGACGGCTTCGTCGGGGCAACCAACCTCGCCGTGTCACAGCGCACCGGAACGATCTGGGTGACCGAACTGTTCGGCGGAGACAACGACAAGGGCCAGGTTTCTGTGATCCCTGCCGGATCGGATGATCCCGAGGAGTACCTTGACCTGCGCTCCCCCGCCGCGATCGAACTCCGTCACGGTTCGTTGTACGTCACCACGGACGCCTTCGTGCTGGACGCGAGTGGCGCACCGCAGCCGATCGGAACGGTAACCGAGGTACCGCTCGGTGGCGACGGGCATTCGGAATGACTCCGGAGACCACTGATCGCGTCTAAGCGGCCTTGACCTGCGCAATCGCGTGCTCGGCGGCAACCCAGGCCAGCATCGCGCACTTGACGCGCGCGATGTACCGGGACACTCCGCCGAGCACCGCGGCGTCGCCGAGTAGGTCCTCGTCTGGTTCGATGGTGCCGCGGGAGCGCATCGCGGTGCGGAACACGTCGATCCGCTGCTGCAGTTCTGGCATGCTCAGGCCGTCTGCCATCTCCACGAACAGCGACGCCGACGCCTGCGAGATGGCACAGCCGTGGCCCTCCCAGTGCACATGCTCCACCGTGTCGGTGCCGGGGGTCACATGCAGCTCGAGGGTCACCTCGTCACCACAGGTGGGGTTCACCTGATGCGACTGGGCGGCGGCGCCTGGCACCAGGCCGTAACCGTGCGGATGCCGCGAGTGGTCGAGGATCAGTTCCTGGTACAGGCCCTGCAGTTCTGATGAGGTCACGCGTGTGCTCCGAAGAAGTCAACGGCGTCGGCGACGCCAGCAATCAGTTGGTCGACTTCGTCGTCGGTGGTGTATAGGTATGCGCTTGCCCGGGTCGATGCGGTGACCCCGAGCCTGCGGTGCAACGGTTGCGCGCAGTGGTGCCCGACCCGCACAGCGATGCCTCGGTCATCGAGGAACTGGCCGACATCATGCGAGTGGATGCCGCGCACGTCGAAGCTGGCGAGGCCCACTCGCTCGCGGCCGACGGCCGGTCCGAGCAGACGAACCGTGGGGATCTCTGCGAGTCCCTCGGCCAACCGGTGACCGAGCCGTGCCTCGTGCGCGGCAATGCGGTGCATGCCGATCCCGTCGAGGTAGTCGACGGCCGCGGCCAGCGCGATCGCCTGCGACACCTTCTGGGTGCCGGCCTCGAACCGTTGCGGCGCGGGCAGATACTCGGTCTGCTCCATCGTGACGGTGGTGATCATGGACCCGCCGGTGAGGAACGGCGGCAGTGCGTTCAGCAGGGCGCTCTTGCCGTAGAGCACGCCGATGCCGGTGGGTGCGAGCATCTTGTGGCCGGAGAACGCCGCGAAGTCGACGTCGAGGGCTGCGACATCCAGCGCCAGATGCGGGGCAGACTGGCAGGCGTCCAGTACGGCGATCGCGCCGACCGCGTGCGCCCTGCCGATCAGCTGCTCAACCGGGTTGATGCTGCCGAGCACGTTCGATACGTGCGTGAATGCCACCACCTTGGTGCGGTCGGTGATGATGCGGTCGAGGTCGTCCATCCGCAGCGCGCCGTCGTCGTCGACTGGGATGAAGCGCAGCGTCGCCCCGGTGCGTGCCGCCAGCTCCTGCCACGGGATCAGGTTGGCGTGGTGCTCCATCTCGGTGGTGACGATCTCGTCACCCGGCCCGATCCGGAGCGCCGCCGCAGCCTCGCCACCGCGGCCGAGGCTTGCGTTCGAGATGCCGTAGGCCACGAGGTTGAGTGCCTCGGTGGCGTTCGAGGTCCACACCACCTCGTCGTCGGATGCTCCGATGAAGCGGGCAACCCGGGAGCGGGCGTCCTCGAAACTCTCGGTGGCGAGCGCGGCCAGGGTGTGCGCGCCGCGGTGCACCGCAGAGTTGTGCACCTCGTAATACTCCCGCTCGGCGTCCAGCACCGTGCGCGGGTTCTGCGAGGTTGCCCCAGAGTCCAGGTAGACCAACGGATGCCCGTTGACCGACTGCTGCAGCAAGGGGAAGTCCTGCCGAATGACACGGAGCTCGGCGCCCGTGAGGGGCGCTGCCGACTCCGTGCCTTCAGCGGCGATGCTGGTTTGGATGCTCATCGAACGACTTCCGGCTTGGTGCTGGCGGGACGGCTGCTGGGACTACTTCGCGGCTGCGGCTACGTCGCCCGCGGGGGCGAGGTCGGCGAGGGTGCTGGCGAGTACCTCGTCGAGCGACGCGGTGGCCTGCTCCGGCGTGAAGTTCTGCGCGAGCGCGAGCTCCGACTCGAGGATCTGCCGAGCCTTCACCAGCATCCGCTTCTCGCCGGCGGAGACTCCCTGATCCTGGTCGCGGCGCCACAGGTCGCGAACCACTTCGCTGACCCGGTACACGCTGCCGCTGGCCATCTTCTCCTGGTTCGCCTTGAACCGGCGAGACCAGTTGGAGGCCTCCTCGACGAACGGCTCACGCAGCACGGCGTACACGGCCTGCAGGCCCTCGTCGTCGATCACGTCGCGCACGCCCACCAGTTCGGCGTTCGCGATGGGCAGCTTGATCATCAGTTCGCTCGTGTGCACCCGCAGCGTCATCGCCTCTTTTTGCTCACCCTTGACGGTGATCGTCGAGAGTTCGGTGATGGTGACCGCGCCGTGGTGCGGGTAGACGAGGGTTTCCCCAACGGTGAAATTCATCTCAGATTTTCCTTTGTTCTTCTTCTTCAGGCGTGCGACAGGCGAGTACTGCGGGTTCAGAGTGCTTGGTTGATAACTACGTGGTGAGCAATTCCTCCTGCGGATCAAGCAGCCACGGGGGTAACAAGCCGACGAGCTGATCGACCAGCTCGTCGTCAGAGACATCCGTCTCGCCGCGGATCCACGAGCTCAGCAGGGTCATGACTCCGCCGGCCACATAAGTGGCGACCAGGTCGGGCTTGACGCCGGAGGGCACATGCCCCGCCTCGATCACGGTTCCGGTCAGGCGGTCGGCCAATACGCCGACGCTCTGCTCGAAAACGCCCCTGGTGAGAGGCAGTTCGAGCACGGTCGAGTACAGCTGGTAGTTCTCGAGCAGGTGGGCGACCAGCGTGCTGTAGCCGATGCGTGCGGCGGCGGGTGGGGCAATGAGGTCGTCTCGGCGCAACTCGGCGCCCGACTCGGCGATCTCGGTCAGCTGGATGCGCAGAAACTCGGTCGCGAGCTCGTCAAGGCTCGCGAAGTGCGCGTAGAAGGAACTACGGCTGACCCCGGCGGTGCGCACGATGTCGGTGACCGACAGGCCGTGGCTTCGCTCGGATGTCTCGGACATGAGTTCGGTCACGGCCGCGAAGATCCGGCGCCGGGTTCTCTCGGCACGCGGATCCGGCGTGGGCCTGGCTGCGACCGGCTTACGCGTAGTGTCCTTCCCCTGCACAGTGGACCGCTCATCAGGGGAAATCATCCGCACAAGTCTAGCACGTTTCTCGAACACTTGTCCGAAAAATCCGGTCAGCGTGGTAGGAGTGGGCTCGCCTCCAGATTTCGCAGCAGGTCGGCGACATCCTCATAGACGGCAATTGCGCCGGCGTCGACCAGATCTGCCCGACTGATGCCGCCGCTCAGCACCCCGACGCAGGGCACCCCGGCGCGCGCCGCGGCGACGACATCCCACACCGTGTCGCCCAGCATGACCGCGTGCCCTGCCGATACGCCGGCCTTGCCGAGGGCCGCTCGGATGATGCCGGGATCGGGTTTCGCCTGGTCGACGTCCTCCGCCGAGGTCACCGCGAAGACCGCGTCGCCGGCATCCAGCACAGCGAGCAGCCGCTCCAGTTCATCCTGGGGTGCAGAGGTGCAGAGAACCGCGCGCACCCCCAGCGAGTCGACAGCGCTAAGCAGCTGCCGCGCCCCGGGGAAGGTGCGAAACCGGACGGCCGAGGCGGTCAGGTACTCGGCATGCAGGCGTTTCGCCCGGTCCCCCGTGTTGGTCCGGTCGTCACCGAGCACGGCGTCGAGCAGTTTGTCGGAGTCCATCCCGATCGCCCGGTGGATCCGCCAGGCGTCGACCGGATGCCCGACCTCGTCGAATGCGCGCTGCCAGGCGTCGACGTGCAGGTAGTTGGAGTCGACGAGCGTGCCGTCGATGTCGAACAGCACGGCCCGCACACTCCCTTGATCGTCCACCACACAGGTCAGGGTACGCGCGCAGGCCGGTGGCTCGCGAGGGGGCATTTGCGCCGCCAATCCCGCGGCATAGGCTCGATAGATGGGAGCTGTCTCACTTAGCCTGGTCCGTCACGGTGAGAGCACCGCCAATATCGCGGCGACAACCGCAGAGGCGGCGCGGGCTGAGGTGATCGACGCCCCGCTGCGGGATGCCGACGTGCCCCTCAGCCAGGTGGGCGCCGCTCAAGCGCTCGCCGTCGGCGACTGGTTGCGCGGCCTGCCCGACGACCAGTTCCCCACCGCCCTCTGGTGCTCCCCGTACCTGCGGGCCGCGGACACCGCCCGGCTGGTCTGCGAGGGGCAGCGCGCCCCGCTGCCGGTGCGCGTCGACGAACGTCTGCGCGACCGGGAACTGGGCATCCTCGACGCGCTCACCACGGTGGGCGTCGAGGCGCGACTGCCGATGGAGGCGGCACGCCGGCGCCGGCTGGGCAAGTTCTATTACCGGCCGCCGGGCGGCGAGTCCTGGGCGGATGTCGCGTTGCGGCTGCGGTTCGTGCTGGCCGACATCGACAGGGAGCACGACGGCGGCCGGGTGCTGCTCATCACGCACGACGCCGTGATCACGCTGGCCCGATACATCTGCGAGAACCTGTCGGAGGCGCAGGTGCTCGAGCTTGCCAGGGCCACTCCGCTGCTGAACGCCTCGGTCAGCCGGCTGCTCCGGCCATCCGGCGCGGGCGCCTGGCAACTCGACTACTACAACCGGGTGGAGCACATCCAGCGGTCCGAAGCGCCCGTGACCGTGCACACCGGAGACCGCGATGTCTTCCCGCGCTGAGATCATCACGCCCACCCTGCTGCGCGAGTGGGACCTGCCGAGCGGGGCCGCCTCGAAGTACGACCGCGGCCAGTTCCTGCTGGTCGGTGGCGCCCGCCGCGCCCCGGGGGCCGCCGCGCTCGCCGGCCTTGCCGCGCTGCGGGTGGGCGCGGGCCGGCTGACCATGGCGGTCGGAGAGTCAGTAGCGGTGGCCCTTGCCGTCGCCGTACCGGAGTCCGGCGTGATCGGGCTCGCCGAGACGCCGACCGGATCGGTCCGCGGGATCAGCCACGAGCAGCTGACCGACGAACTGCAGGGCGCGAATGCCGTGGTGATCGGCCCCGGCCTCGACCACCCCGGCGAGACCGCCGCACTGCTGCGCGCCCTGGTAGCCCAAGTCGGTGAGGATACCCGCATCGTGCTGGACGCCTACGCGCTTGGCGTGCTGGCGGATGTCGCGGACGAGACCGCCGTCTGGCGCGACAGGCTCGTGCTCACCCCCAACCTGACGGAGGCCGCCTGGCTGCTCGGCCGTGACATCGACGACCTGCGCACCGACCTCGGTGAGATCGCTGACCGCTATGGCGCAGTCGTCACCTGCTTCGGTTCCGTCGCCGCGCCGGACGGACGGCTGTGGCAGGTGGGCTCGGGGCAGGCGGGCCTCGGCACCTCCGGCAGCGGAGACGTGCTCGCCGGGGCGGTCGGGGGCCTGCTGGCGCGGGGCGCCAGCGTCGAACAGGCGGCGTGCTGGGGAACTCACCTGCACGCGGCTGCGGGCGACCGGCTCGCCGCACGGATTGGCCCCACCGGCTTTCTCGCGCGGGAACTGGTGGCTGAGCTGCCGACCGTGCTGCTGGAGCTGGGGCAACGCGTCTGACCGGCAGGCGTGACGCCACCGTCATCCGGTTAAACCCTCGACCTTGACACACCGGTGGGTCTACTCTCAGGCAACGGGCTGCTGCCGCGCAGTCCACACTCACAACGCAGTGGGAGGTACACCATGGCCAGAGACGAATCGCCGGCGACAGCCGCCACGACGCACGAGTCCACCAGGGTCGGCCGCTGGGCTGCGGAGGTGTTCGGCACGTTCGTTCTCGTGTTCGGCGGCGTGGGCACGGCCATCTTCGCCGCCAACTTCCCGGACCCGGATGACAACTCCCTCGGTGTCGGCTTCCTGGGGGTGGCGCTGGCCTTCGGGCTCACCGTCGTCGTCGCCGCATACGCCGTGGGCAACATCTCCGGTGGACATTTCAATCCCGCCGTCACGCTCGGCGCGGCAATGGCAGGCCGGATGCCATGGCGCGACGTGCCCGGGTACTGGATCGCCCAGCTGGCAGGCGGCATCCTGGCGACGACACTGCTGTGCGCCATCGCCGCGGGAGGCCCGAACGGGTTCCTCTCCAATGCCGTCGACGGCGGCTTCGCCTCGAATGGGTTCGGCGAGCACTCCCCCGGCGGCTTCAACCTGCTGTCGGTGATCATCGCTGAGGTGCTGCTCACCGCGCTGTTCCTCTACGTCATTCTGGGCGCCACCTCCGAGCGATCCACCCCGGGCTTCGCACCCCTCGCGATCGGGCTGTCGCTCACCCTGATCCACCTGATCAGCATTCCGATCGACAACACCTCCGTTAACCCGGCCAGGTCCATCGCGACGGCACTCTACGGCGGGCCGGATGCGCTCGCCCAGGTCTGGGTGTTCATCCTGGCCCCGTTGCTCGGCGGGTTGATCGCCGGCGCCACTTATAAGATTCTGTTCGGGCGGCTGCAACCAGCGCGCACCCGCTGAACAGGAGACGTGATCCCGTGACCCAGAGCGACGAGCAGACCAGGGCAGACGAGATCATCGTCGTGCACGCGCCGGAGCGGCACCGCTACGAACTGCGCGACGGTGACGAGATGATCGGTTTCGCCAACTATCGGCCGGGCCGAGGCGGCAACCAGCTCATCTTCGACCACACGGTGGTCAATCCCGGGTATGAGGGCCGCGGACTCGGGGGGCGCCTGGTGAAGTTCACGCTGGACGAGGTGACCGGGGCGGGCACACGCATCGTGCCGTTGTGCCCTTACATTGCCGCGTATTTGCGTCGTCACCACGACTACGACGACTGGATCGACTGGCCCGAAGCCGCCTGAGGCGCACTTGGCAACCCCTTTCCGCGGGGCGAGTCCGGGGTTACCCTCACGCCATGGGCTTCTCTGATGTGTACCCCTATGCGCGCGAACCGGTAGGCGCACCTGCCGGTGCGTTCGACCCTGCACCTGACGAGCACCTGCGCATCGGCATGATCGCGCCCCCGGCGGTCGCCGTTCCTCCCCCGGTCTACGGCGGCACTGAATCGATAATCGACCGTCTGGCGCGCGGACTCACCGCTCGCGGGCACGAGGTCGTGCTGTTCACGGTGGGTGACTCCACTTGCCCGGTCGAGCAACGCTTCATCTACCCGACCGCCGTGGGCACCAATGGCGGCGTGCTCACCGACATCCTGCAGGCCAGAGCCGGATACCGGGCGCTCGCCGATGTGGATCTGATCCATGACCACACGCTGACAGGCCCGCTCATGCCCACGGTCCGACCCGACGACATCCCGGTGGCGGCGACCCTGCACAGCGAACTCAGTGCCGGGTACGTGTCGGAGCTTCGAAAGCGGGCGGGCGACATCTCGCTGGTCGCGATCTCCCACGACCAGCGGCGGAGCGCCCCGCAACTGAACGTGCGTGCGGTGATCCATCACGGCATCGACCTGACCGAGTACCCGGTCGGTCAGGGTGACGGCGGGTACCTGCTGTTCCTCGGCCGGATGCATCCAGACAAGGGGGTGCACCGTGCGATCGCGGTCGCTCGGCAGTCGGGCCGCCCCCTGCTGATCGCCGCGAAGATGTGGGAGCCGGAAGAGCGACTCTACTTTGCCGACGTGGTGCAGCCCATGCTCGGCAACGGGATCGAGTACATCGGCCAGGTCGGTGGTGACGAGAAGGTGAGCCTACTGACGCATGCCGAGGCGCTCGTGAACCCGATTCGCTGGCGGGAGCCGTTCGGTCTGGTGATGATCGAGGCGCTGGCGTGCGGCACACCCGTGCTCTCCTTCGCCGAGGGGGCCGCTACCGAAATCGTCGAGGACGGCGTCACCGGTTTTCTCTGCCACGACGTGGCGGGCATGGCCCGTGCGGTCGACCGGCTGACAGAGATCGACCGGTCGGTGTGCCGGAGTCGCTGCGTCGACCGCTTCTCGATGGAGCACATGATCACCCGGCACGTGTCGTTGTACCGACGAACTCTGCAGCGGGCAGCGGTGGCATCCGAGTCGGAGTTGCTCACCGAGGCGGGATAGCGATGGCTGCGACGTCCCCGTACGAGGGCACGAGCCCCATCGCCTCGGTGGAGGGCTTGCAAAGCGGTGTGTCACTCATCAGTGGGCGCTCATTCGCGCTGTCCGACGGCGACGGCAACATGCGCCCGACCCACACGCAGGGTCTCTTCGTGCTCGATACGAGGGTGTTGTCTCGCTGGGTGCTCACCCTGGACGGCGAGGGCATCGAGCGTCTGGGTGTGGACAGTCCCATGCCGTCGCGGGTCACCTTCCTGGGACGCGGTCGTGCCGCCCAGGGCCGTGCGGATGCCGACGTGGTGGTGCGCAGGCGGCGCTATTTCGCGATGGGGATGCACGATGAGGTGATCGTCACCAACCACGGTCTCACCTCGGTGGAACTCACACTGCGCCTCGACGTGGACTGTGACTTCGCCGACCTGTTCGAGGTGAAGGAGTCCCGCCTGGTGCACCGCAATCGTGCCAGAACCTCCGACGATCGCGTCATCCGGTTCTCCAGAGGCAGTGGGCACGACGCTCGGGAGGTCGCAGTCGAGGTGGAGTCGGGCGCCACCATCGATGAGGAGGGGGTCGTCTGGACCCTCACGCTCGGTGCCAGACAGAGCTGGCGCACGGACGTGGCCGTGCGGGTGATGATCGACGGGGCGGTGGTCGGACCGCGTGGGCCGGAGCAGGGAGCGGATGCCGAGACTCCGCTGACCACCGAGCCGATCGACGTGGGCCTCATTGTCGACAGCGACAGTGTGCTGCTTGACAGCATCCTGCGGCGCACATCCGGAGACCTCGACGCGCTGAGCATCCGTGATGACGACTATCCGGACCTCCAGCTCGTCGCCGCCGGGGCACCGTGGTTCATGACACTGTTCGGTCGTGACTCGCTGATGACGGCGTGGATGTCGCTGATCTCCGGCCCGTCGCTTGCCCGCGGCGTGCTGCTCACCCTCGGGCGTCTGCAAGGCACCCGGGTTCACCTGGAACTGGGCGAGGAACCGGGCAAAATCCTGCACGAGGTGCGGTTCTCCGAGTCCGACGCGCACACGTTCAAGAACGGTGAGATCTACTACGGCTCCGCAGACGCCACCCCGCTGTTCGTTATGCTCGCCGCCCAGATCCAACGGTGGGGTCGCGACGACGACCTGCTCGAGGCGCTGATGCCCCATGTCGATCGCGCGATCGAGTGGATTGAGACATACGGCGACCGCGACGGCGACGGATACGTCGAGTACCAGCGGCACGGCGAGTTCGGGCTGGCCAATCAGGGGTGGAAGGATTCCTGGGACGCCATCCGGCATGCCGACGGGGCGCTCGCCGTGGGGCCGATCGCGCTGTGTGAAGTGCAGGGATACGTGTACGCCGCGTACTTGGCGCGGGCGGAGTTGGCCGCGTTGCAGGGTGACGACGAGACCCACGATCGTTTCCTGGACAAGGCGGCCCGGTTGTTTGAGCGGTTCAACGCGGACTTCTGGGACGAGGACGGCCAGTTCTATGTTCTGGCCCTGGACGGCGACAAGCGGCGGGTGGCGGTTCGGTCGTCGAACGTGGGCCATTGCCTGTGGACCGGCATCGTGCGCCAAGACCGGGCCGAGCTCGTGCGCGACGGGCTCACCGCGGAGGGCACCTTCAGCGGCTGGGGGGTGCGCACCCTTGACTCGCACACCGCGTCGTACAACCCGGTGAGTTACCACAACGGCTCGGTGTGGCCGCACGACACCGCCATCGCGGCGTATGGTCTTGCCCGCTACGGCTTCGTCACCGAGGCATCCCACCTGATCAGCGCACAGATGGATGTAGCGGAGGCCTTCGACGGCCGGCTGCCGGAACTGTTCGCGGGCTTCACCCGCTCCGAGTTCGGGGTGCCTGCCGCCTATCCCTCGTCGTGTTCGCCCCAGGCGTGGGCGTCCGCCGCCCCGCTGCTGTGGCTGCGGACGCTCCTCGGACTCGAGCCGGTGGCATCGGAACAGCGGTTCTGGCTCCGACCAGAACTCCCCGCTGGCATGCGGCGACTGCGGGTGGAGGGTGTCGTGATCTCTGGGCGTCGCATCACGATCGACATCGAAGACGAGCGAGTGGCGCTGTTCGGTGCGGGCGATCTGGCCGTCGTGCCGGCAACCCGCCCAGTGTTCAGCGCCGTCGGTGCCAGTTCACCGGCCAGGCGCAGGCGGTGAAGGAGCGGCTCATGAACATTCAGACTTGGCTGGTGGATCTCCCGGCGGAGGAGTGCTATCGGCTGCTGCAGGCGTCCGCGACCGGACGGCTGGGTGTGGTGGTGGAGGGACGACCGAAGATCTTTCCGGTGAGTCATGTGTTCGACGTCGAATCGAAGTGTGTGGCGTTCCCGACCGGTGGCCACACCAAGTTTCGCGCGGCGCTGGACTGGCCGTTCGTCGCATTCGAGGTCGACGGGATGGACGAGGACCGCGGCGGTGCGTGGAGCGTGCACGTGGTCGGGGTTGCCGAGGAGATCACCGATTTGGCGGTGATCGAGCGGCTGACCCAGCTGCGGCAGGTGAACTGGATCACCGGGCCCTCGGTGCACTGGCTTCGAGTGGTGGCGCAGCAGATCACCGGCCGCCGGGTGATCGGAGCGTCGGACTCCTAAGCGTCGGAACTGCTGAGAGATGTCGGTGGCGGGTGACATTGTCGAATGTATGTTCGATAATAGAGAGATGAGGGAGCTCTCCCGGGTGCCGGACACGGTACGCGAGTTGCAGTCGCGCATCCGACAGATGCAGTCGACCAAGCTTGAGGTGCGCACGCTGCCCACCCTGCCCGCGCTCGCCGACCTGCTGCCGGGGGGCGGCCTGCGGGTCGGCGCGAGCTACTCCGTGCAAGGGTCGGCCAGCCTCGCCATGGCGCTGATGGCCGGGCCTGCGGCGAGCGGCGCCTGGTGCGGAGTGGTGGGCATGCCGGAGTTCGGGGCCGAAGCCGCTGCCGGCCTCGGCATCGACCTGAATCGGGTGGTGCTGGTGCCGCGTCCTGGCGAGCAGTGGCTTGCCGTCACCGGGGCCATCGCCGACGCGCTCACCGTGATCGTGGTGAAGCCGTCCGGTCGGGTCACCGAGACGGCGGCATCCCGGCTGAGCGCGAGATTGCGGCAGCGTGAGGCGGTGCTGATCGCACTCGGTCCCTGGCCGCAGGCCGAAGCCAGGCTCAGTGTGTCTGAGGGCCGATGGGGTGGGATCGGCGACGGTCACGGCTACCTGGCCGGCCGCCAGGTGACGGTCACGGTGAGCGGTGCCGGTAACGGCCGACAGCTCAGTCGTCGCATCTGGATGCCGGACTCCGCGCTGCAGGTGCGCGAAGACGGCACGGTGCGAAGTGGCGTGGGAAGCAGCCTCGCCTCGCGAGCCTCCTAGGCGTCGTTCTCGCGGACGCCTTTCTCACGTTGGGTTGCCAGCCACGCCGGCACATCCTCGGCGGCCAGCGCAGACAGCGGCACCGCACGCGGCGGGGCGGCGGCCCAGACCACGGCGGTGAAGGCGACGGTCTGTGCGAAGCCGATGATCTCCACGGCGATGAGGGTGATGCCCACGATCATCGCGGTCGGCGTCTCGGTGGGGATCGTGAAGACCACACGCCATATGAGGTAAATGGCGGCGACGGCGACCGAGACGGTGAGCGTGGTACGGCGACCGAAGCCCGGTCGCAGTCGCGGCGACGTTGAGCAGCACAACGAGCACCGGATAGACAAGAATCCATGGCCACAGCCACGGCACAGCATCGGTCACCGACATCCCCCGATCGGATGGAAAACGAGACGAACTCCCCTGTCTCAGCTCTAACGATAAGCGAAAACCTGACGGAACCTTCCAGACGTTCCGATACGCCACGTTTGACTTACTCGAACATACGTTCGAAAATAGGAGGGTGTTCCACTCCGCTCCAGCCACGAGAACCCTCGTGCTGTGGTGCCCGGACTGGCCGGTCATCGCCGCGGCGCACGCGCACGGCCTCGATCTCGACCGGCCGATCGCGTTGGTCGATCGCGGGCTGGTGTTCGCCTGTTCCGCCGCCGCTCGGGCCGACGGGGTGAAGCGGGGGCTGCGCATCCGTGAGGCCCAGGCGCGCTGCCCCGAACTCATCGTGCAGCCCTATGACCCCGCGCTCGACGCGCGCGCCTTCGAACCCGCCCTGGCTGAGCTGGAACGGGTGACCCCTGGCGTGCAGTTGCTGCGTCCGGGCACGTGTGCCGTACGCTCCCGCGGGCCCAGCCGGTACTACGGCGGCGAGCTGGCCGCTGCCCTCACCCTGGTCGGCAGCCTCGGCGATCTCGGATTCCACGCGCGGGCCGGCATCGCCGACGGGCCGTTCACCGCGGAGCAGGCGGCCAGGCATACCGACCGGGTGCGGATCGTGCCCGCGGGCGGTGCGGCGGAGTTCCTCGCTCCGCTGCCCATCGACCTCATCGACCGCCCGCCGCTTGTGGCCCTGCTGCGCCGGCTCGGCATCCGCTCCCTGGGCGAGTTCGCGGCACTCGAGGGCCTCGACGTGCAGGCGCGGTTCGGTGACGAGGGCGCCCGGCTGCACGCCATCGCGTCCGGACTCGATTCCCAGAGCGTCACCCCGCGGGTGCCACCCGACCAGCTCGATGCCATCACCTCGTTCGAGCCTCCCCTCGACCGCATCGACCAGGCGGCGTTCGCGTTCAAGGAGGCGGCGGAGCGGTTCATCGACCAGCTCACCGCCGCGAAGCTGGTCTGCACCGCGCTGCGGATCGAAGTGGATGCCGACAACGGCGAGATCTCGGAGCGCAGCTGGCTTCATCCCCGCTCGTTCACCGCCGCCGAGGTGGTCGACCGGCTGCGCTGGCAGTTGCAGGGCAGCGGAACCGCTACCGGCGACAGCGGGCTGGGTGCCCCGATCGCCCGGGTGCGGGTGGTGCCTGAGAGCGTCGACGCGATCGGCAACCACGAACGCGGGTTGTTCGGCGACGGTCCAGACGAACGCATCCACCACGCGCTCTCCCGGGTGCAGAGCATGCTCGGCCATGAGGCGGTGCTCACCGTGGCGATCGGCGGCGGCCGCACCCTGGCCGACCGGGCCACCCTAGTGCCGTGGGGCGACCGGCCGGCCTTCCTGCGCTCTCCCGAGCAACCGTGGCCCGGCAGCCTGCCGGCCCCGGCCCCGGCGACCGTGTTTCCCGCGCCGCATCCGGTGAGCGTGCTCTCCTTCGCCGGTCAGGCGGTGGCGGTGGATGACCGCGGCGAGCTCTCCGGTGCTCCCGCGCGGTTGGTCGCCGCGGCATCCGGAACCTCCAAGGACATCACCGCGTGGGCCGGGCCCTGGCCGATCGACGAACGCTGGTGGGATGCCGAGCACGGCCGTCACGCGAACCGGTTCCAGGTGGTCGACGGGGACGGCCTGGCCTGGCTGCTGGTGCTCGACGGGCACGGCTGGTGGGCAGAGGCGAGGTATGACTGATGCTGCGCGCGCCGTATCCCCGTCGGTTGAGTAGGCGCGCAGCGCCGTATCGAAACCCCGTGCCGTCCCAACCGGGGCTTCCACCCCTCCTCGCAGCCGAGCGCGCCGAGAACGGCCGAGCGCGGGCGCCGCGGCGGGCGCGCTCGGCCGATAACAGCGCGCTCACGGTGCAAGATCCCCAAACCGGACGCGAGCGCCGTGAAAACTCACGAGCGCCGCTGATATCGCGGCGGCGCTCGGCAGAAAGTACGGCGCTCACACGCTGGAGCTATGGGGGTCATGGCTGATGGGCTGGAGCAACCCCCCGATCCCCTGGTCGGAGTTCGAACGCAGACTGTCCGATTCGCGCCGCCCGGCCTCGCGTCCGGTCGCGGCCGACGGCGGCGACAGCCCGGCCTGGTCGAACAAGCGCGAGAAATACGAACCGACCGAGATCCAGAAGACACCGGATGCCGCGCGCGTGCCGTATGCGGAACTGCACGCCCACTCCACCTTCAGTTTCCTCGACGGCGCCAGCCCACCGGAGGAACTGCTCGAGGAAGCCAGCAGGCTCGGGCTGCACGCCCTCGCTCTGACCGACCACGACGGCTTCTACGGGGTGGTGCGGATGGCCGAGGCCGCCGAGAGCTACGACGTCGACACGATCTTCGGGGCGGAACTCTCGCTCGGGCTGAGCGCGCCACAGAACGGGGTGCCCGACCCGGAGGGCAGCCATCTCGTCGTGCTTGCCCGGCAGCAAGAGGGTTACCACCGGCTGGCCGCCGCGCTCACCGAGGCGCAGCTGAACGAGGCCGGCGGCACCGGCGGCGGCAGCAGCGCCGGCCGCGGCACCGCGGCGGAGAAGGGCCGCCCGGTGTACGACCTCGACGACCTCACCGACCGAGCCGGCGGGCAGTGGATGGTGCTGACCGGATGCCGCAAGGGCCGGGTGCGGCAGGCGCTTCGGGCAGTCGGCGACGACGCCGCCGAACGCGAGGTACTCGAGCTGATCGAGCGGTTCGGCCGCCAGAACGTGCTGGTGGAACTCACCGATCACGGACATCCGCTCGATAGCACCCACAACGACGCGCTCGCCCGCATCGCCGACCGGCTGGCGCTGCCCACCGTCGCCACCGGCAACGTGCACTACGCCAGCCCGCGGCAGCGGCACGTCGCCGACGCGATCGCCGCCGTGCGGGCCCGCCGCAGCCTCGATGACATGGACGGCTGGCTGCCGGCATCCGGTGGCGCCCACCTGCGCTCCGGCGCGGAGATGCTCGCCCGGTTCCGGCGCTACCCCGGTGCGGTGGAACGCACGGTCGAGGTGGCCGACGACCTGAGCTTCCGGCTGCGCAGTGTGCGCCCGGGCCTGCCGAAGCAGGAGGTGCCGGACGGGCACACCCCGATGAGCTGGCTGCGGCAGCTGGTCTGGGATGCCGTGCCGGTGAAGTACCCGAAGCTCACTCCTGAGAACCGGGCCCGCATCGAACGGGAACTCGACGTGATCGAGCAGAAGGACTTTCCGGGCTACTTCCTGATCGTGCGGGACATCGTGCAGTACGCCAAGGGCGGCGGCATCCTCTGCCAGGGTCGTGGCTCTGCCGCCAACTCGGCGGTCTGCTACCTGCTCGGTATCACCGCGGTCGATTCGATCTTCTACCAGCTGCCGTTCGAGCGGTTCCTCTCCAGCATGCGCGAGGAGGAGCCGGACATCGACGTCGACTTCGACTCCGACCGGCGGGAAGAGGTGATCCAGTACGTCTACCGCAAGTACGGCCGCCGCAACGCCGCGCAGGTGGCCAACGTGATCAGCTACCGGCCCAAGTTCGCGGTGCGCGACATGGCCAAGGCGCTCGGCTACAGCCCCGGCCAGCAGGATGCCTGGTCGAAGCAGGTGGAACGCTGGGGCGCCGAGATCTCCAGCGGCGACCACGACATCCCGCAGCCGGTGATCGACCTGGCCGAACGGGTGCTGACCTTCCCGCGGCACCTCGGCATCCACTCCGGCGGCATGGTGCTCACCGACCGGCCGGTCGGCGAGGTGGTGCCGATCGAGCACGCCCGCATGG
This sequence comes from Salinibacterium sp. ZJ450, assembly GCF_011751885.2. Lineage (NCBI taxonomy): Bacteria > Bacillati > Actinomycetota > Actinomycetes > Micrococcales > Microbacteriaceae > Ruicaihuangia > Ruicaihuangia jiafui. The sequence continues at coordinate 1,645,791 of NZ_CP061771.1, forward strand.
AGAACCGCACCGTCGTGCAATGGGACAAGGATGACTGCGCCTGGATGGGCCTGGTGAAGTTCGACCTGCTCGGCCTCGGCATGCTCGCCGCACTGCAGTACACGATCGACCTGGTGCGCGAGCACACCGGCGAGACCTGGGCGCTCGACACCATCCCGAAGGAGGAACAGGGCGTCTACGACATGCTCTGCCGCGCCGACTCGATCGGCGTGTTCCAGGTGGAGAGCCGCGCCCAGATGGGGGTGCTCCCCCGGCTGAAGCCGCGTCGGTTCTACGACCTGGTGGTCGAGATCGCGCTGGTGCGGCCCGGTCCGATCCAGGGTGGCGCGGTGCATCCGTTCATCCGCCGCAAGCTCGGCCAGGAGCCGGTCAGCTACCTGCACCCGCTGCTGGTCGAACCGCTCGAGCGCACTCTCGGCGTGCCGTTGTTCCAGGAGCAGCTGATGCAGATGGCGATGGCGGTCGGCGGCTGCACCGCCGAGGACGCCGACCACCTGCGCCGCGCGATGGGCTCGAAACGCGGCGTGGAGAAGATCGGCAAGCTGCGCGACAAGCTGTACGCCGGGATGGCCTCGAACGGCATCACCGGGGATGTCGCCGACGACATCTACGGCAAGATCGAGGCGTTCGCGAACTTCGGTTTCGCCGAGAGCCACTCGATCAGCTTCGCGCTGCTGGTCTATGCCAGCGCCTGGTTCAAGCTGCACTACCCTGCGGCGTTCCTCGCCGCGCTGCTGCGGGCCCAGCCGATGGGCTTCTACTCGCCGCAGACCCTCACCGCCGACGCGCGCCGGCACGGCGTTCAGGTGCGGCGGCCCGACATCCAGCTCTCTGGGGCGCAGGCCGGGTTGGAATCGATCTCTCCGCTGGTCGAGCCTGTCGAGACCAGCGGCGACGACGGATGCCTCAACCTCGAGCAGCCGCCGATGGCCGAGTTTGATGCGGCGCTGCCCGAAGACTTCCCCCGGCATCGTCGGGATGCCGCGTTCGCGGTGCGGCTCGGCCTCTCCGAGGTCACCTCGATCGGCGACAAGCTGGCCGAGCGGATCGTCGCCGAACGCGACAGTTACGGGCCGTACCGGTCGATGGCCGACCTCTCCCGCCGAGTGGGACTTTCCACCATCCAACTGGAGGCGCTGGCGGCGGCCGGCGCGTTCGACGCGCTCGGCCTCAACCGGCGTGAAGCAATGTGGAATGCGGCGCCGGCCGCCCAGGACCGTCCGGAATACCTGAGCGGCAGCATCGTCGCGGTGCAGCCGCCGCTGTTCGCGATGCCGACGAAGGCCGACGACCTGATCTCCGACCTGTGGGCCACCGGCATCTCCACCGACGACCATCCCATCCGGCTGCTGCGTCCGGCGCTGGACACTCGCGGTGTGTTCACCGCATCCGCCCTGCGGCAGACCGAGTCGGGTCGGCGGATCGAGGTCGGCGGTGTGGTCACTCACCGGCAGCGGCCGGCTACCGCGAGCGGCATCACCTTCCTCAATATCGAGGACGAGACCGGGCTGATCAACGTGATCTGCAGCATCGGCGTGTGGAACCGCTACCGCCGGGTGGCGCGGGAGGCGCCGGCGATGATCGTGCGCGGCATCTTGGAGCGTTCCTCGGAGGGGGTCACCAACCTTGTCGCCGACCGGATGGAATCGCTGACCATCAAAACGGTGCACACCTCGCGAGATTTCCGCTGACCCAGCCCGGGTAGCGTTGTGTAAGTGACTTCCCTTCCTCCCCTCGGCCTCCTGCTCGACGTCGACGGCCCTATCGCCAGCCCCGTCAGCCGCACCATCGCCATCCGCAGCATCCGTGATGACCTGGTCACCCTGGCGAACGCCGGGGTGCCGGTCGTCTTCAACACCGGCCGCTCTGACACGTTCATCCGCGACGAGGTGGTTGCGCCCATGATCGAGGGTGGACTCGGCCGCGACGCCCGCGTGCTCGGGGTGTGTGAGAAGGGCGCCGTGGTGTTCCCGATCACCGCAGACGGCATGGGCGAGCTGTACGTCGACCCGTCCGTCTCGCTGCCGGCCGCGTATTCCGCCGCGATTGACACGCTGGTGCGCGAGAAGTACTCCGACTGGATGTTCTTCGACCACACCAAGCGCGCCATGGTTTCGGTGGAGCAGCGCACCGACGTGTCGAGCGCCGACTACCTCGACCAGCAGCAGCGTTTCAACGAGGACGCCTTCGCCCTGTTTACAGAACTCGGCATCGGCGGGGAATGGGGCACGCGTCGGGTCACGGATGCCGCAGGAAACACGCCGTTCCGGATCGACCCCACCATCATCTCCACCGACATCGAGTCGGTGAAGCTCGGCAAGGACCTCGGCGCCGACCGTGCCCTGGCCGAGCTGCGCACCACCGGCGAGCTGCCGCATCTGTGGCGCACGGTCGGCGATTCCCGCACCGACTACGCCATGGCCGACTACCTGCATGCCGCCGGCTTCGACGTCACCCACGTCGATGTCAGGCCGAAGGACGGCGTGCCGGAAACCCCATACGACGTGCGCACGTTCGGCGACGCCATTCACGACGATGCCGGCGCCCTGTTCCTGCGGCACTGGGCGGAACAGCTGGGCTGAGCGGGCGCCGGCGCTCCGGCCGGTGCTGTCCATCGCGCGCCACCAGGTGCTGATCGACGGAAACAAGCGGCTGGCCCTCGCCGCGACAATTGTGTTCCTGGGTGTCAACGGACGGCGGTTCACCTTCTCGAACGACGATGCATACGAGCTGACGATTGCGGTCACAAGCGGTGAGCTTGACAGCGTCGAAGACATCGCACAGCAGATTGCCGCGGCATCCGTCCAATCCTGAATACCGGTTGCATCGTTTCGTCGACACCGTAGCGTGGAGGGATGACGAGGTCGATCACGCAGGGTACAGATGACCGGAACGGGCACCGTGACGCCGACGCGCTCGAGCACACCGGAACCAACGAGCTCAAGCTGCACGTGGCACGCACTCGGGATGACCTCGAGGACACCGTCGAGGCGATCCGCGACAAGCTTGACGTCAAGACGCACGCGCTGCGGGTCTGGGCAACCTTCCGCCGTGACCTGAGAGCGAACCCCGGGGCATTCGTGCTGACGGTAACGCTCGGAGCAGCCGTCGGAGTCGTCGTCATCAGCTCCATCGTGCGAGATCGGATGCGCCGTGGCTGAGCAGACCGAGCAGGCGAGCGAGCGGGCCGCGACCGCGCCGCATCCCGACGACCCGCGGAAGCCCGACAGCCTCACGGAAATCACCAAGCCGTCGTGGGGTTATGTGCTGAAGAAGACGCTGCGCGAGTTCGGTCGCGACCAGTGCATCGATATCGCGGCGTCGCTCACCTACTACGCGGTTCTGGCGATCTTCCCCGCGCTGCTGGCCATCGTGTCGCTGCTCGGGATCTTCGGACAGGCCGAGGCCACCACCGGCGCGCTCCTCGAGCTGCTCGGCGGATTAGTGCCGGCAGACACTATCGACACCATCCGCGGCCCGATCGAAGACCTGATCCGCACCCCTGGTGCGGGCCTCGCGTTTGTTGTCGGTATCGTCGGCGCCATCTGGTCGGCATCCGGCTTCGTCGGGGCGTTCAGCCGCGCCATGAATCGCATGTACTCCATCGAGGAGGGCCGCACTTTCCTGCAGCTGAGGCCGATGCAGTTGCTGGTGACCATCATCACCCTCGTGTTGTTGACCATCGCGGCGGTTCTCCTCGTGTTGAGCGGCCCCATTGCCCAGGCGCTGGGGGCGTTCTTTGGCCTCGGCGAGGAGGCGCTGCTGGTCTGGAACATCGCCAAGTGGCCGGTGGTCATCGTCATCGGCGTGATCGTCGTCGCCCTGCTCTACTACGCCGCCCCGAACATCAAGCAGCCCAAGTTCCGCTGGATCAGCGTCGGCGCCGTGTTCGCGCTGGTGGTCTGGGGGCTTGCCTCGTTCGGATTCGGCTTCTACGTGAGCAACTTCGGCAACTATGGCAACACGTACGGTTCGCTCGCCGGGGTGATCATCTTCCTGCTCTGGATTTGGATCAGCAACCTGGCGCTGCTGTTCGGGGCCGAGCTGGATTCCGAGCTAGAGCGTGGCCGGCAACTGCAGGCGGGGATCCACGCCGAAGAGACGGTGCAGCTGCCGCCGCGGGGCACCAAGAAGAGCGATAAGGCCGCCGAGCAGCGCGCCGCCGACGTGCTGGCCGGGCTGGAACTGCGGGACGCGCACCAGCGCGGGCGCCGCAATCCGCACAGCGACGACCGGTAGCCGGTTCCATCGGAGACCGGCTTAGGGCTTGCCGCCCGCCATCCACTTGCGCAGCAGGTCGATGCGCGCCTGCAGCTGCGACACGCTCGCCTGCGGTACCGCCGGGCCGCCGCAGATCCGCCGCACCTCGGCGTGCACGATCCCGTGCGGCTCTTTGGTGTTCTTGGCCCAGATACCGACCAGGCTGTTCAGCAGGCTGCGCTGCTCCTTCAGGGTGCGGTACAGCGGCTGCGGAACCTCCTCGGGCGGCATGGTGCTCTGCCGCTCCGAAACCCGGTGGGATTGCCGCGCCTGGCGGTGCTTGAGCAGTTCGCTGACCTGCTCGGGTTCGAGCAGCCCGGGCAGCCCGAGAAACTCGAACTCCTCGGGGGTTTCCGGTTCAACCAGTTGGCCGTACTCGTCGCCGTTGAACATGACCTTGTCGAACTGGGCGTCCGACTCCAGCGCCTGCCAGGTGTACTCCGCCAGCAGGCTGTCCGACGCCTTTGAGTCCCGGTTCGCCTCCGCCACCATGGCGTCTTCCGGGTTGTACATGTCGCCGTCACCGCTCGACTCCCGGTCGAGGGCGTGGTCGCGTTCCAGCTCGAGCTTCTCGGCCAGCGCCATCAGCCCCGGCACGCTCGGCAGGAAGATCGTCGCGGTCTCGCCACGACGGCGGGTGCGCACGAAACGGCCGACCACCTGGGCGAAGAACAGTGGGGTGGATGCGCTGGTTGCGTACACGCCGACGGCCAGGCGCGGCACGTCCACGCCCTCGGACACCATCCGCACCGCCACCATCCAGCGGTCGGTGCCCGCCGAGAACTTGTCGATGTGCTCGCTGGCTTCCTTGTCGTCGCTGAGCACCAAGGTGGGCATGGTTCCGGTGATCTCGCGCAGATGGGCGGCGTAGGCCTTCGCGGCGTAGTGGTCGGTGGCGATGACCAAGCCACCGGCATCCGGAACCGTCTGTCGCACCTCGCTCAGGCGCACGTTTGCGGCGCGCAGCACGGTGGGAATCCAGGAGCCCTCGGGGTCAAGCGCGGTGCGCCAAGCCTGCGAGGTGATGTCCTTGGTGTCGCCCTCGCCGAGCCGGGCGGACATCTCGTCGCCCATCGTGGTGCGCCAGCGCATGGTGCCGGCGTAGGCCATGAACAGCACCGGCCGCACGACGCCGTCGGCCAGGGCGTTGCCGTAGCCGTAGTTGTAGTCGGTCTGCGAGGTGCGGATGCCCTTCTCGTCGCGCAGGTAGCGCACGAACGGGATGGGGGCGGTGTCGGTACGGAACGGCGTGCCGGTGAGTGACAGCCGGCGGGCGGCGGGCTCGAACGCTTCACGGATGGCGTCGCCCCAGCTGAGCGCGTCGCCGCCGTGGTGGATCTCATCGAGGATGACCAGGGTGCGGCCGGATTCGGTGAGCTGTTTGTGCAGGCCGGACCGCACCGCCACCTGGGCGTAGGTCACGGCCACGCCGTGGTACTGGCGGCTGTGCCAGCCGTCGCTGTTCTTGAACCGAGGGTCGAGCCGGATGCCGACCCGGTGTGCGGCGTCCGCCCACTGCTTCTTCAGGTGCTCGGTCGGCGCCACCACGGTGATGCGGTCAATCACCCCGCGCGACAGCAGCTCGGTGGCGAGCCGGAGGGCGAACGTGGTCTTTCCGGCGCCGGGGGTTGCCGCCGCCAGGAAGTCTTTGGGCTCGTGCTTGAAGTACTCCTGCAGGGCCTCGGCCTGCCAAGCTCGCAGCTTGTTGGCGGTACCCCACGGCGCGCGGCCCGGGAAGCTCGGTGAGAGGTGCTCCGCCGCGAAATTGCCTACTGGACTCTGTTGCGGGGTTGCGTTACTCACTGGAGAAGACTTTACCCGCCAGCGGTGACACCGCCCGCCGCGACGCTCACTCGGCGGGCGGTTGCGGCCGTTTCATCAGCGACGCCGGGCGGATCATCCCCGCACCGAATCGCGCGCTCACCGCGTCGACCGCGTGTTCCGCCTCACGCCAGTCCTCGTCGGGATCCCACAGCCCCTGCATCAGCGTGTCGTCGCCGACCAGTTGCTCGGCGCGCACTCCGACCAGGCGGATGCGCGCGTGCTGCTTGCCGGTGGCCTCGTACAGCGCGCGGGCCTCCTCGAAGATGCGTCGACCGAGGTCGGTGGCCTCAGCGAGCGTCTTCGACCGGGTGATCGTGCTGAAGTCACCGAACCGCAGTTTCAGCGCCACCGTGCGCGCCAGCACGCCGTGCCGGCGCAACCGCACCCCCACCATGTCGGACAGCCGCAGCAGCTCCCGGCGGATCGTCTCGGGGTCGGTGATGTCGTACTCGAAGGTCACCTCATGCCCGACGCTCTTCTCCTCATGCTCCGTGCTCACGCCGCGCGGGTCACGGCCCCAGGCGAGCTCGTGCAGCCGGGTGGCGCCGGCGTCGCCGATGGTCGACCGCAACGCCTCGATCGGCGTGGTGGCGAGATCACCGACGGTGCGCAGCCCGAGCCGGGTGAGGTGCTCCGCCGTCTTGCCGCCGACGCCCCAGAGGGCGGTGATCGGCTGGGGGTGCAGAAAATCAATGGTGTCGGATGCCGGGATCACCAGCAGCCCGTCGGGTTTGCTGCGGCCGGACGCGAGCTTCGCCACGTACTTGGTGGCCGCCGCGCCGACCGAGCAGACCAGCCCGGTCTCCGCCCGCACCCGCCGGCGCAGCTCGGTGCCGATCGCATACGACCCTCCGAATAACGCCTTGGCGCCCGCGACATCCAGAAACGCCTCATCGATACTGAGCGGCTCGACCAGCGGGGTGAACTGCTCAAGGATGCCCATGACGTGCTTGGACCAGCGCACATACTCGTCGAAGTGCGGTTCGAGCACGATGGCCTGCGGGCAGCGACGCAGCGCGATCGACATCGGCATCGCCGAGTTGACGCCGAACCGCCTGGCCTCATAGGTGGCCGCGGTGACCACCGAACGCGCACCGGTATGACCCACGATCACGGGCTTGCCGCGGAGCTCTGGGCGGCTGAGCAGTTCGACCGAGGCGAAGAAGGCGTCCATGTCGACGTGCATGATCGTGGCGGTCGCATCATCGACCGGCTCGGTGGTGATGAGGCGCCCCGACCCGTCTTGTTTGCCCATGCGCTCATTCTCGCAGTCACCGCTGACAGCGCAGATCATCGGTCTAGGTACGCAGAACCGCCGGTTAACCAGCGCAGCGGATGCCGACGAATCGGCATCCGCTGCGGGCTGATGGGCCTAGTTAGGTAGCGTTGCTGCGACGGGTCACCATGCCATAGATGAGCAGGACGACGATCGCCCCCGCAATGGCGAGCAGCCACGTGCCGAGGTCAAAGAACTCGGTGAGACCGCGACCGAACAGGAGTCCGCCCAGCAGGCCGCCAAGGAATGCCCCGACGACTCCCAACAGCAGGGTGATGAACCAGCCACCACCCTGACGGCCCGGCAGGATCAACTTTGCGATCGCGCCGGCAATCAGACCCAGAATGAGGAAACTAAAGAAACCCACAAGGACCTCCAGCATATTTTGTTGTGCGCGTCACCGAATCTCAGTGGCGCATGACATAGCTTGGCATATCCCCTATTCGGGGGTCAAAGGTAAATTGGCGCGTGTCGCAGAATTTTGGCACCCTTGACCAATGACCCAGCAGCATCCGTGGTCGCGATATGTCGCGATTGGCGACTCCTTCACCGAAGGAATCGGCGACCCGGAACCGCGCAGCAAGGGCGGGCACCGCGGTTGGGCAGACCGGGTGGCCGAGACGCTCGGCGAGAGTTCCCCCGACTTCGCCTACGCCAACCTCGCAATCCGCGGCCGGCTGTTGCAGCAGATCATCGACGAGCAGCTGGAAGCCGCGCTGCTGCTGCGCCCCGACGTGATCACCGTGTCGGCGGGCGGCAACGACATCATCCGCCCCAGCACCGACCCCGATGAGGTGGCCCGCCGGGTAGAGACGCTCGTCACCGGGCTGCGCTCCGACGGCGCCACCGTCGTACTCTTCACCGGCCCGGACATCGGCATGACCCCGGTGCTCGGCAGGGTGCGCGGCAAGGTGGCGATCTACAACGAAAACCTCCGCGCCATCGCACAGCGCCACGACGCGATCATTGCGGACATGTGGGCGATGCGTGAGCTGAAGGACCCGCGCATGTGGGCCGCAGATCGGCTGCACTTCTCCCCGATCGGCCACCACATGATCGCCCGGATGGTGCTCGCGGCACTGAACGTGGAGAACGACCTGGCGCCGTACGCGCCGGAGCCGCTGCCGCACCCCACCTGGCGGCAGGCGAGGGTGGACGACATCGGCTGGGCCAGGGAGCACCTGGTGCCATGGGTGGTCCGCCGCATCCGGCACCAGTCCTCCGGCGACAACGTGCTGCCGAAGCGCCCGGATGCGGGCTCGGCGCGCCTCGCCGACGACTAGGCGGCCGACCCAGACGACCAGCTTGCGGTCGCGACCCTAAAGCAGCGCCACGGGGTTGGCGAGGCGCCACCAGAAGCCAGGGTCCGCGACATCCGAATCCAGCACCAGCGGCAGCTCGATAGTGCGATCGCCGACCACGAACGTGGCAGTGCCGGCCTCCTCGCCGGCCTCTCCGGTGGTCACCGGGTCGCCGCTGACCAGCACGGAGATCGCGGTGCCGCCCCAGACCACCACGGACTCGGATTCGTCGGCCACCAGTCGGGCCGTGTCACCCCACGCGGTGCCGTACTCGGCGAGCACCGATCCGGCGGTGACGAGCGACACCTCCTGGAAACCGGCGGTCGCGCTCTGCAACAACGCCAGCACGTCCTGTTCCAGCCGGGCATCGTTCGGCGCTCCCATCACCACCCCGTACAGGCTGATCTGGGTGTCCCCCACCTGGTGACTGGCGGTGAACAGCAGGTTGTAGCCGAACACCCGCAGGGTTCCGGTCTTCAGCCCGGTGACACCCGCCTCTCCGAGCACCGGGTTGCTGTTCTCGAGCATGCCGATGTCGTGCATCCGCAGGCCGGGCGTCGCCACGATCTCGGCGATCACCGGATGCTGCAGCGCCAGTTGTGCCAGAGCCACAAGGTCGGTGGCCGTTGCGGTGTTCTCAAGCGAGATCCCGGTGGAATCCGCCACCGTGATGCCGGTGAAGCCGTGCGTGCTCAGCCACTCGCGCGCCACCGGCAGGTAGGCCTCCTGCGAGCCGAACGCCCAGTTCACCAGGGTCTCAGTGTAGTTGTTCGCCGACTCGATCAGCACCAGCTGCAGCAGTTCGTACTCGGTGAAGCTCAGCCCGGCGCGCACCGGCTTCACCGAGCCGTTCACCGTCAGGTAGTCGTCATAGACCGCGACATCCTCTGCCGTCGTGGTCACCGACGGCCCGGACTCCCCCGGCTTCAGCGGCTTCTTCTCCAGCACGACGAGCGAGGTGATCACCTTGGTGATGCTCGCCATCGGCACCGCAGCCTCGCTGCCACCGCGGGCGAGCGTGCCGTACCCGTCGGCGGCGATCAGGCTCGCGCCGTAGCTGGGAACGGACACCTCGGCCGCGACGCTCGGCGCCACCGAGTACGGCTGAACCACCGCCGTCGCGGGCGTCAGCGGCGCCAGCAGGGTCATCGGCAGGTAGACGAGACTGCCGAGCACGACGCCGATACTGCTGAACACGGCGATCCGCCGCCTGCGATAGATCTGGTTGCGGGTCAGAGGCACCCGATCAGTGTATGAACTGGCACACTCGGGTCATGGCAGCCACACCGCATCCCGCCGTTCGTCGCAGCATCGTGCCGCCGTATCTGCTGGCCAGGCTGGCCCGGGTCGACGACCCGCGGTTCGCGGTGGCAGCCGACGCAGCCCGCCAGTCGTTGCTGACGGATGTCCCGCTGCGCGGCATCCGCGAGGGTGAACCGCCCGCGCATCCGAGGCGAGGCGCCATGCCCGCGCCGGACCGGGAGCCCGGCCTGCCGCAGCGATGGATTTCGGATGCCGCGGGACTCGAGATCCTGCCCGGGCGGCTGGTGCGGAGCGAGGGTAACCCGGCCACCGGTGATCCCGCGGTCGATGAGGCGTATGACGGTCTCGGCCATACCCACGCGCTGTTCTGGACCCAGTTCGGCCTCGACTCCATCGACGGGGTCGGCCTGCCGCTGGAGGCGAGCGTGCACTACGGGCACCACTACGACAACGCGTTCTGGGACGGCCGGCGCATGGTCTTCGGTGACGGAGACGGCGAGGTATTCACCCGGTTCACCGCGTCGCTCAGCGTGATCGGGCATGAGCTGGCGCACGGCGTCATCCAGTACAGCGCCAACCTGCCGTATCAGGGTCAGTCCGGCGCGTTGAACGAGTCGATCTCCGACGTCTTCGGCGCGCTGGTGGAGCAGCACGCGCTCGGTCAGGATGTGGCCAGCGCGAGCTGGCTGATCGGCGAGGGCCTGTTCACCGACCAGGTGGAAGGCCGGGCCATCCGGTCGATGAAGGCGCCGGGCACCGCGTACGACGACGACGTGCTGGGCACCGACCCGCAACCGGCCAGCATGGACGGCTACATCGACACCGACGAGGACAACGGCGGGGTGCACCTAAACTCCGGCATCCCGAATCGGGCGTTCTACCTGGTGGCCGATGCCCTCGGCGGCAACGCCTGGGAGGCCGCCGGGCACATCTGGTTCGACACGGTGATGCGCGACGACCTGCCGACGACGGTCGATTTCGCCGGCTTCGCGCGCGCCACCATCGAGGTCGCCGCGGAACGCCACGGCGCGGGCTCGCGCGAGGCCGATGCGGTGGTGGTGGCGTGGGAGAGCGTGGGGGTACTGCTGCCGGCGGAACGGTCGGAGTAGCATCGGCCGCATGAAGGTGATCGTGGTGCGCACCGGCGGCTTCGCCGGGCTCCGCGCCACCTGGGAGCTGCAGGTCGACGACCAGCCGGACGCCCCCCGATGGTCGGCGTTCCTGCACGACCTGCCGTGGGACGACGTGCCGCCCGCCCCGCAGCTGCCCGACCGCTACATCTACCGGATCCGCTGCGAACCGCACGAGGTGGTGCTCACCGAACCCCAGGTGCAGGGACCGTGGCGGGAGCTCGTCGACCGGGTGCGAGCGGCGAACGAGGAATCCCGCTAACTGGCCGGATCAGGCAGGCCGGATCAGGCAGACGCCGCGGCCGGCAGCCGCAGCGCCCAGAGCGCGACGGCACTCGCCGACGCCACGTTCAGCGAATCCACCCCGTGCAGCATCGGGATCGTCACCACCCGATCGGCGCCGGCCAACGCCGAATGGGTGAGACCATCGCCCTCCGACCCGAGCAGCAGCGCCACCCGGTCAGGGGCGGATGCCGCGTACTCATCGAGCGGCACGGCGTCATCGGTCAGCGCCAGAGCCGCCACTTCGAAGCCCGCGGCGTGCAGCACATCGGCGGCTTCCGGCCATTCCGGAATGCGCGTCCACGGCACCTGCAGCACGGTGCCCATGCTCACGCGCACGCTGCGCCGGTACAGCGGGTCGGCGCAGCGGGGGCTGATCAGCACCGCGTCCGCGCCGAGCCCGGCGACACTGCGGAAAATGGCCCCGACGTTGGTGTGGTCGACGATGTCTTCCAGCACCACCACCCGGCGGGCGTCGCGCAGGATGTCGTCAACCGACGGCAGCGGCGGACGGTGCATCGCGGCGAGGGCACCGCGGTGCAGGTTGAACCCGATCAGCCGCTCCAGCAGCTCCGGTTCGGCCAGGTACACGGTCACGTCGTAGCTCTCGAGGAACGGGGCAACGTCGCCGAGCCACTTGTCCTGCAGCAGCACCGAACGCGGCTGGTGTCCGGCCGCAAGGGCACGCTGGATCACCTTGGTCGACTCGGCGATGTACAGGCCACCCTCCGGCTCCCGCACGCGCCGCAACGCGACATCCGTCAGCTGCGTGTAGTCGCTGAGGCCCTCGTGATCGAGGTCGTCGATCTGCACAATTCGCACCTGCTGTTGCTCCGCTCCGGCGGTTCTGAAGGAAATCGGAAGATTCCGGATGCCGCGTCCGTTTATTCTTGCAGCAGCCACCCCCACCGAAAGTCAGCATGATCATCCACGCCAGTCACGAGCTCGATGCGCAAGCCGACGCCGCCGCCGACATGCTGAGCGGCCGCATCACCGCGGTGCTCACCGGCGCGGGGCTGAGCACCGACTCCGGCATCCCGGACTACCGGGGTGAGGGGGCGTTGCCGCGCAATCCGATGACCTACCAGCAGTTTCTGGCCGACCTGCGCTACCGCAAGCGTTACTGGGCGGGCAGTCACCTGGGCTGGAAGCGGTTCTCGAGCGTGCACCCGAACCCGGGGCACGAGGCGCTCGCCAGCCTGGAGCAGGCGGGCCTCACCAACGGGGTGATCACCCAGAACGTGGACGGCCTGCACCTGGCAGCCGGATCGCAGCGCGTGGTCGACCTGCACGGCACGATGGACCGGGTGGGGTGCCTGGTCTGCGGGCAGATCTACGCGCGCGACGCCATCGCCGCGCGGATCAGCGCGGACAACCCCTGGCTGGAAGCACCGGACGCGGTGCGGCTGGCGCCGGACGGGGACGTCGAGGTCAGCGACATCGACGCGTTCGTGCTGCCGGAGTGCACGGTCTGCGGCGGGATGCTGAAACCGCAGGTGGTGTTCTTCGGCGAGCTGGTGCCCACCGAGAAGTTCGCGGAGGCACGGTCGATGGTGCTGGCCGCGTCGGCGTTCATCGTCGCCGGCTCGTCGCTGGCGGTGAACTCCGGAATCCGCTTACTGGAGCAGGCCAGGCGCCGGCACATGCCGATCGTGATCATCAACCGCGGACCGACCAAGGGCGACGGCCGCTCGGTGCTGAAGATCGACGCCGGAACCACCGAGATCCTCACCCGCCTGCGCGACCGGCTGGTCTGACGCGGGCGTCAGTTCGGGGGCGTGGGTGTTTCGGCACGGGCGCCGGCCACCCGCTCCAGCAGGTCGAGCAGCACGTCGGCGGAGCTGTCCCAGTCGAACCGGGCCGCCTGAACCCCGGCCAGCCGGGAGCGGCGCTGCCACAGGTCCGGGTCCTCCAGCGAGCGGATCGCGGCGGCCGCCTCGCCGACACTGTCCGACGGGAAGTAAACGGCGGCCTCTCCCCCGATCTCCCGGAAGATGGGGATGTCGCTGACCACGATCGGTGTGCCGTGCGCCATCGCCTCGACCAGCGGGATGCCGAATCCTTCGTCCCGGGACGCGGTGACCAGGGCGAACGCGGCCGCGAGCAGCGCGTCATACGCGTCATCCGTCGCCCCGTTGTGGAACACCAGCGCGCCCTCCGGCGCCAGCGCCGCCAGTCTGGCCTGGTCGGCCTCCGCCGGGCGGCTCATCAGGTGCAGCCGGTACCCGGGCAGGTGCTGCAACGCGCTCGCCAGCGTCTCCACGTTCTTGTACGGCATGAACGAGCCCATGTAGACCAGGTCGCGGGTCGCCGGTTGCGTGCGGTGCACGGCCGGCCGGTGGTCGGCGGCGTTGTGGACCACGGCGATCTCCCGCTTGGTCAGCCGGTGCCGCAGCATCAGGTCACGGGTGGTCTGCGACACGGTCGCCACCGCGTCTGCCCGGTTCAGCAGCATCCGCTCCGGCCACCAGGCCAGGTGGTACAGCCGCCAGAGCAACCGGATCGCCCAGGGCAGGTTGCGCGGCGGGGTCGGATGCGCGAAATAGATCAGGTCGTGCAGCGTGGAGACCAGCTTGTAGCGGCGCCCGAAGGTGCCCATGGTCTGCATCGGGGTGAACACGATGTCGGGGTTCAGCGCGTTCACCTGGCGGGCGACGAACGGCTCCCGCCAGCTGGTGGGCGCCGAGATCAGCTGCCACGGCAGGTCGGGCAGCATGGTCAGCTGCCGCTTGTCGGAGATCAGCATGGTCACCGGATGCCGCTTCGCCAGGGCGGTCACGATGCCCGCCGTGTACCGGCTGATGCCGTCATGGCGGCCGATGCGGGTGTAGCGGCAGTCGACGACAAGTTTCACGAGCGATCCGCCGTTTCGGTGAGGAATGCCTCGATCGCCTGGGCGGCGGGCTTCGGCGTTTCGTAGTGGATCAGGTGTCCGACATCCGGAATCACGATCAGCCGGGCATCGGGGAACAGCGCCTGCAGGCGGCGCTCGGCGGCGACCGAGGTGATCTGGTCTTCGGCGGCGGCGATCAGCAGGGTGGGAACGGTAATCGACGGCGCGAAGTGGCTGACATCGGAGCTGACCGACGCCCTGAACGCCTCCAGCACCACGCGGCGGTCGGAGAACACGCTGAAATACCGGTCGTGCTGGTCGTGGATCCAGCGGCGCAGCCGCGGGTCGCGAGTCTTCGCCATCGCGACGCTCATCACCCGCACGATCACCCGATTGCGCAGCAGGGCGAAGCCGGCCCGCTCCGGCAGGGCGGCGGCCAACCAGTAATAGAACACGGCAAGGCGGGTGAGGATGCCGCTGGGACCTGCCAGCGCGGGGGCGGCGATCGGGTTCACCAGCACCAGGCGCTTCACCGGCAGACCCGCGGCGACGGCCTCGGACACCACAATGGAGCCGAAGGAGTGCCCCAGCACGACGGCGTCCTGCAGGTCGAGCGCGTCGATGAAGGCGGCCAGCCAGTCGCCGTACCCTGCGACGCTGTGGTCCCGGCCGAGCAGGCGATCGGATGCCCCGAAGCCGGGCAGGTCAGGAGCGATGATGCGCACGGCGCCGCCGAGCTCGGCGATCACCGGTTCGAGGCCGTGGTGGTCACCTCGGAAACCGTGCACCAGAACGATGGTGGTCGCGACATCCGTTGTATCCGTCGTCAGGATGGTGTCCGTCTGCGGCGCGTCGGCGGTCACGGCACCGTACTCCCAGTACCGGGTGGTGCTGCCGAGCACGTCGACTGACAGCGCTTTCACAGGCACCGCGCGGAGATCTCGGGCATACGGGGATTCAACGGACATCGTGAGCCAGTTTAGGCGGGCGGACCCTCGTGAAACGCGGATGCCCGCCCCTAGACTCAAACGGTGACTTTCACCGCGCCTATCACGCTGCCAGGTTTGACGCTCGACCCTCACTGGTACCGAAGGTCGGTGTTCTACGAAGTGATGGTGCGGTCCTTCGTCGACAGCAACGGCGACGGCAGCGGCGATCTCGCCGGGCTGATCGGCAAACTCGATTACCTGCAGTGGCTGGGCGTTGACGCGCTCTGGCTGCCGCCGTTCTTCCAGTCGCCGCTCCGCGACGGCGGCTACGACGTCGCCGACTACAAGGCGATCCTTCCCGAGTTCGGCACGCTCGACGAGTTCCGTGACCTGGTCACCCGGGCGCACGAGCGCAACATGCGCGTGATCATCGACCTGGTGCTGAACCACACCTCGGACCAGCACGAGTGGTTCCAGCAGTCGCGCAGCGACCCGGAAGGACCGTACGGCGACTTCTACGTGTGGAGCGACACCGACGAGAAGTACGAGAACATCCGGATCATCTTCACCGACTACGAGGACTCGAACTGGGCGTTCGACTCCGAGCGTCGGCAGTTCTACTTCCACCGGTTCTTCTCGCACCAGCCCGACCTGAACTTCGACAACCCTGCCGTGCACGAGGCGATCTTCGACGTGGTGCGGTTCTGGCTCGACCTCGGCATCGACGGGTTCCGGCTGGACGCCGTGCCCTACCTGTTCGAGTCCGACGAGGGCAACGGTGAGGGCGAGCCGCCCACCCACGAGTTCCTGAAGAAGCTGCGCGCCATGGTGGACCGCGACTACCCCGGCCGGATCATGATCGCCGAGGCGAACCAGTGGCCCCGTGAGGTCGCGGCGTTCTTCGGCACCGAAGAGGAGCCGGAATGCCACATGGCGTTCGACTTCCCGGTGATGCCGCGCATCTTCTACTCGCTGCGGTCGCAGCAGGCCAACGAACTGGTGCGGGTGCTGTCGGAGACCACCGACATCCCGGAGGGCGCCGGATGGGGCGTCTTCCTGCGCAACCACGACGAGCTCACCCTCGAGATGGTCAGCGAGGAATACCGGCAGGCGATGTACGGCTGGTACGCCTACGACCCGCGGATGCGGGTGAATGTCGGCATCCGTCGCCGGCTGGCCCCGCTGCTGGACAACTCGCGCGCCGAGCTGGAGCTGGTGCACGCCCTGTTGTTCTCGCTGCCGGGCAGCCCGTTCCTGTACTACGGCGACGAGATCGGGATGGGCGACAACATCTGGCTGCCCGACCGCGACGCATCGCGCACCCCGATGCAGTGGACCCCGGACCGCAACGCCGGGTTCTCCACCGCGGATCCCGGCAAGGTGTACCTGCCGGTGGTGCAGTCGCTGGTGTACAACTACAGCCAGATCAACGTGGAGTCCCAGCTGGCGCAATCCCGGTCGTTGCTGCACTGGGTGCGCAACGTCATCCACGTGCGCAAGGCGCACCCCGCGTTCGGGCTCGGCACGATCACGGTGCTGCGCACCAACCACGACTCGGTGCTCGCCTTCGTGCGCGAGTACGCCGGATCCGGCACGCAGTTCGGTGACTCGCCCGAGCGCATCCTCTGCGTGTTCAGCTTCGCGCACAACCCGCTGACGGTGCAGATCGAGGCCCAGGAGCTGGCCGGCGCCACCACCTTCGACCTGTTCGGCGGCAGCCAGTTCCCGACGATCAGCGAAGAGGGCACCATCGAGTTGACCCTCGGAACCCAGAGTTTTTACTGGTTGCACGTGGGGGAACCTCGGTTTGCCGGTGGTCGCCTGTAGCTTTCTTGCATGAGCAATCCGTGGTTCGACACTCTTGGCGTATTTGATCTCGAAACCACGGGGGTGAATGTCGAAACCGCCCGGATCGTGTCGGCCCACGTCGGCATCCTCGACACCACCGGAACGGTGCTCGAGGAGTGGACCTGGCTGGCCGACCCCGGCGTCGAGATTCCGGAAGAGGCCACCGCGGTGCACGGCATCAGCACGGTTCGGGCGCGCGCCGAGGGGCGCCCCGCGGCCGAAGTGGTCGGCGAGATCGTCGCGACACTGCGCGGGCTGTTCTCCCGTGGCCTGGCGCTCACCGTGTACAACGCCCCGTACGACCTGACCCTGCTCAACCGGGAGGCGGTCCGTCACGGCATCGCGCCGCTCGAGCTGTCGGGGCCGATCATCGACCCGCTGGTGATCGACAAGGCCATGGATCGGTACCGCAAGGGCAAGCGCACCCTGGCCGCGGCATCCCAGGTGTACGGGGTCACCCTCTCCAACGCCCACGACGCCGGCGCCGATGCGGTCGCCGCTGGCCGGATCGCGCAGGCCATCGCCCGTCAGCACGCCGACAAGCTGCCGACGGATGTCGCGGAGCTGCACCGTCTGCAGATCGGCTGGTGCGCCGAGAGCGCCGCGAGCTTCCAGGACTACATGCGCCGCACCAAGGACCCCACCTTCACTACGAGCGGCGCCTGGCCGGAGCGGTAGGGCTCGCCGCCGCCCGGGCTCCCTCCACGGTCGGAGTTCGGCGGCTCCGAAGGACGGAAACCCGGATTGCGTCCTTCCGAGCCGGTGAAGTCCGTCGCTCGCGTTCAGCACCGGTCGACTACCCCGTCGGTTCGTCGTACGCTCGACGGGTAAACCCGCGCCGAACCGCTGTGCACCGGATGGGAGCACCCATGGCCGAGATTCCGCCGCGTACCTACCCGCAGGGCGTCACCTGCTGGATCGATACCGAACAGCCCGATCCGTGGGCCGCCAGCCGGTTCTACGACGAACTACTCGGCTGGACCTTCGAGAACGTGATGCCGCCGGATGACCCGGCGGTGTACCTCATCGCACGGCTCGACGGCAGCGACGTCGCGGCGATCGGCTCGGGAAGCGGCACCCCGACCTGGAACACGTACATCGCCGTCACTGATGTCGACTCGGCCGTCGCTGCGATCACGGCCGCCGGCGGTTCCGTGCTCGACGCGCCTGCCGATGCGGGACCCGGCGGCCGCACGGCGACCTGCGCCGATCCGCAGGGAGCGAAGTTCCGCCTCTGGCAGGCGTACCGACGCCTCGGCGCGCAGACCGTGAACGTGCCGGGCTCCTGGAACTTCAGCGACCTGCGCACCACCGACCGGGAGGCCGCCACTCGGTTCTACACCCGCGTCTTCGGCTGGAAGTATGTCGACTACGGGGAGTCCGTCGAGTCGATGATCGCCGTGTCGGGCTACGGCGACCACCTCGCCGCGACCGCCGACCCCGACATCTACGTGCGGCAGGTCGACGCCCCGCCCGGTTTCGCCGACGTGATCGGGGCGATCGAGGGCGTGACCGGCGACGAGCCGCCGAACTGGCACGTGAAGATCAGCGTCGCCGACCGCGATTCAAGCGTCGAACTCGCCGAGAAGCTGGGCGCGACCGTGCTCAGCACCGAGGAGACGCCGTGGGTCGCCCTCGCCCGCATCCGGGACCCTCAGGGCGCAGAGCTCACGCTGAGCGAGTTCCGCCCGCAGCAGTGACGCCCGGTCTCACGCGACAGCGCCGTAGTCCGATCAGTCAGCCTTCGGCGGCTGCGGCCGAACGAGGCGATAGACAAAGTAGCCAATCAGGAGCGTGCTGACCACCACCAGCACCCAGGCGCCAGGCACACCGATTGCAGGGCCCGACGTGCAGAAGCTCTCCGCTCCCGCTTCCGGCACGTAGTCGATGCACTCCCCGACTCGGAACGACAAGACCGCGATGACGACAACGGCGACGCCGACGATGCCGAGCACCCAGCGCCAGCGCTCCGGATGACGCGAAACCTGACTCCCTGCCATGCCGCTCAGCCTAAGCTGGCGGCCCGGCGAATCACTCAGTCTGAGCCACGACAAACAAAACGGCCGCACTCGCGAGGAGTGCGGCCGTTTCGAAGAACGTGGGGCAGTGCGTTACTTGCCGAAGTTCTTGAAGCGCTGGTTGAACTTCTCGACGCGGCCGGCGCTGTCCATGATGCGCTGCTTGCCGGTGTAGAACGGGTGCGACTCCGACGAGATCTCAACGTCGATCACCGGGTAGGTGACACCGTCGAGCTCGATCGTCTTGTCGCTGCTCACGGTCGAACGAGTGAGGAACGTGGCACCAGAAGCGAGGTCACGGAATACGATCGGCGCGTACGTGGGGTGGATAGCGGTCTTCATGGTGATCCTCGTTGTTGTCTGTCAGAGATGAGAAAGTCTGATGGCGCGTGTGTATTGCCACAACTGCCAGCTAAATACGTTACCAGATGTCAGGCGGCTCGCGCGGCGAACCGGCCGTTTTCGCGCGTGACGCTGAGGTTCAGGCCGAAGGTCTCGCCCAGGTTCTCGGCGGTGATGACCTCATCGACCGGTCCCTGCGCGGTGATTGCGCCGTCCGCGAGCAGCAGCGCGTGGGTGAAACCAGCCGGGATCTCCTCGACGTGGTGGGTGACCATGACGATCGCCGGGGCGGATGGCGCGCTGGCGTAACCGCTCAGCAACTGCAGCAGTTCTTCGCGCGCACCCAGGTCAAGGCTGGCCGCTGGCTCGTCGAGCAGCAGCAGCTCCGGGTCGGTCATCACGGCGCGGGCGATCTGCACCCGCTTCTGCTCGCCGTCGCTCAGGTCTCCGAACTTGCGGTCCTCCAGGGCGCTGAGCTTCCACTCGGCGAGCACCCGCTGCGCGCGGCGCACGTCGAGGTTCTCGTACTCCTCGTTCCAGCGTCCGGTGACCGAGTACGCGGCCGTCATCACCGAGTTCAGCACCGTCTCATCGCGCGGGATGCGGCGGGCCATGGCCGTCGACGCGAACCCGATGCGCGGCCGAAGCTCGAAGACATCCACCGCCCCCAGCTTGCTGCCGAGCACCTCCGCGCTGCCATGCGACGGGTGAATGGATGCCGAGGCCACCTGCAACAGCGTGGTCTTGCCTGCGCCGTTCGGGCCGAGGATCACCCAGCGCTGGTCATCAGCGACCTGCCAGCTCAAGGAATCGAGGATCGTGTTGCCATCCCGGACGACGGAGACATCGGAGAGTTCAATAACGCTAGCAGCCATGATGGCTACAAGTTTAGTCCGAGTGAGCAAGGGTTCCTCACTCCCCCGCTGGCATCAGTTCAGTACGGAATCGTAGATCTCACGGGTGCGAACGGCGATGCGATCCCAGCCGAATTCGGCCTGTGCCTTGGCCCGACCGGCCCGGCCCATCCGCCTGGCCTCGTCGGGGTTGCTGACCACCTCGGTCAGGGCCACCGCCAGATCGGCCACAAACCGTTCGGGGTCGAGCGGCGTGCCCGAGCCGTCATCCAGCTGCTCGATCGGCACCAGCCGCCCGGTCACTCCGTCGTCGACGACCTCGGGGATGCCGCCGGTGGCGGTGGCGACAACCGGCGCGCCGCACGCCATTGCTTCCAGATTGACGATGCCGAGTGGTTCGTAGACCGATGGGCAGACGAAGGTGGTGGCGTGCGAGAGCACCGCCCCCAGCTCCGGCTGGCTCAGCAGCCGATCCAGCCAGATGACACCGGATCGCTGCAGTTGCAGCGCCGCGACCCCGGAGTGCACCTCGGCGAGGATCTCCTGGGTGTCGGGGGCGCCGGCGCAGAGCACGACCTGCACGTCGGGCGGTAGCAGGGCCGCGGCGCGCAACAGATATGGCAGCCCCTTCTGCCGGGTGATGCGACCGACGAACACGACCGAGGGGCGGTCGGGGTCCACGCCGAGCGACCGCACCAGGTCGGCGTCGTCGCTGGGCACCCACCGCTCCAGGTCGATCCCGTTATGCACCACCGCGACCGTGTTCTCGTCGAGGGTGGGATAGGAACGAAGGATGTCGCGCCGCATGCCGTGGCTGACCGCGATCACCGCGTCGGCGGCCTCGAACGCGGTCTGCTCGATCCAGCTCGACACGCGGTAGCCGCCACCCAGTTGCTCGGCCTTCCACGGGCGCAGCGGCTCCAGGCTGTGGGCAGTGACAATGTGCGGGATGTCGTGCAGCAGCTTCGCCAGATGCCCTGCGCCGTTCGCGTACCAGGTGTGCGAGTGCACCAGGTCGGCGCCGGCGACATCCTGGGCGATCTGCAGGTCAACCCCGAGGGTGGCCAGCGCCGGATTCGCCTCGCTGAGCTGGCCGGGAACCAGGTAGTTGAACACGTTCTCTTCATCTCGTGGCATGCCGAAGCAGCGCACGCGCACGTCGAGGGAATCACGCAGTGCTCGCACGAGTTCAGCGACATGCACCCCCGCTCCCCCGTAGACCTCCGGCGGATACTCACGGCTGATCACGTCGACTCGCATAAAGCCGACGCTAGTGCATCTGGTCGCGCGGCAATACTGTGGAGGCATGGCGCCTCTGAAGGTTTTCGGAATTGTCCTCGCTGGTGGCGAGGGAAAGCGCCTGATGCCGCTGACCGCTGACCGAGCGAAGCCCGCCGTGCCCTTCGCCGGTGGGTACCGGTTGATCGACTTTGCGCTGTCGAACCTGATCAACTCCGGGCTCCGGCAGATCGTCGTGCTCACCCAGTACAAGTCGCACAGCCTCGACCGGCACATCTCGCAGACCTGGCGGCTGACCGGCATGCTCAACGCCTACGTGGCATCCGTTCCGGCCCAGCAGCGACTGGGCAAACGCTGGTTCAGCGGCTCAGCCGACGCGATCTTCCAGAGCCTCAACCTGCTGCGCGACGAGAAGCCGGACATCGTGATCGTGGTGGGCGCCGACCACGTCTACCGGATGGACTTCCACCAGATGCTTGAGGCGCATATCGCGTCGGGTGCCGGGGTGACCGTGGCTGCGATTCGCCAGCCGATCAGCCTCGCCGACCAGTTCGGGGTGATCGAAGTCGACCCGAAGCATCCGGATCGCATCGCCGCGTTCCTCGAGAAGCCCAAGAACCCGACCGGGCTCGCGGATTCGCCTGGCGAGGTGCTCGCCTCGATGGGCAACTACATCTTCAACGCCGACGTGCTGATGGAGGCGGTCACCCGAGACGGGCAGCGCGCCGATTCCAGTCATGACATGGGCGGCGACATCGTGCCCGACTTCGTGTCCCGCGGCGAGGCTGCCGTGTACGACTTCAAGTACAACAGCGTGCCCGGCTCCACCGACCGGGACCGCACCTACTGGCGCGACGTGGGAACCATCGAGTCCTTCTTCGAGGCGCACCAGGACCTGATTTCCGCTCTGCCGGTGTTCAACCTGTACAACACGGATTGGCCCATCTTCAGCCAACAACTGAACTCGCCGCCCGCCAAGTTTGTGCGCGACGCGCGCAACAGCGTCGGCACGACGATCGACTCGATCGTCTCGCTCGGGTGTGTGATCTCCGGCGCGCACATCGAGCGCAGCGTGCTGGGCACCTGGGTGAACGTGGAATCGGGTGCCAGAGTCGTCGACTCGGTGATCTTCGAGCGGTCGGTAATCGGCGAAGGAGCGGTGGTCAAGCGGGCTATTCTGGACAAGGAAGTCGTCGTCGCTCCCGGCGCAACGGTCGGGGTCGACCACGAGGCCGATCGCGCGAAGGGCTTCACCGTCACGCCGACCGGCATCACCGTGGTCGGCAAAGGCGTGACTGTCGACTGAGTACTCGACGCACAGCACCCGCTCGAAAGGCAGCACCGCACTCCATGGCCCAGTTCCTCGTTGTCCTCGATGTCGATTCCACCCTCATCGAAAACGAGGTGATCGAACTGCTCGCCGAGGAAGCTGGGTCGCTCGAGCAAGTCGCCGAGATCACCTACCGGGCGATGAACGGTGAACTCGACTTCGAGGCAAGCCTCCGCGCCCGTGTTGCCACTCTGGCCGGGCTTCCCGTCTCGGTGTTCCAGCTGGCGGGCGAGCGGGTCGCCGTCACCCACGGTGTGCCTGAGATGATTGCCGCCGTGCAGGCGGCCGGCGGCCGAGTCGGAGTGGTCTCCGGCGGCTTCCACGAAATCGTGGATCCCATCGCCGAAGCGCTCGGGTTGAACTACTGGCGCGCCAATCGGCTCGAGGTGGTTGATGGCCATCTCACCGGCGCACTGTCTGGACCGGTGGTGGATGCCGAGGCCAAGGCCGACACACTCCGAGAGTGGGCCGATGACTTCGGCATCCCCCTCAGCCAGACCGTTGCGGTCGGCGACGGAGCGAACGACCTGCGGATGATGGCGATCACCGGGCTCGCGGTGGGCTTCGACGCCAAGGCACCGGTGCGGGATGAGGCCGACGTCATCATCGACGCTCGCGACCTGTCGCAGCTGCTGCCGTTGCTCGGCCTCCGCGGCTGACGGGCCGAGCCGCGGGGCATCCGGCAGATGCCGAGGCCACGCGGCATCCGTGGGTCTAGTGACCCATCCCCAAGCCGCCATCCACCGGGATGACCGCCCCGGAGATGTATGCGGCGTCGTCGCCGGCCAGCCAGGTGATGACTCGCGCCACCTCGTTCGGGGTGGCGAATCGACCGGCGGGGATGTTCTTCTTGTACTCGGTCTGCGTGGCATCCGGCAGCACTGCAGTCATTTCGGTCTCGATGAAGCCGGGGGCGACGACATTGGCGGTGATGCCGCGGGAGCCGAGTTCGCGGGTCAGCGATCGCGCGATGCCGACCAGGCCCGCCTTCGAGGCTGAGTAGTTGATCTGGCCGGGACCGCCGTAGAGCCCGACGACGCTGCCGACCAGGATGACGCGACCGAACTTGGCCTTCAGCATGCCCTTCGAGGCGCGCTTGACCACTCGGAATGCGCCGCTCAGGTTGGTGTCGATCACCTCGGTGAAATCGTCGTCGCTCATACGCAGCAGCAGGGTGTCGCGGGTGATTCCGGCGTTCGCGACGACCACCTCGACGGGGCCGAGTTCCGCCTCGATCTGGCTGAACGCCGCGTCGATGGATGCGGCATCCGTGACGTCGGCGGTGACCGTGAGGCTGCCGGCTGGGCCCTCTCCGGAGCGGGCCGTCACCGCGACGCGGTGACCCTGGGCGATGAATTCTTCGGCGATGGAATATCCGATTCCGCGGTTGCCACCGGTGACCAGAACTGTGCGGGAAATTGACATGATTCTCGAGCCTACCGTCGCTTGAGAGCGGCGTACGCTGAGGAGTGACTATGAAGCACGCAGCGTCGATCACCTCACTTCCCCCCGCTCCGGAGGCAGACCGTCGCGCCCGGATGATCAAGTATTCGGTGACCATGGGCATCCGACTGTTGTGCGTCTTCGCCTGCTTCTTCGTGCAGGGCTGGTGGCTGCTAGTGCCCGCGATCGGCGCCGTGGTGCTGCCGTACATTGCCGTGGTGATCGCGAATGTACACTCGGCAGCTGAACCTGCGGAAGTGATGCGGCCCGGTGCCCTTCTTCCCGCCAAGCCGAGGGATGACAACACTCAATGATCGGATTCGGCCAGAACCCGACCGTGCCGACGTGCTCGCGCGCGGGCTGCTCAGCGGACGCCAGCTGGAACGTCAACTGGCGTAACCCCAAGATCCACGCCGCCGACCGGGTGAAGGTCTGGCTGGCCTGCGATGAGCACCGCGACTATCTGTACGACTTCCTGGACGCCCGATCCTTCCCCGTCACGATCACGCCCGTCGGCGTGGTCGTCGAGTCACTGGCCGATGCGCCGGTGGAGGGGACGGAATGAGCGGCTGGAGGTTCGTGCTCAACCGCCGCTGGGCCGGGTACCTGCTTGCCACCCTGGTCTTCGCTCTCGCCTGCGTGCTACTCAGCAACTGGCAGTTTGCCCGCCTCGATGAGGCGAAGGCGGAGAACGCCAAGGTCGCCGCGAACTGGGATGCCGCACCGCGTCCGCTCACGGAGGTGCTCGCCGATCGCGAAGGCTGGGATGACATGCTCAAGTGGACCCCGGTCGAGATGACCGGCACCTACCTGGTCGAGGAGCAGCTGCTGGTGCGCAACCGGCCGCTGAACGGTCAGCCCGGCTTCGATGTGCTGACCCCTCTGCGGCTTGACGGCGGCAGCGTGTTCGTCGTCGATCGCGGCTGGCTGCCCACCGGTTCTGCGCAGGACGCGCCGGACAGCATTCCGGCCCCGCCGGAGGGTCGGGTCACCGTGGTCGCCCGGATGAAGGCCGGCGAACCGACGCTACCGAACCGCTCGGCGCCGGAGGGTCAGATCGCCACCGTCAACCTGCCGACCGTGCAAGACCTGGTCGGTGAGAACACCTACCTGAACGCGTACGGCCTGCTGGCCAGCGAGACTCCCCCGGTCGCCGACCGACCGATCGCGCTGGAGCGTCCCCCCGAGGACGAGGGACCGCACTTCTCGTACGCGCTGCAGTGGATCGCGTTCGGCCTGATGGGCTTCTTCGGACTCGGCTGGGCAATTCGCACCGAGTACCGCATCGCGAACGCCGATGACCCCGCCGAGCGCAAGCGCGCCGCGGAGCGTCAGCGCAAGCAGGATGCCCGCGGGCCGACCGACAGCGACATCGAGGACGCGCTGCTCGACAGGGTCGACTGACCCGTCGGGTATCGCTGCGGAGGAGCGCGGCCGTTCAAGCGCGATTCCGAGCCGCGCGCGCGGCCCTGAATTGCAGCCGGTCAGTCAGCCCGGGACTTGCGCGCCTCTCAGTCGCGCGGGCGCCTGAACAATCGCCAGCGCGCGCAACTGCGGGTAGCGGGCGTCTCCCGTTCAGATGTGACTGCAACCTCGGCCCGCGCGCGCGAGCCGCAGTTGCAGTCGGCGCAGCCGAGCCGCGCGGCCCTACTTGTTCAGAGGTCTTTTAGGCCAGCTCGATCAGGTCGACGTAGTCCTTGTTCCAGTGGTCCTCTACCCCGTCGGGCAGGATCAGTACCCGCTCGGGGTTGAGCGCCTGAACGGCACCAGCGTCGTGGCTGACCAGCACCACCGCACCGGTGTAGCTGGCCAGGGCGCCGAGGATCTCTTCACGGCTTGCCGGGTCGAGGTTGTTGGTCGGTTCGTCGAGCAGCAGCACGTTGGCGCCGGAGACCACAATCATCGCCAACGCGAGCCGGGTCTTCTCACCGCCGGAGAGGACACCGGCCGGCTTGGTGGCGTCGTCACCGGTGAACAGGAACGAGCCGAGCACGCGCCGCGCCTCGGTCTCGGTCAGGTTCGGCGACGAGGACACCATGTTCTCCAGAACCGAGCGCTTGACGTCGATGGTCTCGTGCTCCTGCGCGTAGTAGCCCACCCGCAGGCCGTGGCCCGGCTCGACCTGACCGGTGTCCGGCTTGTCGACGCCGGCGAGCATCCGCAGCAGCGTGGTCTTGCCCGCACCGTTCAGCCCGAGCACGACGACCTTCGATCCGCGGTCGATCGCCAGGTCGACGGCGGTGAAGATCTCCAGCGAGCCGTAGCTCTTGCTCAGGTTCGAGGCCATCAGCGGGGTGCGACCGCAGGGGGCAGGGTCGGGGAAGCGCAGCTTCGCCACCCGGTCGACGGCGCGCACGTCGTCAAGTCCCGCGAGCAGCTTCTCCGCCCGCGCCACCATCTGGTGCGCTGCGGCGGCCTTGGACGCCTTGGCGCCGAACCTGGCCGCCTGCAACTGCAGGGTTGTTGCCTTCTTCTCGGCGTTGGAGCGTTCCTTCTTGCGGCGTTCCTCATCGGACTCGCGCTGCCGCAGGTAGTGCTTCCAGCCCATGTTGTAGATGTCGATCACCTGACGGTTCGCGTCGAGGTAGAACACCTTATTGACGGTCTCGCCAACCAGCTCGATGTCGTGGCTGATCACGATAAACCCGCCGCTGTAGCCTTTCAGGAACTCGCGCAGCCAGACCACGGAGTCCGCGTCGAGGTGGTTGGTCGGCTCGTCGAGGATCAGCGTCTGCGCGTCGGAGAACAGGATGCGTGCCAGCTCGATGCGGCGACGCTGACCACCGGAGAGCGTCTTCAACGGCTGGTCCAGGATGCGGTCAGGCAGGTTCAGGTTGCTCGCGATGGACGCGGCTTCGGCTTCGGCGGCGTACCCGCCGAGGGCATCGAAGCGGTCGGTGAGGCGGCCGTACTTCTCCATCGCCTTCTCGGCTGTCGCGGCATCCGTCGACGCCATGTTGTGCGTCGCCTCGCGCATGCCGAGCACGAGCTGGCCGAGTCCGCGCGCGTCAAGGATGCGGGTGCGGGCCAGCTCTTCCGGGTTGCCGGAGCGCGGGTCCTGCGGTAGATAGCCGATCTCGCCGTTGCGGGAGATGGTGCCGCCGCTGGGCGCGGTCTCCCCCGCGAGCGTCTTGGTGAGGGTGGTCTTGCCGGCACCGTTGCGCCCGACGAGGCCGACCTTGTCGCCCTTATCGACGCGGAAGTTCACACCCTCCATGAGCAGGCGTGCGCCCACCCGAATCTCGAGGTCGTGAGCATTCAGCACAGTCGGTGTCCATTTCGTTTACAACGCGCACGATGGCGCGAACAGTCAAGGGGAATCAGCCGACCAGTGTAGTTCGGCTCATGAAACACCCCGCGTGCTGCCGGCGGTGGCAGCACGCGGGGTTTGGTGAATCAGTGTTGGTGGTGGATCGCGGTCAGATGCTGAAGCCGATGGCGCGCATCATGTCGCGGCCATCGTCGGTGATCTTTTCGGGACCCCACGGCGGCATCCATACCCAGTTGATGCGGAATCGTTCCACGACTCCGTCGAGCGACTGGGCGGTCTGCTCCTCGAGCACATCGGTGAGCGGGCAGCCGGCCGAGGTCAGCGTCATGCTGATGATGAGCGCGTCGTTCTCGTCGTCCCAGGTGAGGTCGTAGATGAGCCCGAGGTCGACGACATTCACGCCGAGCTCCGGGTCCATCACGTCTTTCAGCGCCTCTTCGATCTGGTCGAACAGCGCTGGAGCGAGTGCTGTTGCCATGGCGCTAGCTTACGCTCGACTCTGTGAGATAGCGATCGTAGCCCTCGTTCTCGAGGCGCTCGGCGAGCTCGGGGCCGCCCTCTTCTGCCACCTTGCCGTCGACGAAGACGTGCACGAAGTCCGGCTTGATGTAGCGCAGGATGCGGGTGTAGTGGGTGATCAACAGGATGCCGAGACCGGTGTTGGCCTTGGCCCGGTTGACCCCCTCCGACACGACCTTGAGCGCATCGACATCCAGTCCGGAGTCGGTCTCATCGAGCACCGCGAACTTCGGCTTCAGCAGCTCGAGCTGCAGGATCTCGTGACGCTTCTTCTCGCCACCGGAGAAGCCCTCGTTGACGTTGCGCTCGGCGAACGTGCCGTCCATGCGCAGGTTCTGCATCGACTCGCGGACCTGCTTGATCCACGGGCGAAGCGGCGGCGCCTCCCCGTCGATGGCGGTCTTGGCCGTGCGCAGGAAGTTGGAGACCGTCACACCGGGGATCTCAACCGGGTACTGCATGGCGAGGAACAGGCCGACGCGGGCGCGCTGGTCGATGCTCATGGCCAGCACGTCTTCGCCGTCGAGGGTGATCGTTCCGCCGGTCACGTTGTAGCGCGGGTGTCCGGCGATCGTGTACGCGAGCGTCGACTTGCCCGAACCGTTCGGGCCCATGATGGCGTGGATCTCGCCCTCCTGGATCGTCAGGTCGACGCCCTTCAGGATCTCCTTGGCGCCCTGGTCGGTGTCGATCGAGACCTTGAGGCCCTTGATTTCAAGTACTGACATGTTCTATTCCTATGCGTCTACAGCGACCGTGTCGCTGGGGTCAATGTAAATGTCGCCATCGGTGATGGTCACGACGAAAACCGGGACCGGCTCGTAGGCCGGCAGGGAGAGGGGCTTGCCGCTGATCAGCGAGAAGCGTGAGCCGTGGGCCCAGCACTCCAACGTGTCATCCTCGACGAACCCTTCTGAGAGCGAGATGTCTCCGTGTGTGCAGGTGTCCCCGATGGCGTGGATGTCGCCGGCTGAGTCCTTCACGACCGCGATGGGTACGCCGTCGATGACGACACGCTTCGCCTGTCCCACGGCGATTTCGTCGACGGAGCACGCCCGACTTGCCGCCATCAGTTCGATCCTGCTGCGGCGAGCTCCGCTTCCAGAGCGTGGTGCAGGCGCTCCTCGAGTTCGGGCTGACCGATCTTCTGCACGATCTCCGACAGGAAGCCCAGCACGACAAGGCGACGGGCCTCGTCCTCGCTGATCCCGCGGGAGCGCAGGTAGAACAGGTGCTCGTCGTCGAAACGACCGGTGGCGCTGGCGTGTCCGGCGCCGGCGATGTCGCCGGTTTCGATCTCGAGGTTCGGGATGGAGTCGGCGCGGGTGCCGTCGCTCAGCACCAGGTTGCGGTTCTGCTCGTAGCTGTCGGTGCCGGGCGCGGTGCGGCCGATGAGCACGTCGCCCACCCAGACGGTGCGGGCGCCTTGTCCGTTCAGCGCGCCCTTGTAGTTGACGCGGCTGCGGGTGTTCGGGGCGTCGTGGTTCACGTAGACGCGCTGTTCCAGGTGCTGGCCGGCGTCGGCAAAGTACACGCCGAAGAGTTCACCGTCGGCGCCCTGCTCGGCGAGGTGCGCCGATGGGTTGACCCTGACCACCTTGCCGCCGAGCGAGACGACGATGTGCTTCAGGGTGGCGTCGCGGCCGATGCGGGCGAAGTGGCTGGCCAGGTGCAGGGCGTCGGCATTCCATTCCTGCACGGAGACAACGGTGAGGCGGGCGCCGTCTTCGACGATGATCTCGACGTTCTCGCTGAGCTGGGCGTCGCCGTTGCTCTGCAGGATGACGAGGCCGGTGCTGTTCGGCTTAGCCGTGACGATGGTGTGCGCGGCGCGGCGGTCAGCGGTCAAGGTTGACCGGCTCACCTTCAGCACCACGGGCTCGTCGCCGCTCACGGTGATCGACAGCGCCTTCTCAAAGCTGGACCACGCGTTGGCGGCCGCTCGCTCTTCGGAGGTGCCTGCGGTGCCGATGCGCGCATCCGTGCGGTCGATCCACTCGACATCCGCTCCGGCGACTTCTGGGTACAGCACCGCGTACGGGCTGCCGTCCAGGGCATCGTCGATGAGGGGACGCACCAAGTCGACCGGGGTGAGGTGCCATTCCGCCTCGCGGCCGGTGACCTCGGGGAAGTCGGTGTGGTGCACAGAAGAGAACCGCTCCGAGCGAGTCTGAAGGGGAACTTCAGCCCATCCTCCGTCGCTGTGTTGCTTCAGTCCATGCTGTTCAGGTGTGACAGTGGTCGCTTCCGACATTTAGCCGACGGATCCTTCCATGCTCATCTCGATGAGCTTATTGAGTTCGAGCGCGTACTCCATCGGCAGCTCGCGGGCGATCGGTTCGATGAACCCGCGCACGATCATGGCCATTGCCTCGTCCTCTGGCATGCCGCGGGACTGCAGGTAGAACAGCTGCTCTTCGCTGACACGGGACACGGTCGCCTCATGACCGAGTTGCACGTCGTCGACGCGGATGTCGATGGCCGGGTAGGTGTCGGAGCGGGAGATGGTGTCGACCAGCAACGCGTCACAGCGCACCGTGTTCGCCGAGTGGTGGGCGTTCGCGTCGATGCGGATTTCACCGCGGTACCCGGCGCGACCGCCGCCGCGGGCGATCGACTTGGAGACGATCGACGAGGTGGTGTACGGCGCCATGTGGATCATCTTGGCCCCAGCATCCTGATGCTGGCCGGGTCCGGCGAATGCGACCGACAGGGTCTCGCCCTTGGCGTGCTCCCCCATCAGGTAGATCGACGGGTACTTCATGGTGACCTTGGAGCCGATGTTGCCGTCGATCCACTCCATGGTGGCGCCCTCGTGCGCGATCGCGCGCTTGGTGACCAGGTTGTAGACGTTGTTCGACCAGTTCTGGATCGTCGTGTAGCGAACGCGGGCGTTCTTCTTCACGATGATCTCGACCACGGCGGAGTGCAGCGAGTCTGACTTGTAGATCGGGGCGGTGCAGCCCTCGATGTAGTGCACGTAGCTGCCCTCGTCGGCGATGATCAGCGTGCGCTCGAACTGGCCCATGTTCTCCGTGTTGATACGGAAGTAGGCCTGCAGCGGAATCTCGACGTGTACGCCCGGCGGCACGTAGACGAAGGAGCCGCCGGACCAGACGGCGGAGTTCAGGGCCGCGAACTTGTTGTCACCAGACGGGATGACGGTGCCGAAGTACTCCTTGAAGAACTCGGGGTGCTCGCGGAGTGCGGTGTCGGTGTCCATGAAGATGACACCCTGCGCCTCAAGGTCTTCGCGGATCGTGTGGTAGACCACCTCGGACTCATACTGGGCTGCCACGCCGGCGACGAGGCGCTGGCGTTCCGCCTCGGGGATGCCGAGCTTCTCGTACGTGTTCTTGATGTCGTCGGGCAGCTCTTCCCACGAGGTGGCCTGCTTCTCGGTGGAGCGCACGAAATACTTGATGTTGTCGAAGTCGATGCCGGAAAGGTCGGCACCCCACTTCGGCATGGGCTTCATGCCGAAGAGCTTGAGTGCCTTCAGCCGGTTCTTCAGCATCCACTCCGGCTCGTCCTTCAGCGCGGAGATGTCGGTGACGACCTGTTCCGAGATGCCACGACGGGCGGATGCGCCGGCAGAGTCGGAGTCTGCCCAGCCAAATTCGTATTGGCCGAGGCCAGCGAGCTCGGGTCGGTCGATCAGGACATCTGACATGGATTACCTCATTTCCTACTGGACTCAACCAAGGTGGTCGGGCCAGCATTCCTTACGCGCAGCACAGCCAGAAGCGGATCTGTCCCACATCCCGTTAATCGGTGGGTTGCTTAGACTGATCCAGGACACGGGAGTGGTGACCCCGTTGGTCAACTCTGACTCCCGGCAAGTGGCGTGTTCGTAGAACCCGTCAATTCTACAGGGAGCAGCCTGAAAAGTAACGAAGGACGAGAATCCCCTTGAGTAGCTCCCCCACAACCGCCGTTGTGCCCCGCAATCGTTCGCTCGGCGGGCTGTCGACCGGCATCAAAGTTTTCGCCTGGCTGTCCCTCTTCACCCAGTGGGCGATCATCGGAACGGGCGGCGCCGTGCGCCTCACCGGCTCCGGGCTTGGCTGCCCCACCTGGCCGACCTGCACGCCGGATTCCCTCGTCCCCACCGCCGAGATGGGCATCCACGGCATCATCGAGTTCGGCAACCGCACGATGACCGGGGTGCTTGGCATCGTCGCGGTGGTGATGCTCGTGTTGCTCTGGCGCATCCGGCGTGAGCGGCGCGACCTGTTCGTGCTCAGCCTGGTGCTGCTCGCCGGAATCCTCGCCCAGGCGATCGTCGGCGGCATCACCGTGTGGACCGGCCTCAACCCGGTGATCGTCGGCTTCCACTACGTCGCGTCGCTCGTCCTGGTCTGTGTCGCCGCTGCCCTGGTCTACCGGGTGTACTCCCCCGCCGGGCGGCGGGAGCGGGTCGTGTCCGGCCGATATGCCGGTCTCACCCACGTGACGACGGCGGTGCTGGCGCTCACGATCGCCTTCGGGGTGCTCACCACCGGCGCGGGACCGCACTCCGGCGACGCGGCCGCCGGCCGCAACGGCTTCAACGCCGAACTGCTGGAGCACGTGCACGCGTGGCCCGGCTATGCCCTGTTCGCGCTGACCATCGTGCTCGTGATTGGAGCATGGCGGATGCCGCGGCTCAGGTCGTGGACGCTGGCGCTGCTCGCGGTGGAACTGGTGCAGATCGCCGTCGGCCTCTACCAGGCGCGCAACGGCCTGCCCGAACTCGCCGTCGGCGTGCACATGGTGCTCGCCGCGCTGCTGGCCGCGGTGATGACGGTGGTGCTGCTGGCGCAGAAGCGCCCGGTCGCCGCCGAGCCCCTCACGCCGCAGAGTTAGCCCGCGATAACGCGTAGCCCGCGGCAACGCGTAGCCCGCGGTAGCGCAGCGTCGGGCGGAGATCGGCAACGACACGGTCGACCTGATCGTGCTGAGCGGCGATGCGGGCGCCTGGTTTTCCCGACGCGGGTCCGTGAGGTCTGTGCTTCGGCCCTTTCGGCTCCCGACGAAGGACCAAATGATGGACCTCAGCGCGCGCCCGCACCGGAATCTGCGCGCGCGGCCGTGGTTCCGCGGTTAGAAGGGCAGCAGCGGGTCTACGCCCACAGCCAGGAACAGCAGCGTCAGGTAGGTGATGCTCGCCTGGAAGACCAGCATCGGGCGCACCTTCTCGCCGCGGATCGCCTGGCTGTACAGTCGGTGCGTCTCGAAGACGAACCATCCGCCGGCGATCAGCGCGACGGCACTGTACAGCAGCCCCATCGACGCCACCGGGATCAGCAGCAACGAGCACGCCACGGTCGCCCACGCGTACAGGATGGTCTGCAGACCCACCTCGGCGTGGCCGCGCAGCACGGCGAGCATCGGCACTCCCGCGTTCTCGTAGTCGTCGCGGTACTTCATCGACAGCGGCCAGTAGTGCGGCGGCGTCCAGAGAAAGACGACGGCGAACAGGATGACGGGTGCCCAGGTCAACGATCCGGTCACCGCCGACCAGCCGATCACCACGGGGAAGCATCCGGCGATTCCGCCCCAGACGATGTTCTGCTCGGTGCGCCGCTTCAGCACCAGCGTGTACACCACGACATAGAAGAAGATCGCGGCAACCGACAGCGCCGCGGCGAGCCAGTTGGTGAACACCAGCAGCCACACCGTCGACAGCACGGCCAGCGTCGAGGCGAAGATCAGCGCAGCCCGTGGGGTGATCTCCCCCGTCACTAGCGGTCGGTTCTCGGTGCGGTGCATCAGCTTGTCGATGTCGCGGTCGAAGTAGCAGTTGAACGCACTTGCCGCCCCGGCGCTCATCGAGCCGCCGATGAGGGTGGCAAGCATCAGCCACAGGTTCGGGATGCCGTTCTGGGCAAGGATCATCACGGGCGCCGTGGTGACCAAGAGCAACTCGGTCACCCGCGGTTTGGTCAGCGAGACGTACGCCTTGACCGTGCGCCGGAACCCGGTGCGGGGGGCCCGGATTTGGGGTTCTACGGCTACGTTCATCGCTCCTCGTTGGTCCTGGAATCTCGATGTCGAGTCTAATCGATGCGTGCGCCGACCAATCCGCGCCGCACGGCCGTTCGGTGTTACGCCAGCGGTAACCCCGCACTGCCCGAATCGGCGTGGCTCTCTATACTTGGTCATGCTTGCCTAACCGAAGGTCCAGTTCCCCCCGCAGATTGATATCAGGCGGTGCCTTCACACAAGCCAACGAAGTCTTCGGCATGCACACCCCCCGACCGGACACTCCGGTACCGCAATAGAAGGGTCATCATTCCAGTGGCAGCACTCCAATGGGATTCCATTGACAACCAGGCAGTAGACACCGCTCGAGTTCTCGCGGCGGATGCCGTGGAGAAGGTCGGTAACGGACACCCGGGGACGGCCATGAGCCTTGCTCCCGCGGCGTACCTGCTCTTCCAGAAGGTCATGCGCCATGACCCCAGCGACCAGCACTGGCTCGGTCGGGACCGGTTCATCCTGTCTGCGGGCCACAGCTCGCTGACCCAGTACGTCCAGCTTTACCTGGGCGGCTACGGCCTCGAGCTCGACGACCTCAAGAAGCTGCGCACCTGGGGCTCGCTGACCCCCGGCCACCCCGAGTTCGGTCACACCGACGGCGTGGAGATCACCACCGGCCCGCTCGGCCAGGGACTCGCGTCCGCCGTGGGCTTCGCCTACGCCGCCCGCTACGAGCGTGGCCTGTTTGACCCGGATGCCGCGGACGGCACCAGCCCGTTCGATCACAACATCTACGTGATCGCCGGCGACGGTGACCTGCAGGAGGGCATCACCAGCGAGGCCGGATCGCTCGCCGGCCACCAGCAGCTCGGCAACCTCATCGCGATCTACGACTCCAACCAGATCTCGATCGAAGACGACACCAACATCGCCTTCACCGAAGACGTACAGGCCCGGTACGAGGCGTACGGCTGGCAGGTTCAGGTCGTCGATTGGAAGAAGACCGGCGAGTACGTCGAGGACATCCAGGCGCTGAACGCCGCCATCGAGGCAGCCCAGGCCGAGACCTCCAAGCCCAGCCTGATCATCCTGAAGACGATCATCGGCTGGCCCGCCCCGAAGAAGCAGAACACCGGCAAGATCCACGGCTCCGCGCTCGGCGCCGAGGAGCTCGCCGCCGTCAAGGAGGTGCTCGGCTTCGACCCGGCCAAGAACTTCGTCGTCGCCGACGAGGTCATCGAGCACACCCGGAAGGCCATCGATCGTGGCGCCGAGAGGCGCGCAGAGTGGCAGAAGTCCTTCGACGCGTGGGCCGAGGCCAACGCTGACAAGAAGGCGCTGCTCGACCGGCTCCTCCGCGGCGAACTGCCCGAGGGCATCGACGCCGCGCTGCCGGTGTTCGAGCCGGGCAAGGACGTCTCCACCCGCGCCGCATCCGGCAAGGTGCTGAACGCCCTGGGCGCGATCGTGCCAGAACTGTGGGGCGGCTCCGCCGACCTCGCAGAGTCGAACAACACCACCATCGAGGGTGCCAAGTCGTTCGTGCCTGAGCAGTACTCCACGGCTGCGTGGAAGGGCGACAAGTACGGCCGAGTGCTGCACTTCGGCATCCGCGAGCACGCCATGGGCGCCATCCTGAACGGCATCGTGCTGCACGGCCCGACCCGCGCATTCGGTGGAACCTTCCTGATCTTCAGCGACTACATGCGCCCCGCGGTGCGTCTGGCTGCACTCATGAAGGTGCCGTCGATCTTCGTCTGGACGCACGACTCCGTCGCGCTCGGTGAAGACGGCCCCACCCACCAGCCGGTCGAGCAGCTGTCCACGCTGCGCGCCATCCCCGGTCTTGAGATCGTGCGCCCGGGAGATGCCAACGAGGTGGCCTGGGCCTGGAAGACGATCCTCGAGCGCCGCAACGCGCCGGCCGGTATCGCGCTGACCCGCCAGAACATCCCGGTGTTCGCGCGTGGTGAGGGTGACGCCAGCGGCGACACGTTCGCGTCGGCGAAGAACGTCGCCAAGGGCGGCTACGTGTTGGCAGAGGCCCCGAACGGCACCCCAGACGTGATCTTCATCGCCACCGGGTCCGAGGTTCAGCTCGCCGTCAACGCCCGCGAGGCGCTCAAGGCCGACGGCATCAACGCGCGCGTCGTGTCGATGCCGAGCGTCGAGTGGTTCGAAGAGCAGAGCGCGGAGTACAAGGAGTCCGTTCTGCCCGCCGCCGTCAAGGCGCGGGTGTCGATCGAGGCCGGCCTCGACCTGACCTGGCAGCGTTACGTCGGCGACGCCGGCCGCAGCGTCTCGATCGAGCACTTCGGTGCCTCGGCCGACTACAAGACCCTGTTCCACAAGTTCGGGATCACCACCGAGGCTGCTCTCGCGGCCGCCAAGGAATCGCTGGCCGCCCTCTAGGGCGTCAGAGAAGGAAGAAGAAAATGACGAACAGCACCCCCACCCAGGCCCTCTCCGACCTCGGCGTCAGCATCTGGCTCGACGACCTGTCCCGCGACCGCATCGTCTCCGGCGGCCTGAAAGAGCTGATGGCCGACCGCAACGTCGTCGGTGTCACCACCAACCCCACGATCTTCGCCTCCGCGCTTGCCAAGGGCACCACCTACGACGCGCAGGTCGCGGAACTGGCCAAGACCGGCGCCGACGTCACCGAAGCCGTGTTCGAGATCACCACGCACGACGTGACCACGGCCTGCGACATCCTGCGCCCGGTCTACGACGCCAGCAACGGCTTCGACGGCCGCGTCTCGATCGAGGTTGAGCCGGCGCGCGCCAACCACACCGAGGACACCATCGCCGAGGCGAAGACCCTGTGGGCCAAGGTCGACCGTCCCAACGTGATGATCAAGATCCCGGCAACGGTCGAGGGCCTGGACGCCATCACCGCCACCATCGCCGAGGGCATCAGCGTCAACGTCACCCTGATCTTCAGCCTGACGCGCTACCGCGAGGTCATCAACGCGTACCTCACCGGGCTGGAGAAGGCGAAGGCCGCCGGTCACGACCTGTCCACCATCCACTCGGTCGCCTCGTTCTTCGTGTCGCGCGTCGACACCGAGATCGACAAGCGCCTCGAAGCGGTCGGCACCGACGAGGCCAAGGCCTTGAAGAGCAAGGCTGGCGTTGCGAACGCGCGCCTCGCCTACGAGGTGTTCGAGCAGTCCTTCGACTCCGAGCGGGCCAAGACCTTGCTCGCCGCCGGAGCGAACATTCAGCGCCCGCTGTGGGCGTCGACCGGTGTCAAGGACCCCAGCCTGCCCGACACGCTGTACGTGACCGAGCTCGCCGTCAAGAACACGGTCAACACCATGCCGGAGAAGACGCTGGAAGCCACCTTCGACCACGGCGTGATCGAGGGCGACAAGGTCACCGCTAGCTACGCGGAGGCCAACGCCACGATGGACGCAATCGCCGCGCAGGGTGTCTCATACGACGACGTCACCGAGCTGCTCGAGCGTGAGGGCGTGGACAAGTTCGTAGTCTCCTGGAACGAACTGCTCGACACCGTCACCGCAGCGCTCGACGCGGCGAAGGTCGAGGCCAAGTGAGCATCAAGATCGGCGTGAGCGGCGCGGCAGCGGAGGCTGTCGGCCGCATCGTGCCGCAGCTGGTCAGCGACCTCGTTGCCAGCCGCATCACCGATCAGGATGAGACCCTGTGGGGCCCCGACGCGGAAGCCGAGGCGGGCAAGCGCCTCGGCTGGACCGAGTCGATCGTGGTATCGCGGCCCCTGGTCGACGACATCCTCGCGCTCCGTCACAAGCTGCGCGCCGACGGCGTCGACCACATCGTGCTCGGCGGGATGGGCGGATCCTCGCTCGCCCCCGAGGTGATCACCCGCACCGAGGGCGTCGCACTGACCGTGCTTGACTCGACCTCCCCCGGACAGGTGCTCGCCGCGCTGAACGACCGTCTCGCGAGCACCGCCGTGGTGATCTCGTCCAAGTCCGGCGGCACCGTCGAAACCGACAGCCAGAAGCGGGTGTACGAGCAGGCGTTCCGCGACGCCGGCATCGACCCGATCGACCGGATCATCATCGTCACCGATCCCGGATCGCCGCTCGACATCTCGGCGCGCGAAGCCGGCTACCGCGTGTTCAACGCCGACCCTAACGTCGGCGGGCGCTACTCGGCGCTCACCGCGTTCGGGCTGGTGCCGTCCGGACTCGCCGGTGTCGACATCAAGCGCCTGCTCGACGAGGCCGAAGCGGTCTCCCTGGAGCTTGCGCAGGACATCCCGTCGAACCCCGGCCTCGTGCTGGGCGCGGCGATCGCGGGCACCCGGCCGCTGAAGAACAAGCTGGCCATCGTCGCCGACGGCACCCACATCCTGGGCTTCGCCGATTGGGCGGAGCAGCTGATCGCCGAATCGACAGGCAAGAACGGCACCGGACTGCTTCCGGTGGTGTTCGGCACCGACGCTCCGGAGCTCTCCGCCGACCTGCCCGACTTGCAGGTGATTCGCCTGGTCGGTGACTGGAACGACACCAAGGAGGTCGAGGAGGGCGAGATCGAGATCACCGGCACCCTCGGCGCGCAGCTGCTCACCTGGGAGT
This sequence comes from Salinibacterium sp. ZJ450, assembly GCF_011751885.2. NCBI lineage: Bacteria > Bacillati > Actinomycetota > Actinomycetes > Micrococcales > Microbacteriaceae > Ruicaihuangia > Ruicaihuangia jiafui. The sequence continues at coordinate 1,684,285 of NZ_CP061771.1, forward strand.
ACGCCACCGCGGTCGCCGGCCGCCTGCTCGGCATCAACCCGTTCGACCAGCCAGACGTCGAGTCGGCCAAGGTGGCCGCGCGCGGCCTGCTGGACGCCCGACCCGAACCGGCCGCGCCGCTGTTCGTGGCAGAGGGAGTCGAGGTCCGCGGGGCAGTCGCCGAGCACGCCACGACGCTGGATGCCGCGCTCGAGGCCCTGTTCGACCAGCTCTCCGACACCGGATACGTGTCAGTTCAGGCGTACGTCGACCGGGTCGCTCACCCCGATTTCGAGAAGCTCCGCAACCTGATCGCCGAGAAGACCGGACGCCCGGTCACCTTCGGTTGGGGTCCGCGCTTCCTGCACTCGACTGGTCAGTTCCACAAGGGTGGACCCGCGATCGGCGTGTTCCTGCAGATCCTTGCCAGCGAGCCGCACGACCTGGAGATCCCGGACCGTCCGTTCACGTTCGGACAGTTGATCCAGGCGCAGGCTGCCGGAGACGCGACCGTGCTCGGCGAGCACGGCCGCCCGGTGCTGACCCTCACCCTCACCGAACCGGCGAACGGGCTGGCCACGCTCGCGCGCGCGCTCGGCTAGCTCACCCACCGCAACAAGGAGCTCTATGCCCCCCGTGGAGATCGCGCCCGGGATCAACCCGCTGCGCCTGCCCACCGATCGTCGACTCAACCGCATAGCCGGACCGAGCGCGCTCATCATCTTCGGCGTGACGGGTGACCTGTCGCGCAAGAAACTGATGCCGGCGGTGTACGACCTGGCGAACCGCGGGCTGCTGCCCGCGGGGTTTGCCCTGGTCGGCTTCGCCCGACGCGACTGGGAGACCCAGGACTTCGAACGGGAGGTGCACGACGCGGTCAAGAAGTACGCGCGTACCCCGTTCGACGAGGCGGTCTGGCAGCAACTCAGCCAGGGCATCCGCTTCGTCCAGGGTGAGTTCGACGACCCTGCCGCGTTCGCGCGGTTGAAGGCGACGCTCGAGGAGCTCGACTCCTCCAGGGGAACGATGGGCAACCACGCGTTCTACCTGTCGATCCCGCCGAAGGCGTTCCCGCTGGTCACCGAGCAGTTGCGATCCGCGGGGCTCGCTGAGCAGTCCGACAACTCGTGGCGCCGCGTGGTGATCGAGAAGCCGTTCGGCAGCGACCTGAAATCCGCCCGCGAGTTGAACGCGGTGGTGGAGTCGGTCTTCCCACCCGGTTCGGTGTTCCGCATCGACCACTACCTCGGCAAGGAGACGGTTCAGAATATTCTGGCGCTGCGCTTCGCCAACGAGCTGTGGGAGCCGATCTGGAACAGCAACTATGTCGACCACGTGCAGATCACGATGGCCGAAGACATCGGAGTGGGCGGCCGTGCCGGCTACTACGACGGCATCGGCGCGGCCCGCGACGTGATCCAGAACCACCTGCTGCAGTTGCTCGCGCTCACCGCCATGGAGGAGCCGAACTCGTTCGACGCCGCCGACCTGCGCGCCGAGAAGGAGAAGGTGCTGGCTGCAGTGCGCCTGACCGATGATCTTGCCGCGTCGACCGCGCGCGGGCAATACGCCGGCGGCTGGCAGGGTGGCGAGAAGGTGCTCGGCTTCCTCGACGAGGACGGCATGAACCCGGAATCGCTCACCGAGACCTACGCGGCAATGCGGCTGGACATCAACACGCGCCGCTGGGCGGGCGTGCCGTTCTACCTGCGCGCGGGCAAGCGCCTGGGCCGTCGCGTCACCGAGATCGCGGTGGTGTTCAAACGAGCACCGCAGTACCTCTTCGCCGAAAGCCAGACTTCCGAGCTCGGTGAGAACGCGATCGTGATTCGGGTGCAGCCCGACGAGGGCGTCACCATCCGGTTCGGGTCGAAGGTGCCGGGGGCCAGCCTGCAGATCCGCGACGTCACCATGGACTTCGGCTACGGTCACGCCTTCACCGAGGCGAGCCCGGAAGCCTACGAGCGGCTCATCCTCGACGTGCTGCTCGGCGACCCGCCGCTGTTCCCCCGCCACGCTGAGGTTGAACTCAGCTGGAAGATCCTCGACCCGATCGAGGAGTTCTGGCAGACCCAGGGTCAGCCGGAACAGTACAAGCCCGGCACCTGGGGTCCGAGCTCCGCCGATGAACTGATGGCCCGCGACGGCCGCACCTGGAGGCGTCCATGATCGTCGACCTGCCCAACACCACCACCAGCGCGGTGTCGAAGAGCATTGTCAGCATCCGCGAGGAGGGCGGCGTCGTCGCTCTCGGGCGTGTGCTGACGCTCGTCATCGCGGTCCCGATCGGCGATGAGGAAGAGGCCATCAAGGCCGCGAACGACGCCTCCCGCGAGCATCCGATGCGGGTCATCGTGGTCTCCACCGACCCCACGAAGCCCAACCGCCTCGATGCCGAGATCCGGGTGGGCGGCGACGCCGGGGCCAGCGAGGTCATCGTGCTGCGCGCCTACGGCGAGATCGCCGCCGACGAGGAGGGCCTGGTGATGGCGCTGCTGCTTCCGGATGCCCCCGTGGTGGCCTGGTGGCCGCGCGAGGCTCCCCCGGTGCCCAGCACCTCCCCGTTGGGACGGATCGCGCAGCGCCGGATCAGCGATGCCGCCGCCGCGGCCGACCCGGCGGCGGCGATCGCCCGTTGCTCGGTGTCCTACGCGCCCGGCGACACCGACTTCGCCTGGACCCGCCTCACCCTGTGGCGGGCGCAGCTTGCCGCGGTGCTCGACCAGCCGCCGTACGAGCCGATCACCGGAATCGACGTGACCGGGGCATCCGACTCCCCCTCGACCATGCTGCTCGCCGCGTGGCTGACATTGCAGCTCGAGGTGCCGGTGAACCTCACCATGACCAGCCCCGACGAGGAGCGAGGCGGAATCCACGGAGTGCGGTTGCACCGAGCGAGCGGTGTGATCGATCTGGAGCGGGAGATCCCGGGCGTCGCGACGCTCACCCAGCCGAACCAGCCGGTGCACGACATCTCGCTGCCCCGCCGCAACCTGCGCGACTGCCTCTCGGAAGAGTTGCGCAGACTCGATCCCGATGTTTTGTTTGGACGAGTGATCACGGACGGAGTGGCGCTGATCGCCGACCAGGCGGCCGTCACCACCCCGTTCCCGACCGGGAAAGGCCAGGCGTAGATTCCGTGACGAATGAACGGCGGGTGCTCGTGCACCCAGACAAGATCTCCCTCGCCGGGTCGGCCGCGGCGCGGTTCATCACCAAGATGATCGACGTGCTCGAGACCGAAGACGAGGCGCATGTGGCGTTGACCGGCGGCTCGATGGGCATCGCCGTGCTGGACGCCATCAACGCCTCGGCCGCGCGCGACAGCCTGGACTGGTCGCGGCTGCACTTCTGGTGGGGCGACGAGCGCTGGGTGCCGCGCGGTCACGCTGACCGCAACGACCAGCAGGCGATCGACGCGTTGCTCACTCACGTGGCGGTCGACGAGTCGCATGTGCACACGTTCCCGGCTCCGGGCGAGTACGAGGATCTGGATGCCGCGGCCGACGCCTACGCGGCGGAGCTCGCGAACGCCGCTGCCGAGGGCAGCTACCCGCGGTTCGCCGTCACATTCCTCGGGGTGGGACCTGACGGACACGTGGCATCGCTGTTCCCTGGCCTGCCCGGCATCCGGGAAACCGAGAGAAGCGTCATCGCGGTGCGCAACTCGCCCAAGCCACCGCCGGAACGCCTCAGCCTCACCCTGCCGGTGATCAACAACTCCGACCGGGTCTGGCTGATGCTTGCCGGTCAGGACAAGGCATCCGCTCTCGGGCTCACCATGGCGGGGGTCGCGACCGACTCCGTTCCGGCCGCCGGAGTGCAGGGGCGCAAGCGCACGGTGTTCTTCGTCGACCAGGAGGCCACGGCCGAGGTTCCCGAGGATCTCATCGCGAAGAACCGGTACTGGACGTCAGCCGACGACAACTGAGTCGTAGCAGCAACAACTAAAGGCCGCCCGATTGGGCGGCCTTTACTTGTTGAACTTTGGTGAGCGCTGTTTTGGTGAGCGCTACGCGGTCATGCCGCGGCGGGCGCGCAGCTGCTGCAGCGACTCCTCGAGAAGCGCCTCAGCTTCTTCTTCGGTGCGGCGCTCCTTGACGTATGCCAGGTGCGTCTTGTACGGCTCAAGCTTCGTCACCTGAGGCGGGTTGTCTTTGTCGCGACCGGCGGGCAGCCCGGTTGAGGGGCTGTCGATCGTCGCGGGGATCTCGTCGTCGGGAAGGGTGGCTGAATAGTAGCGCACCGTCTCATTGCCGAGTTCGTCCCAGTAGGACACGGCGACACGCTCGGCTTGGAAGCCGCGGTCCTGTTCCCCCATGGGGCCCGCGCCGACGCGCGAACCACGAATTGCACTACCGCCTGAAGCCACTTCGGTCCCCCTTGCTCAGAATTCTGCTGGCCTAGATGCCCGAGTCGAACTTGGTGATGAGCCCGAGCACCACGATGCAGGTGATCCACACGACGGCGAGGATCACCGTGATGCGGTTCAGGTTGCGCTCCGCGACCCCGGATGCTCCCAGGTTTGAGGTGACGCCGCCGCCGAACATGTCGGACAAGCCGCCACCGCGCCCGCGGTGCAGCAGGATCAGCAGCGTGAGCAGGAGGCTCGTGATGCCGAGGAGAACCTGCAGCACGACCTGAAGAATATCCACGGGTTACCTTTCGAACGGTTGTAGACCGTCAACCAGTATAGGCGTCACACGCCGACGTGCTGTTTGAACCGAGCGATGCTCGTGAATTCGGTGACGTCGAGGCTTGCCCCGCCGACCAGCGCGCCGTCGACGTTCGGCTGCCGCATGAAGCCGGCAATGTTCGATGACTTGACGGAACCGCCGTACAGGATGCGGGTGGCAGCCGCCACCTCGTCGCCGAGGGCTTCCGCGACCACGGCGCGAAGCGCCGCGCAGACCTGTTCGGCCTGTTCGGGCGTGGCGGCCTGGCCGGATCCGATCGCCCAGACCGGCTCGTAGGCGACGACGACGTCGGTGGCCTTGCCCGCAACCGCCAACGCGGTCCGCAGTTGGGCGACCGGAACGGCGCTCGGGCCGTGCTGCTCGAGGTCTTCGGCCGTCTCCCCAACGCAAATGATCGGGGTCACCGAGTTCTTGATGGCCGCCGCGGTCTTGGCGCCGACGATCTCGTCGGTCTCACCGTGATACTGGCGACGTTCCGAGTGGCCGATGATCACGTAGTCGCAGTGCAGCGCCTTCAGGAAGGAACCCGCCACCTCGCCGGTGTATGCGCCGGAGTCGTGCTGGCTGACGTCCTGAGCGCCGTATTGCAGCGGCAGCTTGTCTGCCGCGATCAGCGTCTGCACCGACCGGAGGTCGGTGAACGGCGGGAACACGGCAACCTGCACGCCGTCGAAGTCGTGCCGGGCGTCCTTCAGGCTCCAGGCGAGCTTCTGCACGAAGGCGATCGCCTGCAGGTGGTCAAGGTTCATTTTCCAGTTGCCCGCGATCAGCGGAACACGCTGGGAATTTACTGCTGCCATCCAAGAACCTCCAAGCCCGGAAGCTTCTTACCCTCGAGGAACTCGAGGCTCGCACCGCCGCCGGTAGATATGTGACCAAACTGGGAATCGTCAAACTTGAGCGCGCGCACCGCGGCGGCGGAATCGCCGCCTCCGACCACGCCGAGACCGTCGATCTCGGTGAGTGCGGCCGCGACCGCTTCGGTGCCCGCGGCGAACGGTGCCAACTCGAACACGCCCATCGGGCCGTTCCAGAACACCGTTTTCGAGGACCGGATGACGTCGGCGAACCGGGCGGATGTCGCGGGGCCGATGTCCAGGCCGAGCCCTGCCGCACCGAACGGGGTGTCTTCAATGCCGTCCGCCGGAGCCACCAGGTGCTCTGCGTCAGCGCCGAACTTGGATGCGACGACCACATCGGTCGGCAGCACAATGTCAACGCCGAGGCGTTCGGCCTCGGCCAGGTAGCCCTTGACCGTGTCGATCTGGTCGGCTTCGAGCAGGCTCGCCCCGACCTTGTGCCCGTTCGCGGCGAGGAAGGTGAACAGCATGCCGCCGCCGATCAGCAGCGAGTCGACCTTGGGCAGCAGGTGCCCGATCACGCCGAGCTTGTCGCTGACCTTGGAGCCGCCGAGCACGACCGTGTATGGCCGCTCCGGTGACTCGGTCAGGCGGTTCAGCACGTCGAGCTCTGCCGCGATCAGCGTGCCTGCGGCACTCGGCAGCAGCGTGGCGAGCTCGTAGACGCTCGCCTGCTTGCGGTGCACGACGCCGAAACCGTCGGAGACGAACGCGTCACCGAGAGCAGCCAACTTGGCGGCGAACTCCTGACGCTCGGCGTCTTGCTTGCTGGTCTCCCCCGGGTTGAAGCGGAGGTTCTCGAGCAGGGCGACGCCGCCCGCTGGCAGATCACGCACGGTGGCCTCGGCATCCGGACCCACGGTATCTGTGGCAAACGCCACCGGAGCTCCCAGCAGCTCGGCGAGCCGCGCGGCGACCGGGGCGAGGCTGTAGCGCTCGTCCGGTGCGCCCTCTGGGCGTCCGAGGTGCGAGACGATGACGACTCTCGCGCCCGCCCCGGCGAGGTCAGTCACCGTGGGGACGGAGGCACGAATGCGTCCGTCGTCGGTGATGACCCCGTCTTGGAGCGGAACGTTCAGGTCGCATCGCAGCAGTACCGTTTTGCCGGTGAGAGCACCGAGGCTCTCGATTGTGCGCAATGCCACGAAATAGTTTCCTTACAGGCGTTCGGCGACGTACTCGGTCAGGTCGACCAAGCGGTTGGAGTATCCCCACTCATTGTCGTACCAGGCGGACAGCTTGACCTGGTTGCCCAGCACACGCAGGAGGCCTGCGTCGAAGATCGAGGAGTGCGGGTCTGACACGATGTCGGAGGAGACGATCTCGTCTTCGGTGTACTTGAGGATGCCCTTGAGCTTGCCCTCTGCAGCGTTCTTGTACGCCGCCTTGACCTCGTCCACGGTCACGTTGCGCGAGGCGGTGACGGTGAGGTCGGTGATGGAGCCGGTGGGTACCGGCACGCGCAGGGCGAAGCCGTCGAGCTTGCCGACGAGCTCCGGCAGGACCAGGCCGATTGCCTTGGCAGCACCGGTTGAGGTCGGCACGATGTTGACCGCGGCGGCACGGGCACGGCGGAGGTCGCTGTGCGGGCCGTCCTGCAGGTTCTGGTCGGCGGTGTACGCGTGGATCGTGGTCATCAACCCACGCTCGATGCCGAACTTGTCGTTGAAGACCTTCGCGAGCGGCGCGAGGCAGTTCGTGGTGCACGACGCGTTGGAGATGATGTGGTGCGCCGCGGGGTCGTAGGACTCGTGGTTGACGCCCATCACGAAGGTGGCGTCTTCACCGTTGGCCGGAGCCGAGATGAGAACCTTCTTGGCGCCAGCCTGGATGTGCTTACGGGCGTCGTCGGCCTTGGTGAAACGGCCGGTGGACTCGATGACGATGTCAACGCCCAGGTCGCCCCAGCCGAGGTTTGCCGGGTCGCGCTCTTCGAGCACGGTGATCGGCTTACCGTTGACGACGATCTGGTTGCCCTCAAGCTCCACGGTGGCGTCGAGCCGGCCGTTGATCGAGTCGTACTTCAGAAGGTGGGCAAGCGTCTTGTTGTCGGTGAGGTCGTTGACTGCGACGAGCTCAAGGTCGCTGCCCTTGGCGAGCGCAGCGCGGAAGTAGTTGCGGCCGATTCGGCCGAAGCCGTTGATGCCGATCTTGACTGACAATGGATCTCCTGTTGCTCAGGCGTCTGAATCAGACGCAAGGGTGGTGGGGCAACTGGTCATACCAGCGGACGGTGGCCGGGGCGACCAGCGGCCACCCCGGCCACCATGCCGTTTACGACAGTACCAGCAGGCCGTTTGTCTTCTCCCGGGCGGTGGTGAAGCGCTGCTGCACGTTTGCCCAGTTGGTGATGTTCCAGAACGCCTTCACGTAGTCGGCACGCACGTTCTTGTAGTCGATGTAGTACGCGTGCTCCCAGACATCCAGCAGCAGCACCGGAATCGTGCCCGGCGCGAAGTTCGACTGCTGGTCGAAGAACTGCTGGACGATCAGTCGCTGCCCGATGGAATCCCACACCAGGGCCGCCCATCCTGAGCCCTGCACGCCGAGCGCGGCGGCGGTGAAGTGAGCGGTGAACTTGTCGAAGCTACCGAAGTTGTCGTCGATGGCGGCGGCGAGCTCACCGGTCGGCTTGTCTCCGCCGTTCGGAGACAGGTTGGTCCAGAAGATCGAGTGGTTGACGTGGCCACCGAGGTTGAACGCCAGGTCCTTCTCGAGCTTGTTGACGTTGGTGAAGTCACCGGAATCGCGCGCTTCGGCGAGCTTCTCGAGGGCGGTGTTCGCCCCGGCGACGTAGGTGGCGTGGTGCTTCGAGTGGTGCAGTTCCATGATCGTGCCGCTGATGCTCGGCTCCAGGGCCGAGTAGTCGTAGGCAAGTTCGGGCAACGTGTATTCAGCCATGCATTTTCTCCTAGCGAATTGGCCCCGGTATCAGACGGTGCAGCACGCGGGGTGACTTTGTCAGTCTAATGAGCACAACAACGGTGTCGAGGGAAACTTCCCACCCGGCCGGGATCCGGCGACCCGGTCTAGTCCCGGTCGAGGTCCGAGGGCAGTCCCGCGTCCGTGCCGGGGATGCCGAGGTCCAAGGCGCGCTTGTCGGCCATCGCCAGCAGGCGGCGGATGCGGCCGGCGACGGCGTCTTTCGTCATCGGCGGGTCGGCGAAGTGGCCGAGCTCGTCGAGGCTGGCTTCGCGGTGCGCCAGGCGCAGGTCGCCGGCATAGCGCAGGTGGTCGGGGATGGTGTCGCCGAGGATCTCCATGGCCCGGTCGACGCGGGCGCAGGCGGCCACCGCGGCTTGCGCGGAGCGGCGCAGGTTGGCGTCGTCGAAGTTGACCAGGCGGTTGGCGGTGGCGCGCACCTCGCGGCGCTGGCGCAGTTCCTCCCACGCGGTGACGCTGGCGGTCGCACCCATCAGTCGCAGCATGGCGCCGATGGCTTCGCCATCCCGTACGACGACGCGGTGCACGCCGCGCACCTCGCGAGCCTTTGCGGGGATCTGTAGGCGTCCGGCGGCGCCGACCAGGGCCATCGCGGCCTCGTTGCCGGGGCAGGTGACCTCGAGTGCAGCGGAGCGGCCGGGGTCGGTGAGCGTGCCGCGGGCCAGGAACGCCCCGCGCCAGACGGCGGCGAGGATCTCCTGGCCTCCGGTGGTGAGCTTGTTCGGCAGGCCGCGGATCGGTCGGCGTCTGGCGTCGAGCAGACCGGTCTGGCGCGCGAGGGTCTCGCCGCCGTCGAGCACCCGCACCAGGTAGTTGCTGGTGCGGCGCATCCCGGATGCCGAGATCACGGTCACGTCGCTGCGCACACCGTAGAGTTCGGCGAGGTCCTTACGTACCCGCCGCGCGAGCTGCGCGGTGTCGACCTCGGACTCGACCGCGATGCGGTTGGAGATGACGTGCAGCCCGCCGGAGAACCGCAGGATGGTGGCGAGTTCCGCTGCCCGAACCGTCGTCTTCCCCGCGTCGACCGTGGTGAGTTCGTCTTTGACGTCGGCGGTGAGAGCCACTGATGGTGTCCTTTGCTTGGCTTGGTAATTCTGGGTCGGCACACGATGAGGTGTGTGCGGATCTGAACGAGGTTACTCGCGTCCGAGGTCGCGGTGTTTCACGTTCACGCCGACACCGGGCAGGCCACGCAGTAGGGTGGCGAGCTCTTCGGCGAGGGCGATCGACCGGTGTTTTCCTCCGGTGCAACCAATGGCGATCGTAGCGTGTCTCTTGTTTTCCCGCTGATAACCGGCGAGCACGGGCTCCAGGGCGGCGGCGTACGCCTCCACGAATTCTCGGGCGCCTTCCTGCTCGAAGACGTACTCGCTGACGGTTTGGTCTGTGCCGTTCAACGCCCGCAGGGCCGGCACCCAGAACGGGTTCGGCAGGAAGCGGGCGTCGGCCACGTGGTCGGCGTCGGCGGGGAGCCCGTATTTGAATCCGAAGCTGAGCACGGTGACGGTCACGCCGGGCGTGTCTTCCGTGCCGAACTTCTCGTGCACGGCGGTCGCGAGTTGGTGCACGTTGAGGTCTGAGGTGTCGATCACGATGTCGCTGTTGGCTCGCAGCTCGATCATCAGGGCGCGTTCCGCGGCGATGCCGTCGAGCAGTGTGCCGTCACCCTGTAGCGGGTGCGGGCGGCGCACCTGCTCGAACCGGCGCACCAGCACGGCGTCGGTGGCCTCCAGGAACACCATGCGCAGATTGCTGCTTTCGCGGAGTTCACGCAGGGCCTCCACCGCGTCGGTGAACAATCGGCCCCCGCGCACGTCGACGACCGCGGCGATCTTCGGGATGGCGTTGCCTGCCTTTTCGGCCAGCTCGGTGAGCGGCCGCAGCATCATCGGCGGAAGGTTGTCGACCACGTACCAGCCGAGATCCTCGAGTGCGTTGGCGACCGTCGACCGGCCCGCGCCGGACATTCCTGTGACGATCAGCAGTTCCTGCTGGCCGGTGCCCGCCATTGTCCCTCGTTCTCGCGTCGGTGTGGCCTCCAGCCTACCGAGCGATCAGCGCGGCAGGGCGCACCACGGGTCAGCTGCGCAGCGTGGTGACGATGGTTTCCGCGAGGGTCACCCCGATGCCCCTGACCTCGGCGATCGCGTCGGCGTCAGCTGAGCGTAACCGGGCGACCGAACCGAAGTGCTTGAGCAGCACCTTCACCCGTGACGGGCCGAGGCCGGGGATATCCGACAGCACCGACGAGATGTCGCGGCTGCGCTTCTGCCGCTGATAGGTGATGGCGAAGCGGTGCGCCTCGTCGCGCAACCGCTGGAACATGAACAACGCGTCGCTGTTGCGCGGCAGGATCACCGGGTAGTCGCTGTCCGGCAGCCAGATCTCCTCCAGGCGCTTCGCGATCCCGCAGATCTCGATGCCGCTGACCCCGGAGTCGCGCAGCGCCCTGGCGGCGGCCGCAACCTGAGGCTGCCCGCCGTCGACCACGAGCAGGTTGGGGCGGTAGGCGAACTTCTTGCGGCGCACGGCATCCGGCGTCTCCGCACCGGCGACAGCCGCGGCGGCGGCCGCGTCTGCAGCGACGGCGCCTGCCGGGCCCACGCCGGCCTCCTCGGTCTGCGCATCGCCGGACAGGTAGGCCAGCCGACGGCTGAGCACCTGATACAGCGCCTCGGTGTCATCGGCGTACTCGGGAATGCTGAACCGCCGGTATTGGTCCTTGCGGGCCAGGCCGTCTTCGAACACCACCATGGATGCCACGATGTTGGTGCCGCTCAGGTGGGACACGTCGTAGCACTCCATCCGCAGTGGCGCCTCGCTCAGTTCCAGCGCCTCCTGGATGTCGGCGAGGGCCTGCGAGCGGGCCGTGAAGTCGCCGGAGCGGCGGGTCTTGTACAGCTGCAGGGCATGCTTCGCGTTCAGGGTCGCGGTCTGCATCAGTGCCGCCTTGTCGCCGCGCTGCGCGGTGTGCAGGTGCACCTTCCCGGTGCCGCGCAGGGTCTGCAGCCAGAGCTCCAGCTCGGCGACATCCTCGGGCAGCTCTGGCACGATCACCTCGCGCGGCGGCCGCTCATCGCCGTCGTAGGCGCGCTGCAGGATGGAGTCGACCAACTCCCCCATCTCGAGGTCGAGCTCCTTGTCGACCACCCAGCTGCGCACACCGCGGATCCGGCCACCGCGCACCACGAACTGCTGCACGGCCGCGGCGAGCTCGTCGTGTTCGATGCCGAACAGGTCACACGACACGGTTTCCGGCAGCACCACGGCGCTCTTCTCCAGCACCGCCTCCAGCGCCAGAATGCGGTCGCGGATCTTCGCGGCCTCCTCGTACTGCTGGTGCTCCGAGGCGCGTTTCATGTCCTTGGTGAGCCGGCCGATCACCCGCCGGTCGTGGCTGGCCATGAACGCCGCGAAGTCGTCGACGATCGCACGGTGTTGCTCGATGGTGACCTTGCCGGAGCATGGTCCGCCGCAGCGGCCGATCTGCCCGGGGAAGCACGGCCGCCCGCTCTGCATCGCCCGCTTGTAGCTGGAGTCGGAGCAGGTGCGGATCGGGAACGCCTTGATCATCAGGTCGATGGTTTCGCGCACCGCCCACACCTTGGGATACGGGCCGAAGTACTTGGCGCCACGGATCTTGTGGTTGCGGGTGACGATCACCCGCGGCGCCTCGTCGGCCATCGTCAGGGCAAGGTACGGGTAGGTCTTGTCGTCTCGGAACTTGACGTTGAACGGCGGGTCGAACTCCTTGATCCAGGTGAACTCGAGTTGCAGCGCCTCGAACTCGGTGGCAACGACCGTCCATTCCACGGATGCCGCGGTGGTGACCATCCGCCGGGTGCGCTCGTGCAGGGTAGCGAGTGGCGCGAAGTAGTTGCTGAGCCGAGCCCGCAGGTTCTTCGCCTTGCCGACGTACAGCACCCGCCGGTTGGCGTCGCGAAAACGGTAGACGCCGGGTGCGGTCGGGATCTCCCCCGCCTTGGGGCGGTAACTGACAGTGTCGGCCATTCTGGTTGCGAGACTATCCTGCCTTGGCTTCTCTGGCCTGCCCGGCGAGCACGTCCTTGAGGAACAGGCCGGTGTGGCTCTTCTTGGAGCGCGCCACCTTCTCGGGGCTGCCGGTGACCAGCACCTGCCCGCCGCCGGCGCCGCCTTCTGGGCCGAGGTCGATCACCCAGTCCGCCGACTTGATCACGTCGAGGTTGTGTTCGATCACGATGACCGTGTTGCCCTTGTCGACCAGGCTGCCGAGCATCATCAGCAGCTTGCGCACGTCTTCGAAGTGCAGGCCAGTGGTCGGTTCGTCGAGAACGTACACACTGCGTCCGTTTGATCGTTTCTGCAGTTCGGTCGCCAGCTTGACGCGCTGCGCCTCACCGCCGGACAGCGTCGTGGCGCTCTGCCCGAGCCGCACATAGCCCAGTCCGACGTCGACCAGGGTCTTCAGGTATCGATGGATGGCGCTGATCGGCTCGAAGAACTCGGCGGCCTCGCTGATCGGCATGTCCAGCACCTCGGCGATGTTCTTGCCCTTGTAGTGCACGGTGAGGGTGTCGCGGTTGTAGCGTGCTCCCCCACACAATTCGCACACGACATACACGTCCGGCAGGAAGTTCATCTCGATCTTGATGGTGCCGTCACCGCTGCAGTTCTCGCAGCGACCGCCCTTCACGTTGAAGCTGAAGCGTCCGGGCAGGTAGCCGCGCGCCTTGGCCTCCACCGTCTCGGCGAACAGGTTGCGGATGCGGTCGAACACGCCGGTGTAGGTTGCCGGGTTCGACCGCGGGGTGCGGCCGATCGGCGCCTGGTCGACATGCACGACCTTGTCGAGGTTGTCGAGGCCGGTAACTCTGGTGTGTTTGCCGGGAATCTGCCTGGCGCCGTTCAGCTCATTCGCGAGCACCTTGTACAGGATGTCGTTGACCAGCGACGACTTGCCGGAGCCGCTGACCCCGGTGACGGCGACCAAGACGCCGAGCGGGAAGTCGACGGTGACGTTCTTTAGGTTGTTCGCGCGCGCCCCGACCACGCTCAGCTGCTTGGCCGGGTCTGTGGGACGACGCTTCGTCGGGGTTTCGATCTCCCGACGCCCGCTCAGGTAGTCGCCGGTGATCGAGAACTCGTTGCTCAGCAGGCTGTCGTAGTCGCCGGAGTGCACGACGGTGCCACCGTGTTCGCCGGCGCCCGGGCCGATGTCGACGATCCAGTCGGCGGTGCGGATGGTGTCTTCATCGTGCTCGACCACGATCAGCGTGTTGCCGAGGTTCTTCAGCTTGACCAGAGTCTCGATCAGTCGCCGGTTATCGCGCTGGTGCAGGCCGATCGACGGCTCATCGAGCACGTACAGCACGCCGGTCAGCCCTGAACCGATCTGGGTGGCCAGACGGATGCGCTGCGCTTCCCCACCAGACAGGGTGCCCGCCGCCCGCGCCAGGTCGAGGTAGCTGAGGCCGACCTCGATCAGGAACTCCAGGCGCACCCGGATCTCCCGCAACACCTGAGCGGCGATCCGTGCGTCGCGTTCGGTCAGTTCCAACCGCTGCATGAAGTCGTACGCGTCGACGAGGCTGAGCTCCGCGACATCCGAAATGCTGTGATCGTCGACCAGCACCGCCAGAACTTCGGGCTTCAGCCGCTTGCCGTCGCAGACCATGCACGGCACCTCGCGCAGGTAGCTGGCGAACCGCTGCCGTTGCACGTCGGTCTCGGCCTCCGCGTATTTGCGCTCGATGTAGGGGATCACGCCCTCAAAGCCGGTGGTGTACTTGATCTCGCGGCCGTACCGGTTCTTCCACCGCACCTTCACGGTGAAGTCGTTGCCGCCGAGGATGGCCTCTTTCGCGTCGGCCGAGAGGCTCTTCCACGGGTCGTCGAGCGAGAAGTCGAGGTCGTCGGTGAGTCCCTCGAGCAGCTTCTGAAAGTAGTTATACAGCCCCTTGCCCTGCTGCGCCCAAGGCAGGATGACGCCCTCATTGATGCTCAGCGACGGGTCGCCGATCAGCAACTCTGAATCCACAGACATGCGGGTGCCGAGGCCGGAGCACTCGGCGCAGGCGCCGAACGGCGCATTGAACGAGAAGGTGCGCGGCTCGATCTCGGTCAGCTGGAGGGGGTGCCCGTTGGGGCAGGACAGCTTCTCGCTGAAGCTCTGGTAGGCGGCATCCCCGGTCTCGTCGACAAAGTTGATCGTGACCACGCCGTCTGTCAGGCCGAGCGCGGTCTCGAGCGAGTCGGTCAGACGGGAGAGGATGTCGTCGGATGCCACCAGCCGGTCGATCACGACGGCGATGTCGTGCTTGATCTGCTTCTTCAGTGTCGGCGGCTCGGACAGCTGGATCGGCTTGCCGTCGACGATGGCGCGGGCGTATCCGCTGGAGGAGAGCTCCTTGAAGAGGTCGACGAACTCACCCTTCTTCTTGCTCACGACGGGGCTGAGCACCTGGTACCGGGTGCCCTTCTCCAGGGTCATCAGCTGGTCGGCGATCTGCTGCACGGTCTGGCGGGCGATCTTCTCACCGCACTCCGGGCAGTGCGCGATGCCGATGCGCGCCCAGAGCAGGCGCATGTAGTCATAGATCTCGGTGATCGTACCGACCGTCGAGCGCGGGTTGCGGTTGGTCGACTTCTGGTCGATCGACACCGCGGGGCTGAGGCCTTCGATGAAGTCGACATCAGGCCGGTCGACCTGGCCGAGGAACTGCCGGGCGTACGCGGACAGCGACTCGACGTATCGCCGCTGCCCCTCGGCGAAGATGGTGTCGAAGGCGAGCGATGACTTTCCGGAGCCGGACAGCCCGGTGAAGACCACCAGTGAGTCGCGCGGGATCTCAAGGTCGACGTTGCGCAGGTTGTGCACCCGCGCGCCGCGGACAGTCAGCTTGGAGGAACTGGGAACAGAGGAAATCGACACTGTACCAATGTTAGGGTGCCCCACTGACATTCGCCTGCGGGACGTTCAGCTAGCGGGGCGTCAGCGCACGTGCCCGGCCGCCTCAATCTGGCGGAGGTCTTTCTTCAGGTCATGGACCTCGTCACGGAGCCGGGCAGCCAGCTCGAACTTGAGCTCGGCCGCGGCGGCGATCATCTGGTCGTTGAGGTCGGCGATGATGCCTTCCAACTGCTCCGCGCCGGCCGCTCCGAGGCCTTCCCGACCGAGCACCGGCGTCGCGGACCGCTTCCGGCCGCCGCGGCCGGCCAGCAGCGCGGCCGTGTCGGCCTCCTCACGGGCGAGCACGTCGGTGATGTCGGCGATCCGCTTGCGCAGCGGCTGCGGGTCGATCCCCCGCTCGGTGTTGTACGCCACCTGCTTCTCACGCCGGCGCGTGGTCTCCTCGATCGCCTGCTTCATCGAGTCGGTGAGCACGTCGGCGTACATGTGCACCTGCCCCGACACGTTGCGGGCGGCGCGGCCGATGGTCTGGATCAGCGACGTCGACGAGCGGAGGAAGCCTTCCTTGTCTGCGTCGAGGATCGCCACCAGCGACACCTCCGGCAGGTCCAGGCCCTCCCGCAGCAGGTTGATACCGACCAGCACGTCGTACACGCCGGCGCGCAACTCGGTGAGCAACTCGACCCGGCGCAGCGTGTCGACGTCGGAGTGCAGGTACCGCACCCGCACGCCGTGTTCGCCGAGGAAGTCGGTGAGCTCCTCCGCCATCTTCTTGGTGAGGGTGGTGACGAGCACCCGCTCGTCACGCTCCACCCGCAGCTTGATCTCTTCCAGCAGGTCGTCGATCTGTCCCTTGGACGGCTTGACCACGATCTCGGGATCGATGAGACCGGTCGGACGGATGATCTGCTCCACCACGCTGTCGGTGATGCCCAGCTCGTACCGGCCGGGGGTCGCCGACAGGTACACCTTCTGGCCGACCCGGCCGAGGAACTCTTCCCACTTCAACGGCCGGTTGTCCATGGCGCTGGGCAGTCGGAAGCCGTGTTCGACCAGGGTGCGCTTGCGTGAGGCATCCCCCTCGTACATGGCGCCGATCTGCGGCACCGTGACGTGCGATTCGTCGATGACGACCAGGAAGTCGTCGGGGAAATAGTCCAGCAGGCAGTGCGGCGGCTGCCCGGGCGCGCGGCCGTCGATGTGCCTCGAGTAGTTCTCGATACCGTTGCAGAAGCCGAGCTGCTCCATCATCTCCAGGTCGAAGGTGGTGCGCATCCGCAGCCGCTGTGCCTCCAGCAGCTTGCCCTGGCGTTCCAGTTCGGTCAGGCGTTCGGCCAGTTCTTCCCTGATCGTGCCGATCGCGCGGTGCACGGTCTCCTGACCGGCGACGTAGTGCGAGCCGGGGAACACCGAGACCGCGTCCATGGTGCGCACCACATCGCCGGTCAGCGGGTGCAGCGCATACAGGGCCTCGATCTCGTCGCCGAACATCTCGATGCGGATCGCCAGCTCTTCGTACATCGGGATGATCTCGATGGTGTCGCCGCGCACCCGGAAGTGGCCGCGGGAGAAGTCGACGTCGTTGCGCTGGTACTGCATCGACACGAATTTGCGGATCAGCGTGTCGCGGTCGATGTGCATGCCCACCTGCAACGCCATCATGGCGTCGAGGTACTCCTCGGAGCTGCCGAGGCCGTAGATGCAGGACACGGTGGAGACCACAATCACGTCGCGGCGGCTGAGCAGCGAGTTGGTGGTGGAGTGCCGCAGCCGTTCGACCTCGGCGTTCACCGAGCTGTCCTTCTCGATGAAGGTGTCGGTCTGCGGAACGTAGGCCTCTGGCTGGTAGTAGTCGTAGTAGCTGACGAAGTACTCGACGGCGTTATTCGGCATGAGCTCGCGGAACTCGTTCGCCAGCTGCGCGGCGAGGGTCTTGTTGTGGGCGAGGACGAGCGTCGGCCGCTGCACCTTCTCGATCAGCCAGGCGGTGGTCGCCGACTTGCCGGTGCCGGTGGCGCCGAGCAGCACGACATCCGTCTCGCCAGCGTTGATGCGACCGGCCAGGTCTGCGATGGCGGCGGGCTGGTCGCCGCTTGGTACGTAGTCGCTGATGACCTCGAAGGGTCGGACAGCGCGAGTGGGCTCCATGCCCTCCAGCTTAGGAGCCACTCCTGACACTGCGCTCGGTGAGGTGCCTCCACAGGGCGTCAACCTGCTGCAGCGTCTCCGCGATGGTGCCGTTATTGTCGATCACGATGTCGGCGACCGCGAGCCGGTCGGTGTCGCTGGCCTGGGCGTCGAGCCGGTGGGTGGCCTCCGTCCGGCTGAGCCCGCGCAGTTCCACCATCCGCCGCAGCCGGGTCTCGGTGGGCGCGTGCACCACCACGATCAGGTCGAACCGGGTGCTGTTCTGCCGGCCGGCCTCCACCAGCAGGGGGATGTCGTACACGACGATCGCGTTCGGGTCGGCCTCAGCAGCGGCCAGCACCCGTTCGCGTCCGAGTTCGCGGATCGCCGGGTGGGTGATCGAGTTCAGGAGCTCCCGTTTGGCGGCATCCGTGAAAATGATCGCGCCGAGAGCGCCGCGGTTCAGGCTGCCGTCGGGGTTCAGCACGTCGTCGCCGAACTCCTGCGCGACGCGTTCCAGCGCAGGCGTGCCCGGCTCCACCACCTCGCGGGCCAGCTGGTCGGCGTCGATGTGCACGGCGCCGAGCTCGGCCAAACGCGAGGCGACAAGTGATTTGCCGGATGCAATTCCTCCGGTGAGGCCGATTAGCTGCATCTTTTCACCCTAGCGGCGAAGTAGGCTCGCCCCATGCTCGAGTTTCTGGCGGGCACCGGCCTCGCCGTCGCTGCCGGTCTGAACGCGTACATCCCGTTGCTCGCGCTCGGGCTCGCCGATCGCTTCACCGGTCTGGTGCAGTTGCCGGCCGACTGGTCGTGGCTGTCGAACGAGTGGGTGCTCGTCATCCTCGCCATCCTGCTGCTGATCGAGATCATCGCGGACAAGGTGCCGCTGGTCGACAGCGTGAACGACTGGCTGCAGACCGTGGTGCGGCCGGCTTCGGGCGGCATCGTGTTCGGCAGCGGCGCGGCATCCGAAACGGTGGCGGTGAGCGACCCTGCCGGGTTCTTCGCCTCCACCCAGTGGCCGCCGATCGTGCTGGGTGCCCTGATTGCGCTCGGCGTGCACGCGGCGAAGATGGTGGCCCGGCCGGCGCTGAACGCGGTGACCGTGGGCGCCGCCGCCCCGGTGGTCAGCAGCGCCGAGGATGCCGGCAGCCTGATGCTCGCCGTGTTCGCGATCCTGGCGCCGGTGCTGGTGATCCTGGCGATTGCCGCCGGGGTGCTGATCATGATCAGCGTCTTCCGGCGGATCAAACGGCGAAAGGATGCCGCGAGCCCGGCCTGACCGTGTCGGCACGCCCCCGCAGCCGCCGTCGCGGTCCGCCGCGCGTGAGCGCGCCGGAAACGGCCGAGCGAGGCCGCCGCGGCACGCGCGCTCGGCCGTTTGGGCAGCTCTCGTCGACACGGATGTCGCGAGGCGCGGGTTACGCGCACCGAGCAGCGCGAGCGCCGCTGAAACCCACGAGCGCCGCTGTCATGACCGCGGCGCTCGTGGGAAAGTGCGGCGCTCACGCCCACGCCCGCGCAACGCCGAAGCGGCCGGCCCCGGAGGGACCGACCGCTTCGTGCAGCTCTACTGAGCTGCCGGTGTTGCTGAACTGCTAGTTGTTGCTCGAGAGCTTCTCACGCAGAGCGGCGAGCGACTCGTCGTCTGCGAGGGTGCCAGCACCGGTCGACTCGCTCGAGAACGAGCCAGCGGCGGGAGCCACGAAGTTGGCCTCTTCGACGAGCGATGCGGCGACCTGCTTCTTGTGCGCCTCCCAGCGAGCCTGGGCTGCAGCGTAGTCCTGCTCCCACTTCTCGCGCTGGGTGTCGAAGCCTTCCTTCCACTCGTTCGTCTCGGGGTCGAAGCCCTCCGGGTACTTGTAGTTGCCCTGGTCGTCGTACTCGGTGAGCATGCCGTACAGCGCCGGGTCGAACTCGGTGCCTTCGGGGTCAACGCCCTCGTTCGCCTGCTTCAGCGAGAGGGAGATGCGGCGACGCTCGAGGTCGATGTCGATGATCTTGACGAACACCTCGTCGCTGACCGAGACAACCTGCTCTGCCAGTTCCACGTGCTTGGCGGAGAGCTCCGAGATGTGCACGAGGCCCTCGATGCCCTCTGCAACGCGAACGAACGCGCCGAAGGGGACGAGCTTCGTGACCTTGCCCGGTGCAACCTGGCCGATGGCGTGGGTGCGGGCGAAGACCTGCCACGGGTCTTCCTGCGTTGCCTTGAGCGACAGGGAGACGCGCTCGCGGTCGAGGTCGACCTCGAGGATCTCGACGGTGACCTCCTGGCCAACCTCGACAACCTCGCTGGCGTGCTCGATGTGCTTCCAGCTGAGCTCGGAGACGTGAACCAGACCGTCAACGCCACCCAGGTCGACGAACGCACCGAAGTTGACGATCGACGAGACGATGCCCTTGCGGACCTGTCCCTTGCTGAGGTTGTTGAGGAACGTGGTGCGGCTCTCGCTCTGCGTCTGCTCGAGCAGGGCGCGGCGGGACAGCACGACGTTGTTGCGGTTCTTGTCGAGTTCGAGGATCTTGGCCTCGATCTCCTGGCCCAGGTACGGGGTCAGGTCGCGAACACGGCGCAGCTCGATGAGCGACGCAGGCAGGAAGCCGCGGAGTCCGATGTCGACGATGAGTCCGCCCTTGACGACCTCGATGACCGTACCGGTGACAACACCGTCGGCATCCTTGATCTTCTCGACGTCGCCCCACGCACGCTCGTACTGAGCGCGCTTCTTCGACAGGATGAGGCGGCCTTCCTTGTCCTCCTTCTGGAGAACAAGAGCCTCGACGGTGTCTCCGACCTGAACAACTTCGCTCGGGTCGACGTCGTGCTTGATGGAAAGTTCGCGGGAGGGGATAACACCCTCGGTCTTGTAACCGACGTCGAGGAGAACCTCGTCGCGGTCAATCTTGACGACGGTGCCCTCGATGAGGTCTCCGTCGTTGAAGAACTTCAGAGTCTTCTCGACCGCGGCAAGGAAGTCTTCAGCAGATCCGATGTCGTTGATGGCGACCTGCTTGGGTGCCTTGGTCGTTACGATTGTCATGTAGTTATTGCTCCGTTATGGACATAATTCGGGCCACTCGCGAGATGTTGCTGTTTGTTTCGCCGGCGGCGTGCGGATGGAAGATCGCATAAAGCGACTCTCAAGCGTACCGTGTCTGCCGGAACAGGGGCAACCTGCGCTCAGAGCAGTCCGATCGCCCTGGCCTTGCGGATTGCGGCGTTCCGGTTCGGGGCATCCAGCTTGCGGTAGATGTGCGCCATGTGGGTCTTGATGGTGTTCACCGAGATGAAGCACTGTTCGGCGAGTTCGGTGTTGGTGAATCGACTCGGCAGATAGGACAGGATCTCGAGTTCGCGGCTGGTCAGCGGCTCAGCAAGATCGGGACCGGCGAGCTCCAGGTCGGTTTCGCTCGCTCGACGCAGGATGCTGGTGCGGTAGTCCGGCAGACGGTTCCCGTAAGCAGCAAGCTGCCGCAGAACGGCAGGTCCGGCCTGCATGAACGACTCGATGAGACCGTGTGTCTCGGCGAAGGTCACGGCGGAGGCGAGCTGGCTGGCCGCGGCCTCCCGCTCACCGCTGGCCTCGGACAGCCAGGCCCGGAGGATCTGCTGGTCGAGCGAGGCCCGGAGATTCTCGGCATCCGGTGCGATCGTGTCGATCACCAGGCGCGCCTGGATCAGTTGGTCGCTGGCGATGGCAGCGGCTGCGCTCTCGAACATGATCGCCGAAGGCGTGGGGCCCAGGGCGGAGGGCAGCATGGCGAGTGCTTTCTCGGGGAACCCGGCCAGCCGCAAACGCCGGCTCTCGAGCGCGACCAGACGGTCGTGGACCAGGGGCGGTGGGGTGTCGGGAGGCTCGTCGAGGACCGCCGTTCGACCCTGATCGGCGTTCAGCCACGCGGTGCCGACGTGCTCCAGCCACATCAGCTGGGTTCGTCGGTTGGCCGAGGCGAGCTGGCGGGCTTCTCGCAACGCGGGAACCGCGCGGGCAAGCTCACCCCGTTGCAGTGACGAGAACGCCGAGGCGAGGTAGGCATCGGCGGTGGCCGGGCGTGACCGTGCTCCGATCTCGTCGGAGAGGGCAATGGCCTCGTGGGCGCGGTCGTCGGCGGCGTCGAGACGGCCGGTCAGCGCATCGAGCAGCGCCAACGATCCGAGCGTGTGCACGCGGTGAGCCGAGAACGTGGAACCCGGGATGCCGAGGGCCCGGTTCAGGCAGTGACGGGCGCCGGCGAAATCGCCGGCCAGCAGGTATGAGCGACCGAGACTCAGCAGCGTCGTGGTCAGCAGCAGGTCACGATCGGTGAGGCGGAGCAGGTCGGGTGGGACGGTGTCCGGGTGGTTGTCCAACAGATGCAGGGAGCGCTCCCCCCAGGCGATCGAGACCTGCACGTCTGGTCGGAACTGCACTCGGCTGGCGAGATACGCGTAGACGATCATCCGTTGCCCGGTCGACAGGGCGGGGTCGTTCGCCAGCCGCGTCAAGACGTCCTCTGCCGTCCCGAACTGGCCGCTCATGCCCAGGAGCACCCCGCGCAGGATCTCGAGGTTCGGATGTCGCGACCGAACGACGATGGGCACCTGATCTATCCAGTGGATGACCGTCGCCAGGTCACCGCGCATCACGGGGTCGAGACCGTGCGTGAAGGTGAGATCGATAACCGCATCCCAGTTCCGGGCACGCGCGAAGTAGGCGGCGGCCGCGGTCGCCTCATTGCGCGTGAGGTGCCATCTCGCCGCGTGGTCGAGCAGCTGCTCTTCGGCTGCCGGGTCCTCAACCCTGAGCCGGTAGCGGAGGAGGTCACGGAACAGGGGATGGAATCGGAACCATTCCCGACGGTTGTCGAGCGGCACCAGGAACAGGGACTCGTGTTCCAGCTGCTCGACAATCAGGTGGCCTTCGGGCTCCCCCGCGACCGCGCTGACCAGGCCGTCGCACATCGTGTCGAGCACGGACATGCGCAGCAGCGTCGCGCGACGCTCCGCGGTCTGATCCTGCAGCACCTCATCGGTTAGGTACTCGGCGATCAGCCGGTCGGTGCCCGTCAGCTGGTCGATGAACTCGGACGGGTGAGGGTGAAACCGCAGGCTCAGCCCGGCCAGCTGGATGCCCGCTGCCCAGCCCTCGGTGTGGCTCACCAGCGACGCGACATCCGACTCGTCGAGGGCGCGGCCGGTCACTCGCTCGAGCAGGAGGGCGGATTCGCGGTTGTCCAGAGCGAGGTCAGCCTGACGGATTTCGAGCATGGCCAGACGGAGCCGGTGGCGGCTCGATCCGATCGGGAGATCGGCGCGGCTCGAGAACACGAAGTGCACGTTGGCGGGCAGCCGTTCCACCAGACGTCCGAGGTCGGCGATCAGCCGAGTGTTCGACAGGTGGTGGAGGTCATCGAAGATGACGACGGTGTCGGGCAGCTGTCCGAGCTGTGCCGCGAAGGCGGTCAGGAACGCCTCCCCCCATCCGCCGTCGTTCTCTGCGGCCAAGGCGGGCAGACTGTCGCCTGCCTCCTGGCGCGGCAGTGCGGTCAGCATCCTGCGCATGAGATGCGCGGGATCGTTGTCGGCGGCAATCACGTCGAGCCAGAAGAAGTTGTCGCGCGGATGCCGCTGATGCCACTGCGACAGCAGTACGGTCTTGCCCGACCCTGCCTGCGCGGTGATGACGGTTAGCGGGAGCTCGAGAGCGCCCTCGAGTGTCAGCAGAAGCCGCGGCCTCTCGACCGCGTACGAAAGTGAATTCCCGAGATCAACCATGTCGTCGTTCGTCCTGGGAACAAGTGTGACATCACCCGTCGCGCGGGGCCAGCGCCTCGGGGAGCCCAAACACCCTCCACGCGTTCAATTCTGAGGCCGTTGACCGCGGCGCGGGCCGTGATGGCGTGCGCCGAGGGAATCGTGCTGCACCGGATAGCGCGCCATGACGACGCCGACCCGCGCCCCCCAATCGACACCGTCGTGAGGGGCGCGCTCGGCTGAGGCCAGCGGCAGCGACTAGTTGAGCAGCGCCGACTTCAGCGTGTCGAGGCCGACGCCGCCGAGATCGAGCGCCTTCTTGTGGAACTCCTTGATCGAGAACTGGTCGCCCTCACGACGCTGGTACTCGTCGCGGATCTGCTCCCAGATGCGCTGCCCCACCTTGTATGCGGGTGCCTGGCCCGGCCAGCCGAAGTAGCGGTTCACCTCGAACCGGACAAACGGTTCGTTCATGTTCACGTTCTGCTTCAGGAACTCGAAGGCGTAGTCGTAGTCCCAGGTGCCGGTGCCATCCAGGCGCGGCTTGCCGAGGTGCACGCCGATGTCGAGCACGACGCGGGCTGCGCGCATCCGTTGGCCGTCGAGCATGCCCAGGCGGTCTCCCGGGTCATCCAGGTAGCCGAGGTCTTGCATCAGGCGTTCCGCGTACAGGGCCCAGCCCTCGGCGTGCCCGCTGGTGCCGGCGAGCTGGCGCCGCCAGGTGTTCAGCATCGCCCGGTTGTACACCGCCTGGCCCAGCTGCAGGTGGTGGCCGGGAACGCCCTCGTGGTACACGGTCGTGGTCTCGCGCCAGGTGTTGAACTCGGTCACGCCCTCGGGCACCGACCACCACATCCGGCCGGCCCGCGCGAAGTCGTCGCTGGGGCTGGTGTAGTAGATGCCGCCCTCGGTGGTGGGAGCGATCATGCACTCCAGCTGCTTCACCTGGTCGGGGATGTCGAAGTGGGTGCGGGACAGCTCGTCGACGGCCTTGTCGCTCAGCCGCTGCATCCACCGTTGCAGCTCGTCGGTGCCGCGCAGGGTGCGGGCCTCGTCGGCGTCGAGCACGGCGATGGCCTCCGCGACGGAGGCTCCCGGCTTGATCTCACCGGCGATCGCCGTCTGTTCCTCCACCATCCTGGCCAGCTCCTCGATCCCCCACTCGTAGGTTTCGTCGAGGTCGATGGTGGCGCCGAGGAAACGACGGGACTGCAGCGCGTACAGGTCACGGCCGACCGCGTCGTCGTCGGTGGCGGCGGCGTCCAGTTCGTTCTCGAGGAAGCCGGCGAGCTTCTGATAGGCCTCGGCGGATGCCGCGGCGCCGCGTTCGAGGTCGGCGCGCAGGGATGCGGGCAGCGGCTGGCCTGCCTCGGCTTCGGCGTTCTGGGTGAAGGCGTAGAAGAACCCGTCCGCGGCGGCATGCTTGCGGGCCTGCGCGATGACCTCCCGCACCTGGCGTTTCGCCGGGGTGGTGCCGTCGCTGATGCCCAGTCGCAGGGTCTCGATGTAGCCGTCGACCGCGCCGGGCAGATTCGACAGGCGGGTGGCGATGGTGTCCCAGTCTGACTCCGACGCGTGCGGCATCAGGTCGAACGTGTCACGGATCCCCTGCGCCGGCGATGCGATCACGTTGAGGTCACGCTTGAACAGCCCCGCCTCGGACTCTTCGACGTCGAGCCGGAGCTCCGCGGTCAGATCCGCGAGGGTCACCTCGTCCACCTCGTCGACGGGGCGCGCCTGCTCGAGCTGTGCCAGCACCCGCTTCGCCGCGTGGATGCGCTGCTCGTGGCCGGCCGGAGACAGATCCGCGAACTCGCCGTGGCGTCCCGGAATGCCGATCCAGATGGCAACGTCGGGGTTGAGGTCGGCGAGCGTTGTCACCCATTCTTCGGCGATCGCGTCGATCGCCGTGGCTGTCCGTTCCGTCGAGTTTGCATCAGCATTCGTCATGCTGCCAGCGTACCCAGTCATGATCGCTCAGGTCAGGCTCGCTCCGGTCAGGATCACTCCTTGTCGAGGTCGGTGTTGAGCAGCGAGACCAGGCTGTCGAGGGCGGCGTCGGCGCCATCGCCCTCCGCGCTGATCGTCACTTCCTCGCCGTGGCCGACCCCGAGCGAGAGCACACCCAGGATGCTTGCCGCATTCACGCTGCGCCCCGCCGCCGAGGTCAGGGTGACCGGCACGCCGGCTTTCGCGGCCGCCTGGCTGAACAGCGACGCCGGGCGGGCATGCAGTCCAACACTGGATGCGACGGTGACGGTGCGTTCTGGCATGGGGGTCTCCTCCGGGTGGGTCCGGCCTGCTGGCCGGGGCTGATCGGGCAAGCGGGCTTACTCGTCGGACGTGTCGTCGTCGCTTGCCAGCAGCTCGTACACCTGGGCGCTGGTGGTGGCGTTTCGCAAGGACTCCGCCTTCTGCGGGTCAAGGAGGATCGTAGCGAGTTGGGCGAGCAGGGCGATGTGGCCGTTGCCGCGGGCGGCGATGCCGACCGCGACGGTCACGTCGTTGCCGTCCCAGTCGACCCCGGCCGGGAACCGCAGCACCGAGATGGCGTCGTGTTTCACGACATCCTTCGCCGCCAGGGTGCCGTGCGGGATGGCGACCCCCTCGCCGACGAACGTCGACACGGATTGCTCGCGCTCCAGCATCGCGTCGATGTACGTCGGGTCGATGGCGCCGGAGTCCAGCAGCGCCTGACCGGTTTGACGGATCGCGTCATCACGGTCGGTCGCCGTCTGGTTCAGCCGAATCGATTGCTCCTCGAGCAGGTCGGTCAGGGGAACGGTCTCGTCAGCCACCGGTCACACCTCGAGCGAGTCGCCGTTTTGGATGGCCTTCACCAGCCTCGCCACCGCGGGATCGCCGAGGAACAGCTGGAACGGCACCACGGGGATGTCTGGCACCACCCCGCGGGCGCGGTCGGCGAGCCCGGACTGGGTGAGCACCACGTCCGCGTCGGCGGGGATGTGCGCGACATCCGAATGTTCGACGGTGACGCCCTGCTTGCTCAGCTGCTTCTTCAGGGTCGAGGCCAGCATGACGCTCGACCCCATTCCCGCGTCGCACGCGACGATGAGCTTCTTGACGTGTGAGCCGTCGATCGTGGCCATGGGGGTCTCCTCTGCTTTCGGTTATGCGGTGGCCGTCGATGGCCGGTTCTTGTTCCGGGCGCTCTGCGCCTGGGCCTCGTCGAGTTCCATGATGGGTGCTTCGCCGCGGCCGAACTTGAGCAGGACCGCGCCGACGATGAACGAGACTCCCGCGGAGACGAGGATGCCAAGCAGGATGAACAGCAGGTCGGCCGGCGGTGACACCAGGATGTAGGCGAAGATGCTGCCAGGGGATGCCGGGGCTCGCAGCCCGACGGCGAAGAGGACGAACATCAGGATGCCGGATGCTCCGCCGCAGATCGCGGCGATGATCAGGATCGGCTTCATCAGCACGTATGGGAAGTAGATCTCGTGGATGCCGCCGAGGAACTGCACCACCATGGCGGCGGGCACGGTGGGACGGATCAGCCGCGGCCCGAACAGCAGCATCGCGGTCAGCACGCCAAACCCAGGTCCCGGGTTCGACTCGAGCATGAACAGGATCGACTTGCCGGTCTCCGCGGCCTGATCGGCGCCGAGCGGCGTGAGTACGCCGTGGTTCAGGGCGTTGTTGAGGAACAGCACCTTCGCCGGCTCGATGATGATCGACACCAGCGGCAGCAGGCCGATCACCACCAGCCATTCCACGACGGTGGCGAACAGATTGGTGATCCATTGCACGACCGGGCCGACCAGCCACAACCCGACCAGTGCCATCACCGCCCCGATGATGCCGGCGCTGAAGTTGTCGATGAGCATCTCGAAGCCGGCCTTGAGCCTGCCCTCGAACAGCTTGTCAACCTGCTTCTGAATCCATGCGGTCACCGGGCCGATGAACAGAGCACCGAGGAACTGCGGGCTGAGTTCGCCGAGGTTGTCGACCAGCCCGTAGGCGATCGGCGAGAGCACGACGCCCATGGTGGCCACCGCGCCGACGACCGCACCACGCTGACCGTGCACGAGCCGTCCGCCGGTGTATCCGATCAGGATCGGCAGCAGGAAGAGGATGATCGGGCCGACGATCGCCGCGGAGGAGTCGGCGAACGGTAGCGTCTCACCCTCGCGAAGGGGGCCCCACCTGGCGATCTGGTTGACCCAGCCGTCGGGGATGAACAGGGCGGTGATCAGACCCCAGGCGATGAACGCCCCGAGGTTCGGCATGATCATGCCGGCAAGGAATGCTCCGCCCCGCTGGATTCGCGCACGGACGCCGGTGCCGGTCACTTGAGGTGTGTAGTCGGACATCTTTGTACCCCTTTGTGGTTACGCCCACTTGTGGGTCGATACAAGTCCTCTTGGGGGTGACTGTCAAGCATCCGGATCGCGGCGCCCGCGATTGTTGTGGTGAGCGTTACGCGGCCTGCCGTTTAGTGCGCGGCGGCATCCCAGTTCGCGCCGGTACCGATCTGCACGTCCAGCGGCACCAGCAGCTCGGCGGCGGACCCCATGCGCGTGCGCACCACCGCGGTGACCCGGTCGAGCTCACCGGGCGCCACCTCGAAGATCAGTTCGTCGTGCACCTGAAGCAGCATGCGGGAGCTGAGTTCCTGGCCGCGCAGGTCGTCGGCGATGCCGAGCATCGCGATCTTCATGATGTCCGCCGCCGAACCCTGGATGGGTGCGTTCAGCGCCGCGCGTTCCGCGTTGTCGCGGAGCACCCGGTTACTGGAGTTCAGGTCGGGGAACGGCCGACGCCTGCCGAAGATGGTCTCGGTGTAGCCATCGACGCGCGCCTGCGCGACGACGTTCCGCAGGTACTCGCGCACCGCGCCGAAGCGTTCGAAGTACCCTGCCATCAGTTCCTTGGCCTCGGATGTCTCGATGCGCAGCTGCTTCGACAGACCGAACGCGCTCAG
Organism: Salinibacterium sp. ZJ450; assembly: GCF_011751885.2. Classification (NCBI taxonomy): domain Bacteria; kingdom Bacillati; phylum Actinomycetota; class Actinomycetes; order Micrococcales; family Microbacteriaceae; genus Ruicaihuangia; species Ruicaihuangia jiafui. Next base: position 1,712,471 of record NZ_CP061771.1, read on the forward strand.
CCCATACGCCAGCCCGTACGACATCGCCTTCACCTTGGTGCGCATCAGCGCGGTGACCTCGCTGGGGTCGACACCGAAGACCTTGGAGCCGACGAACCGGTGCAGGTCCTCCCCCGCGTTGAACGCCGCGATCAGGCCCTCATCGCCGGACAGGTGCGCCATGATGCGCATCTCGATCTGCGAGTAGTCGGCGGTGAGCAGCGTCTCAAACTCCGAACCGTGCTCGAACGCCGAGCGGATCTGCCTGCCGATCTCGGTCTTGATCGGGATGTTCTGCAGGTTCGGGTCATTCGACGAGATGCGGCCGGTGCTGGTGCCGGTCTGGTCGTATGTGGTGTGGATGCGGCCGTCCGCGGCTACCGCCTTGTCGAGCGAGTCGACGATCTGGTTCAGCTTGGTGGCGTCGCGGTGCTGCAGCAACAGGCCGAGGAACGGATGCGGGGACTTCTCCTGCAGATCGGCCAGCGACGCGGCATCCGTCGAATATCCGGTCTTGTTGGCCCGGGTCTTCGGCATCTTCAGCTCGTCGAACAGCACCTGCTGCAGCTGCTTCGGTGAGCCGAGGTTCACCTCGTGGCCGATCTCGGCGTACGCCTGCTTGGCGTAGTCGGCGGCCGACAGGGTCAGGCTCTCTTTCAGGCCGGTCAGGATGTCGCGACGCACCGAGACGCCGGTGAGTTCCATCTGCCCGAGCACGGAGACCATCGGAAGTTCAATGGTGTCGAGCACGCGCCGCGAACCGGTGTCGAGCTGCTCGATCAGGTGGTCGGCGATGCGCAGAACGAGCCAGGCTTCGGTCGCGACGCTCACCGTGGCCTCGGGCAGCAGCTGGTTCGGGTCGGCCTGCGGCAGGGTCTCGCCGAGGTAGTCGTAGACCTGCGTTTCGAGGCTCTCCGCCTTGCTGCCGGGCTTCAGCAGCCAGGCGGCGAGGGCGGTGTCGAAGGCGATTCCGGCCAGCGGCAGACCGGCTTCGCTCAGGATCTTGACCTGACGCTTGGAGTTCTGCAGGTACTTCGGCGATTCGCTCGCCAGCCACCGCTCGAGGGCGGTGTAGTCGGGGCGACCGGGCGCCCACGGCACGTAGGCGGAGTCGTGCGGTGACGCGATGCCGATGCCGGTGAGGCCGTTCGGGCCGGTTTCCAGCTGCACGCCGAGTGGAACGCTGCCGTTCTGGGACGCCTTCTGCAGCCACTGGCCCAGTTCCTCGTCGACGAGGGTGCGGATGACCGGCGCGGTCTTCTCCGCCGGGGGCTCCACGATCGTCGCCGGGTGACCGATCTCGTCGGTGGTGCCTTCCGCGGCGGCGATCTTCATCACACGTTCGAGCAGTGTGCGGAACTGCAGCCGGTCGAAGATCTCGCGCACCGCGTCCGGGTTGATGCGCTGCCGTTCCAGATCGGCGGGGCCGACCGGCAACTCGACATCCGTCACCAACCGGTTCAGCTTGCGGTTGCGGATGGCGTTGTCTTTCTGCTCCCGCAGCTTCTGGCCGACGACGCCCTTGATCTCCTCGGCGTGCTCGAGGATGCCGTCGAGCCCGCCGTACTGCTTGATCCACTTCACCGCGGTCTTCTCGCCGACCTTGTCGATGCCGATGAGGTTGTCACTGGATTCGCCGACCAGGGCCGCGACATCCGGATACTGCTCCGGCTCGATGCCGTAGCGCTCGAGCACGGCCTCCCGGTCGTATCGCTTCAGCTCGGAGACGCCGCGCGCGTTGGGGTAGAGCAGGGTGACATCGTCGTTCACCAGCTGGATGCTGTCGCGGTCGCCGCTGACAACCAGCACGGTGAAGCCCTCGGCGGCGCCCCGGGTGGCGAGGGTGGCGAGGATGTCGTCTGCCTCGTAGTCCTCCTTGGAGATCGTCACGATGTTCATCGCGGCGAGAGCCTCCTCGAGCAGCGGCACCTGGCCGATGAACTCCGATGGAGTGTCACCGCGAGTGCCCTTGTACTCGGCGTACTCGCGGGTGCGGAACGAGTACCGGGAGATGTCGAAGGCGACGGCCAGGTGGGTGGGCTTCTCGTTCTGCAGCAGCAGGATCAGCATGGAGATGAAGCCGTGAATGGCATTGGTGTGCTGCCCCTCGCGGTTGACAAAACTGTCGACCGGGAGGGCGTAGAACGCCCGGAATGCCAGGGAGTGGCCGTCGATGATCAGGAGGGTAGGCTTTTCGGAATCCGACACCGAAACAGCCTATAGGCGGCTGCCGACAGCCCCGTTCAGCGAAGGAAGCCGATGACGACGTATCCCGCCCACCTCGACCCGGAACTCATCGAACGGCTCGTCGATTCCGGCGGTGGGGCGCTGCCTCACAAGATGGGCATCGAGTTCCTCGAACTGTCCGCCGAGCATTCGGTGGCGCGGATGCCGGTTGAGGGCAACACCCAGGTGATCGGCCTGCTGCACGGCGGAGCGCACGTGGTGCTCGGCGAATCGCTCGGCTCGATCTCCTCGGCGATCCACGCCGGGCCCGGCCGGATCGCAATGGGAATCGAGATCAACGCCACGCATTCCCGTGCGGTGACCAGCGGCTACGTGGTGGCCACCTGCACGGCGTTGAGCCTCGGACGAACCCTCGCCACTCACGAGATCGTGGTGCGGGACGAGGAAGGCAACCGGCTGTCGACGGTGCGGATGACGAACATCCTGAAGGACCGCGCAGCGTAGGAGCGCGCAGTAAGAAGGCCGCACGTCCCCGAAGGGTCGCGCGGCCTGAACCTTGCTGGGTGCTACTTGGCGCTGAGCTGCTCGATGATCGCCTGGGCGACGTCGTGCATGGTCAGGCGGCGGTCCATCGACGCCTTCTGGATCCAGCGGAACGACTCGGGCTCGGTAAGCCCCATCTTCTCGTTGAGCAGGCCCTTGGCCCGGTCGACGAGCTTGCGGGTCTCGAACCGCTCGACCATGTCGGCGACTTCGGCTTCGAGGGTGATGATCTGCTGGTACCGGCTGAGCGCGATCTCGATCGCCGGTAGCAGGTCGTTCGGGGTGAACGGCTTCACCACGTAAGCCAGGGCGCCGGCTTCGCTGGCGCGCTCCACGAGTTCCTTCTGGCTGAACGCGGTCAGCAGCACCACGGGAGCGATGTGGTTCTTGCTGAGTCGCTCGGCCGCGGAGATCCCGTCGAGCTGGGGCATCTTGACATCCATGATGACCAGGTCGGGGCGGAGCTCGGTGGCGAGGGCCACTGCCGTTTCACCGTCACCAGCCTCGCCGACGACTTCGAAGCCGTTGTCTCGCAGGGTCTCGACGATGTCGAGGCGGATGAGTGACTCGTCTTCAGCGACGACGACGCGACGCGGGGCAGTTGGTGTTGTTTCCTGGTCGTTCACGCAGTAGAGCCTACGGTATTGTTGCCATCGTTGTGGCGAGCCGGTGTGGCGGAATGGCAGACGCGGAGCACTCAAAATGCTTTGTCGAGAGACGTGTGGGTTCGAGTCCCACCACCGGTACTTCCTGTAGGGCTAGCGTGGCGCGTGAAGATACGACAGCCAGTCGCTGCTCCCGAAGATGGTGCTCAGGTTGGCATCTAGGTGCGGGTCATAGTGGGGAATCGTGGCGCTCGCCCAGATCACGATGCCGATGCCGGCCGCGATAACGAAGGCTGCCAATCCCCAGAGAATTCGCCTAGCGCTGTTCGGCGCAGTCACTTGTTGGCTGTCCTGGGTGGAACGGGACGGGGCGTCCGTCTTCATCGGCTTCCTCCTCGGGGGTGCGTGATGCACGATCGGAGCCTAGCGGGACTGATGAACTTTCACCTCCATTGGTCGGTTTCTGGTGCGGGCACCTAGACTCGGCGCATGTCGCGACTGGTCGTGGTTCTGCCGCTGACGCCGCTCACCGCGGGCGAGCGTTTCGCGGTGCGGGACTGGCCGTTGCACGTCACCGTGCTGGCGCCGTTCCTCACTTACGCGGAGCCCGCCGACATCGCGGCGACGATCACTGCCGCGACATCCCGCCAGTCCCCTCTCACCGTGGTTGCCGGCCACCACGACCTCTTCGGGCGGCGGCGCACCGTGCCGGTCACGGTGCTCGTCGAGAATCCCGAGCTGACCGCCCTGCACGGCACCCTCGTGGATGCGGTGCGTCCGTTCGCCGCAGTCCCCAACCAGACCGCCTTCACCGGCGGGCGATTCCGAGCCCACGTCACCGAGAAGCACCACGGTCGGGTGCACGAGGGTGACCGCCTGCGCCTGACCCAGATCGCATTGGTCGATATGGCCCCGGCGGAGTCGCCCGGTGGACGGGCCGTGCTCGCCACCATCGCGTTGGGGCGGCACGCGAAGTCCGGCACCGCGACCTCCTGACCGCCGCTGGTGCGGCACCGCGACATCCTGAATCTGATACCACCATGCGACAGCGTCCAACTGCCATCATGTGACCATGAGCACAGAGGTTCCCCCTCCCGCAGCCGAGGCCAAGCCCGGGCGTGACCGCAGCCTGATCGTGATCCTGTCGATCATCGGCGCCCTGGTCGTGATCGCGCTGGTGGTGGTGCTCTCACGCGGCGAGCCAGAGCTGCTGGATGCGTCCACTCCCGAGGGTGTGGTGCAGCGCTATTCGGCGGCGGTCATCGCGGGCGACGAAGCCGAGGCGATGACCTACCTCACCGCAGGGTCTCGGGAGGGGTGCGACCAGTTCGAGCGGCCGGTCACCGACGACATCCGTGTCACGCTCGTGTCGACGACCGAGCGCGACGAGTCCGCCGACGTGCGGGTGACGATCGTGACCTCGTTCGACAGTGGCCCCTTCGGCCCGTCGGAGTATGAGGTCGACGAGGTGTTCGACCTGGTGAAACAGAACGGCGACTGGTTGGTCGACACGGCGCCGTGGCAACTGACGATCTGCCCGAACACCGAGGTGACCAAGTGAGCGATCTGCCCGAACACCGAGGTGATCACGTGACGGCGCTGCCGCAGATTTCCGACTCCTCTGCGGGCTCGGCGCAGCGCACGGTGCGCCGGCTGGTCGTCTACATCCTGCTGTTCGCGCTGGTGGTGACCGCGGCGATCGGCGTAAGCGGCCTGCTTGAGCGCTTGCTCGGCTCCACCGAGGTGATCGTCGGCGGAGGCTCCTCCCAGCTGGCCAGGTCATTCGCCTTCACCCTGATCGCCGGGCCGCTCGCGGCGATTCTGTGGTGGTTCGTGTGGAAACGTCTGGACGACCGGGCCGAGCGATCGTCGCTCGCGTGGGGGCTGTACCTCGCCGGCATGTACACCGTCTCGCTGATTACCTTCACGACGGCGCTGCTTGCCACCGTGGCATCCCTGATCGAGGGCGATTGGCGGCCGGGCGACCTCGCGACCGGACTGGTCTGGGCCGCGGTCTGGGCCTGGCATCGGTGGATGCTGCGGCACCCGGGCAAGGCGCCCACCCGGCTGTCCAGCGTTCCGGATGTCGTCGGCTTCACGTTCGGGCTCGCGGTCGGCGTCGGCGGTGCCATCACGGCGCTCAGCAGCCTGCTCGACGAAGCCATCCTCGGCTCTGCCGGGGCCGGGGCGGTCGGCGATCCGTGGTGGCAACCGGTACTGCAGTCACTGGTGTGGGCGGTCGGCGGCGCGATCGTCTGGTGGTGGCACTGGGTTCGGTCGGGGGCACGGCGGCTACGCACGGTGCTCTCCGACGTGGCCGTGATCGGGTTCGGGGTGCTCATTCCCAGCATCCTGACGCTCGGCGGTATCGGCGTGGTGCTCTGGGTGCTGCTGCGACTCGGGTTCGATCGCTCCGAGCCGAACCGGGTGCTGCTCGAGCCGCTCGCGCCCGCGATCGCGGCCGCGCTGGTCGGAGCGCTGGTGTGGTTCTACCACCGCGCTGTCCTGCCGGAGCGGTCGGACGCTGCTCGGCAGGCTGCCCGGCTGATCACGTCGGGTGTGGCGTTGGTGTTCGCGGCATCCGGGGTCGGCGTGATCGTGAATGCGACGCTCGGTGCGGTGACCCCGACGCTCGCCGGCACCGACACCCGCACCCTGCTGCTCGGCGGCATCAGCTCGCTCATTGTCGGCGCGCCGGTGTGGTGGCTGTTCTGGCGCGGGACCGACACCCTCTCCCCCGCCCGCCGGGTGTACCTGATCGTGGTGTTCGGGCTGAGTGCCGTGGTCGCCCTGATCGCCTTGCTGGTGATCGGGTTCCGGATCTTCGAGTTCCTCTTCGACGTGGATCAGGCGGGCAGCCTGCTCGACCGGGTGCGCGCCCCGTTCGGGCTGCTCGTCGCCACCGCGCTGGTGTCGGGGTACCACTTCAGTATCTGGCGGCGCGACCGGGCGGCTATTGCCGCCGCTACCCCGGTGCGTCCGCGCACCATCGGCCACGTGACGCTGGTCACCGCGGGCGATTCCGAGGCAGCGGTGCGGCTGATCAGGGATGCCACCGGCGCCGCCGTCACCGTGTGGAGACGAACGGATGTCGCGGCCTCAGTCGGTGCGGGTGCTGGTGCGGGACCCGGTGCCGAAGCCGGAGCCGGGGCCGGGGCCGACGCCGCTCAGCTTGTCCGGGCGCTTGACGGCGTCACCGGCGACGAGGTGTTTGTGCTGGTCGGCCCGGGAACCCGGATCGAGGTCGTCCCCGCCGCACGCTGACCGGTTCGAGCCGGAGGTCGCCGAGAGTGGGGCGCTTCCGGCTCACGGCGCGTGCCCTCGGCTTCTGAGCCAGTTTGTCGTGGTTGAGCCACCGCGCGGTGGCTCAATCACGACGAGGTGGATCAAACGCGCCGCCGCAGCCGCGGGCGGACGGCGCATCCTGAACTTGCGCTACGCGGCGGTGCCGACGGTGACCGGAAGGCCCTCGGCGTGCCAGGCCTGGATGCCGCCGACCACGTTCACGGCGTCGATGCCGTTCTGTTCGAGGTACTGGGCGACGCGGGCGCTGCGGGCGCCGGACGCGCACATGATGTACAGGGTCTCGTCGGCCGGGAGTTCGCCGATCCGCTCCTGGAATTCGCTGAGCGGAATGAGCGTCACGCCCTCCACCCGGGCGGCCTGGTACTCGTTCTGCTCACGCACGTCGATGATGGTGGCGGCGGGGCCGAGCGCGGCAAGGTCGGTAACGGTGATCTCGTTCATCAGCTCAAGGGTACTCGACCGGTACTCGACCGACGCTGAGGGCTGGCCTCCCGTCGCCCCGAGCGCCGCAGAAACAAACGAGCGCCGCTGCAAAAACAGCGGCGCTCGTAGGTTTGCCCGGCGGTCGCGACCGCCGCTATGGCGCTACTTGGCCCAGGCCGGCGCGACCGCGTTCAGCGCATCGCCGATGCGGTGCACACGCAGGTCGTTGGTCGAGCCGGGGATTCCGGGAGGCGATCCGGAGATCACCACGACCTTGTCGCCGATCTCGGCGAGCCCCTCGGCCAACAGGATCTCGTCCACCTGGTGGTACATGGCGTCGGTGTGGGTCACCCGTTCCACGAGGAACGCCTCGATGCCCCAGGTCAGCGACATGCGGCGCTGGATGCCGGCATCCGGGGTGAAGGCCTTCATCGGGATCTTGAACCGGAGTCGCGACATCCGTCTGGCAGAGTCACCGGACTCGGTGAACACGCAGACGTAGCGGGCATCGACGAAGTCGGCGACCTCGGCGGCGGCCAGCGTGATGGCCCCGCCCTGGGTGCGCGGCTTGGTGCCCAGCGGAGGAACCCGCTCCAGGCCGTGGTCTTCGGTTGACTCGACGATCCGGGCCATGGTCTGCACGGTGATCACCGGGTATGCGCCGACGCTGGTCTCGCCGCTCAGCATGACCGCGTCTGCACCGTCCAGCACCGCGTTGGCGACGTCTGAGGTCTCCGCCCGGGTCGGAATCGGGCTGCTGATCATCGACTCGAGCATCTGGGTGGCCACGATCACCGGCTTCGCCATGCGGCGGGACAGCTCGATCGCGCGCTTCTGCACGATCGGCACCGCCTCGAGCGGCAGTTCGACGCCCAGGTCGCCGCGGGCAACCATGATGCCGTCGAACGCGTCGATGATCTCCTCGAGCGCATCGACCGCCTGCGGCTTCTCGATCTTGGCGATCACGGGAACCTTGCGCTCCTCCTCGGCCATGATCTCGTGCACGCGCTCCACGTCTGCGGCGTTCCGCACGAAGGAGAGCGCGATGTAGTCGGCGCCGAGACGGAGGCCCCAGCGCAGGTCGGCCTCATCCTTCTCCGACAGCGCGGGCACGTTGACCGCAACGCCGGGCAGGTTGATGCCCTTGTTGTTCGACACCGCACCGGCAACGATCACCTCGGTGGTGACGACGACCCCATCGGTTTCGATGACCTTGACCTTGACCTTGCCGTCATCGATCAGGAGGTAGTCTCCCGGCTTCACGTCGCCCGGCAGGCCCTTGAACGTGGTGGAGACGATCTCCTTGGTGCCCGTGATGTCGTCGGTGGTGATCTTGAAGATGTCGCCGACGTTCAGCTGGTGCGGGCCGTTCTCGAACTTGCCCAGGCGGATCTTCGGGCCCTGCAGGTCGACCAGCACGGCGACCGGCTTGTGGGCATCCTCTGCGGCCTTCCGCACGTTGACGTACACCTCCTCATGCACGGCGTAGCTGCCGTGGCTGAGGTTCATCCGGGCGACATCGACGCCCGCCTCGATGATCGCCCTGATGTCTTCGTAGCTGGAGGTTGCTGGCCCCAGGGTGGCGACGATTTTCGCGCGTCTCATGACTTCCTAACAGTGGTGGTGGTAGATGTGGGCTGTCACACGGTGATGGAACGGTCCGTCGGCCTGACCGGGAACGGCAGTTGCGTGTCCCCTTCCAGATACCGATCAACTGCGGATGCCGCGGCCCGCCCTTCAGCGATGGCCCACACGATGAGCGACTGACCGCGACCGGCATCCCCGGCGACGAAAACGCCGGGTTCGCTGGTCTGGTACTGCCCGTCCCGCTCCACGTTACCCCGCGAGTCGAACGGAACGTCAAGCTGCGCGTCGAGCGTCTCCGGTTCGGCGCCGGTGAAGCCGAGCGCCAGCAGCACCAGGTCCGCGGGAATCTCCCGCTCGGTGCCGGCCTTCGGAACCCGGCGACCGTCGAGATACTCGGTCTCGGCGACCCGGATGGCGCGAACCTCACCGGCCTCGTTGGCCAGGAACTCCACGGTCGAGGCGAGGTACACCCGCTCGCCGCCCTCTTCGTGTGCGCTCTGCACCTCGAACAGGTTCGGGTACATCGGCCACGGCTGGTCGGCGGTGCGTTCCTCTGGCGGCTGCTTGCCGATCGCGAGGTTGGTCACACTCAGCGCGCGCTGCCGGTGGGCGGTGCCTATGCAGTCGGCGCCGGTGTCACCGCCGCCGAGCACAACGACGTGCTTGCCCTCCGCGCTGATCTGGTTCTCGACACTGTCTCCGGCGCCCACGCGGTTCTGCTGCACCAGGTAGTCCATGGCGAAGTGCACGCCGAGCAGGTCACGGCCGGGGATCGCCAGGTCGCGGGGCACGGTGGAGCCGGTGGCGACCACCACCGCGTCGTACCGCTGCTTGAGCTCTGGCCAGCTGATGTCGACGCCGATCTCGACTCCGGCGCGGAACCGGGTGCCCTCCGCCTTCATCTGCGCCAGGCGCATCTCGAGGTGCTTCTTCTCCATCTTGAAGTCCGGGATGCCGTACCGCAGCAGACCGCCGATGCGGTCGTCACGTTCGAACACGGCCACGGTGTGGCCCGCCCTGGTGAGCTGTTGCGCGGCGGCGAGGCCGGCCGGTCCGGAGCCGACGACGGCGACGGTCTTCCCGGTCAGGCGCGAGGGCGGGATGGGAGTCACCCAGCCGTTGGCGACGGCGTCATCGATGATCGACACCTCAACCTGCTTGATGGTCACCGGCGGCTGGTTGATGCCGAGCACGCAGCTCGCCTCGCAGGGCGCCGGGCACAGCCGCCCGGTGAATTCCGGGAAGTTGTTCGTGGCGTGCAGGCGGTCGATGGCGTCGCGGCCCTCGCCGCGCCAGGTGAGGTCGTTCCATTCCGGGATCAGGTTGCCGAGCGGGCAGCCCTGGTGACAGAACGGCACGCCGCAGTCCATGCAACGTCCGGCCTGGCGGCGCAACTGGGCAGGGTCACCCTGCTCGTAGACCTCTTTCCAGTCCATCAGCCGAACCGACACCGGGCGCCTGGCGGGCAACTCGCGTTCGGTGGTTTTCAGAAAACCTTTGGGATCAGCCACCGGTCACCTCCAAGATCTTGCCCCAGACAACGTCGCCGTCGGGGTCGGTTCCCACGTCGACGGCCTCCTGACGGATGGCCATCACCGCGGCATAGTCGCGTGGCAGCACCTTGACGAACCGGTCCATGGTGTCGTCGAGGTTGGCGAGCAGGCGTTCGGCGAGCACCGAACCGGTTTCCAGATGGTGCTGGGTGAGCAGGTCGGTGACGATCTCCACGTCGCCGCTGCCGAGCGGCAACAGGTCCAGTTCGCCGGAGGCGAGAGACTCGCGGTTCACCCGGTCGGCGTGCAGGTCGTAGACGTACGCCGTGCCTCCGGACATGCCGGCGCCCAGGTTGCGGCCGGTCACGCCGAGGATCACGGCGAGCCCGCCGGTCATGTACTCGAGCGCGTGGTCGCCTACCCCCTCCACCACCGCGGTGGCTCCGGAGTTGCGCACCAGGAACCGCTCCCCCACGACGCCGCGGATGAACATGCTGCCCTGGGTGGCGCCATAGCCGATGACGTTGCCGGCGATGACGTTGCGTTCGGCGGCGAACACGCTGCCGCGGTCGGGGCGGACCACGATGTGACCGCCGGAGAGGCCCTTGCCGACGTAGTCGTTGGAGTCACCCTCGAGCCGCAGCGTGATACCGCTCGGCAGGAACGCGCCGAACGACTGGCCGGCAGAACCGGTCAGCGTGATATCGATCGACCCGGCCGGCAGCCCGTGCTCGCCGTGGCGTTTGGTGACCTCGTGGCCGAGCATGGTGCCGACCGCGCGTTCCGTGTTGCGGATCGGCAGCTCGATGCTGATCCGCCCGCCGTTCTCGATCACGCTCGCGGCCTTCGCGATGAGCTGGTTGTCGAAGTGCTTCTCCAGCTCGTGGTTCTGCTCGCGGGCGTGGGAGCGCGGCTCGTTCTCGGCGAACTGCGGGCCGACCAGGATGGGGGCCAGGTCCATGCCCGACGCCTTCCAGTGGTCGATCGCGCCATCGGTGTCGAGCACCTCGTGGTGGCCGACGGCCTCTTCGATCGAGCGGAAGCCGAGTTCTGCGAGGTACTCCCGCACCTCCTGGGCGATGAACTCGAAGAAGTTCACCACGAACTCCGGCTTTCCGGTGAACCGGCTGCGCAGGGTGGGGTTCTGGGTGGCAACGCCCACCGGGCAGGTGTCGAGGTGGCAGACGCGCATCATGATGCAGCCGGACACCACGAGCGGTGCCGTGGCGAAGCCGAACTCCTCCGCGCCGAGCAGCGCGCCGATGATCACGTCACGGCCGGTCTTCAGCTGCCCGTCGACCTGCACCATCACGCGGTCGCGCATGCCGTTCAGCATCAGCGTCTGCTGGGTCTCGGCCAGGCCCAGCTCCCACGGGGTGCCGGCGTGCTTCAGCGAGTTGACCGGGCTTGCCCCGGTTCCGCCGTCGTGGCCGGAGACCAGGATCACGTCGGACAGCGCCTTGGCGACGCCGGCGGCGACCGCGCCGATTCCGGACTGGCTGACCAGCTTGGTGTGGATCCGGGCGGACGGGTTGGCCCGTTTCAGGTCGAAGATCAGCTGCTTGAGGTCTTCGATCGAGTAGATGTCGTGATGCGGCGGCGGGGAGATCAGGCCGACCCCGGCGGTGGCGTGCCGGGTGCGGGCCACCCACGGGTACACCTTGGTGGGCGGCAGCTGGCCGCCCTCGCCGGGCTTGGCGCCCTGGGCGAGCTTGATCTGGATGTCCTCGGCGTGGGTGAGATACAGGCTGGTGACGCCGAATCGTCCGGACGCCACCTGCTTGATCTTGCTGCGACGTTCCGGGTCGAGCAGGCGCGCGACATCCTCTCCGCCCTCGCCGGTGTTCGACTTGGCGCCGAGCCGGTTCATCGCGATCGCGAGGGTGGTGTGCGCCTCTTCGGAGATGGAGCCGTAGCTCATCGCGCCGGTCGAGAACCGCTTCACGATCGACTCCACCGACTCGACCTCGTCGATCGGTACCGGCTTGCGGTCGGAGCGGAACTTGAACATGCCGCGCAGCGTCATCAGCTGTTCCGACTGGTCGTCGACGAGCTTGGTGTACTCGCGGAACACGTCGTAGCGGCGGGTGCGCGTGGAGTGCTGCAGCCGGAACACCGTCTCGGGGTTGAACAGGTGCGGGGCGCCGTCGCGACGCCACTGGTATTCACCGCCGGTGGCGAGGCGCTCGTGCGCGAGTGCCGCGGAGTCCTCCGGGTACGCGGACGTGTGCCGGCTGAGGGTCTCGGCCGCGATCACGTCGATGCCGACGCCGCCGAGCTGGGTGGTGGTGCCGGTGAAGTACTGGTCGATGAAGCCGCGGCTCAGGCCGACCGCTTCGAACGCCTGCGCGCCGGCGTAGGAACTGACGACCGAGATGCCCATCTTCGACATGATCTTCAGCACCCCCTTGCCGAGCGCCTTGATCACGTTGTGCACCGCCTGGTCTTCGGTGACCCCGGTGATGACGCCGCGGCGCACCAGGTCCTCGCAGCTCTCCATGGCCAGGTACGGGTTGATGGCGGATGCCCCGTAGCCGATCAGCAGTGCGACGTGGTGCACCTCGCGCACGTCGCCGGCCTCGACGATCAGACCGACCCGCAGGCGCTTCTCCTGACGGATCAGGTGGTGGTGCACCGCGGCGACCATCAGCAGCGACGGGATGGGGGCAAGGTCCTTGTTGGAGTCGCGGTCCGAGAGCACCAGGAACTCTGCGCCGTCGGCGATCGCCTCGTCGGCCTCGGCGCACATCGCCTCGATGCGGCGCTCCATCGCGTCCGGCCCGGCGTCGAACCGGTACAGGCCGCGGATGGTGCGGGTGACCCGGTTGCCCGGCCGCGGGTCGATGTGCTGGATCTTCGCCAGCTCGTCGTTGTCGATCACCGGAAAATCGAGGATCACCTGGCGGGTGTGCTTGGGGCCGGCCGACAGCAGGTTGCGTTCCGGGCCGAGGCCGAGGCTCATCGAGGTGACCACGGCCTCGCGGATCGAGTCGAGCGGCGGGTTGGTGACCTGCGCGAACTGCTGCACGAAGTAGTCGAACAGCAGGCGGGGGCGCTTCGACAGCACCGCGATGGGGGTGTCCGAGCCCATGGCGCCGAGCGGCTCTGCGCCGGTGCGGGCCATCGGGGTCAGCAGCGTCCGCACTTCTTCTTCGGTGTATCCGAAGGTGCGCTGGCGGCGGGTGACCGATGCCGGGGTGTGCACGATGTGCTCCCGATCCGGCAGGTCTTTCAGGTTGATCCGGCCGGCGTCGAGCCATTCGCCCCACGGTTCGGCGGAGGCAAGTTCGGCCTTGACCTCGTCGTCTTCGATGATGCGTCCGGCGACGGTGTCGACCAGGAACATGCGTCCCGGCCGCAGCCGGCCCTTGCGCACCACCTTGCTGGGGTCGACGTCGATGACGCCGATCTCGCTGGCCAGCACTACCAGGCCGTCATCGGTGACGAGGAAGCGTCCGGGGCGCAGCCCGTTGCGGTCGAGGGTGGCGCCGACCATGGAGCCGTCGGTGAAGGTGAGCGCGGCGGGGCCGTCCCACGGTTCCATCAGCATCGAGTGGAACTCGTAGAAGGCGCGGCGGGCCGGGTCGCTGTATTCCTGGTTCTCCCAGGCCTCCGGCACCATCATCATCATCGCGTGCGGCAGGGAGCGGCCGGAGAGGGTGAGCAGCTCGAGCACCTCGTCGAATGAGGCGGAGTCGCTGCCGCCGTCGGAGATGATCGGCAGCAGGGGGCGGATGTCGCCGAGCAGCTCTGATTCGAGCTGGGACTGGCGGGCACGCATCCAGTTGCGGTTGCCCTGCACGGTGTTGATCTCGCCGTTGTGGGCCATCATCCGCAGCGGCTGGGCGAGCGGCCAGGACGGGAAGGTGTTGGTGGAGTAGCGGGAGTGCACGAGCGCGAGGCGGGAGGCGAACCGTTCGTCGCTCAGGTCGGGGTAGAAGGGCTCCAGCTGCAGCGTGGTGACCATGCCCTTGTAGGTGATGGTGCGTGAGCTGAGCGAGGTGAAGTATGCCTGCAGCTCCCGCTCCGAGCGCTTCCGCAGCCGGTAGACCAGGCGGTCGAGGTCGATCCCGCTGGGGATCGCGGCGGCGTCCGCGCCGAGCGCGCTGGCGACGAACAGCTGCTCGAACGCGGGCATCGCGTCACGGGCAAGCGTGCCGAGCACGTCGGGGTTCACCGGAACCTCACGCCAGCCGAGGACCGTGAGGTTCTCCTCCTCCGCGATGCGTTCGATGCCGGCCTTCACGGTGGCCCGCGCGTCGGCGTCGGTCGGCAGGAACAGGATTCCGGCGGCGTACCGGCCCATCGCCGGCAGCGTGAAGTCGAGCACGGCGCGGAAGAACGCGTCGGGCATCTGGCTCAGGATGCCGGCGCCGTCGCCGGTTCCCGCGTCGGAGCCGACCGCGCCGCGGTGCTCCAGGTTGCGCAGCGCACCGAGGGCGGTGTCGATGATGTCGTGCCCGGCGGTGCCGCGGAGCGTGGCGACCATGGCCAGGCCGCAGGCGTCCTTCTCGAACCGGGGGTTGTACAGGCCAGTCGCCTCCGGCGCGGTGCTGAACGGCGCGCTCCGGGTGGGCGCGCTGGACGGCGCGGTGCTGACACGGTCAAAAGGTGGCGTGGATGCCATCTGGATCCGTCCTCACGAGTTGAAGCTGTAGGGACGTCGCTGGCCCTCGTTGACGAAGAAGCGCGCCTCTATCGAAGTGCTGCGCTGGTGCGGTGTTCCTGGTGAGAATCGCCGACGGACATCAGGAGCGGGAAGCCCCACTTGTGGCGGGCGTGCTCTCGCTGTTGTCGTGAGACGAATCAACGGCGTCATCGCCCGACTCGTCGTGATCAGAATAGATCGCGTCAGAGTTTACAACACCGCTGGCGGCCGGAATCCACTCCCGACCGGGCATGTACGGGCCGGGTTCCGCACCGGGGTGCCGGCGACGCTGCACCAGGATGATGACCACGCCGAGGACCACCGCGAACACGGCGGCCCAGACGTTGGTGCGCAGGCCGAAGAAGACCTCGCTCGGGTCGATGCGGATCGACTCGAAGACGATGCGGCCGAGGCCGTACCAGATCAGGTAGACGCCGAGGACCTTGCCCCACTGCAGCCGGAACCGGCGCTCGAGGAACAGGATGGCGGCGACGCCGATGACGTTCCAGATCACCTCGTAGAGGAAGGTGGGGTGGAACAGGGTGTCTTCCGGCAGTCCGATCGGGAACGCCGGGTTGTTTGCGTCGATCTCGAGGCCCCACGGCAGGTCGGTGGGCAGGCCGAACAGTTCCTGGTTGAACCAGTTGCCGAACCGGCCGAACGCCTGCGCCAGCAGGATGGCGGGTGCCACGGCGTCGGCGAAGGTCCAGAACCGGATTCCGGTGAAGCGGCAGCCGATCCATGCGCCGACGGCGCCGCCGATCAGCGCACCGAAGATCGCGATCCCGCCCTCCCAGACGTAGAAGATCCGCATGATGTCCTGGCCGGCGAAGTAGTCGTCGGGGTGGGTGATCACGTGGAAGATGCGCGCCCCGATGATGCCCAACGGGATGGCCCAGATCACGATGTCGAGCATGATGCCGGGCTCGGCGCCGCGGCGGGTGAGCCGGTAGTTGGTCATGATCCCCGCGACGATGATGCCGAGCAGGATGCACAGCGCGTAGGCGTGGATGTTGATGTCGAAGGCGAACCAGGTCAGGCCGATATCACGCAACCACTCGCCGAGGTTGAAGACGCGCCACGACTCATCGGGGCTCGGGATGCTGAGGGGAGCGATCACGGCTCTGGTCACCTTTCAGGGAAAAGACTAGGTAAGACTACTTGCCAGCGCTCAGGGTCTGTGCGGTGCGCACCAGCCCGGGAATTCCGTCGTCGGCCAGTGCCTTCACGAGGGCGGTGCCCACGATAGCGCCATCCGCGTACTCGAGTACCTGCGACACCTGGTCGGCAGTGGAGATGCCGATCCCGACGCAGGTGGTCGTGCTGCCGGCATCGTGCAGCCGCGCGACCAGCGTGCGTGCGGCGGCGTCCAGGTCGGTGCGCAGTCCCGTGATGCCCATGGTCGACACGGCGTAGACGAATCCGCGGGTGGCTTCCACCGTGCGCTTCAGGCGTTCGTCGGTGGAGGTGGGCGCGGCCAGGAACACCCGGTCAAGGCCGGTGCGCTCGCTGGTGGCGATCCAGTCATCGGCCGAATCGGGGGTGATGTCCGGGGTGATCAGACCGGAGCCGCCGGCGGAGACCAGGGCGTCGGCAAACCGGTCCACGCCGAACTGCAGCACGGGGTTCCAGTAGGTCATCACCAGCACGGGCACGTCGACCCTGGCGCGGATCTGCTCAACCGCGGTGAACACGTCGCGCAGCCGGAAGCCGCCGGACAGCGCCGACCGGGTGGCCTGCTGGATGACCAGGCCGTCCATCACGGGGTCGGAGTACGGCACACCGAGTTCGAGCACGTCCGCGCCGTTCTCGGCGAGTGCCACGGCGGCGTCGATGCTGGTCGGCAGGTTGGGGAAGCCGACGGGAAGGTAGCCGACGAAGCTGCCCTTGCCCTCTGCCTTCCTGGCCTGGATCCGTTCTTCGACGGAGTGCACTGCTGTGCTCATTCCTGACGTGCTCCCTCATCCATCAGTCCGAACCAGCGTCCGGCGGTCGCGACATCCTTGTCGCCGCGGCCGCTGAGGTTCACGAGGATGATGGCGTCAGGTCCGAGTTCCTTGCCGAGGCGGAGTGCACCGGCCAGGGCGTGTGCCGATTCGATCGCGGGGATGATTCCCTCGGTGCGGCTGAGTAGCCGCAGGGCGTCCATCGCCTCGGTGTCGGTGGCGGGCAGGTAACTGGCCCGGCCGATGTCGGCGAGCCAGGCGTGTTCCGGTCCGACGCCGGGGTAGTCGAGGCCCGCCGAGATGGAGTGTGACTCCACGGTCTGGCCGTCTTCGTCCTGCAGCAGGTAGCTGCGCGTACCGTGCAGCACGCCGGGGCGTCCGCGTTCGATCGACGCGGCGTGCTTGTCGGTGTCGACGCCGTCTCCGGCCGCCTCGAACCCGTACAGTGCGACATTCGCGTCGTCGAGGAAGGCGTGGAAGATGCCGATGGCGTTCGAGCCGCCGCCGACGCAGGCCGCGACCGCGTCGGGCAGTCGGCCGGTGAGGTCGAGCACCTGCTGCCTGGCCTCTTCGCCGATGATCTTCTGGAAGTCGCGAACCATGGTGGGGAACGGATGCGGCCCCGCCGCGGTTCCGAAGATGTAGTTGGTGGTCTCGACGGAGGTGACCCACTCGCGGTACGCCTCGTTGATGGCGTCCTTGAGGGTGCGGGAGCCGGTGGTGACCGAGACGACCTCGGCGCCGAGCAGCCGCATCCTGGCCACGTTCAGCGCCTGCCGTTGGGTGTCGACCTCGCCCATGTACACGGTGCAGTCCATGCCGAACAGAGCGGCCGCGGTGGCGGTGGCCACGCCGTGCTGGCCGGCCCCGGTCTCGGCGATCACCCGGGTCTTGCCGAGTCGCTTGGTCAGCAACGCCTGGCCGAGCACGTTGTTGATCTTGTGCGAGCCGGTGTGGTTCAGGTCTTCGCGCTTCAGGATGATGCGCGCTCCCCCGGCGTGCTCGGCGAACCGGGGCACCTCGGTGATGATCGACGGGCGGCCGGTGTAGCTGCGGTGCAGCTCGGCCAGTTCGCTCTGGAACTGGGGGTCGACCTTGGCCACGTCGTAGGCGGCGGCCAGCTCATCGATGGCGCGGATCAGCGATTCCGGCATGAACCGTCCGCCGTACTCGCCGAAGAAGGGGCCGTCCTGGTCGCGGAGGCCCATCAGGCGCCCAGGAATTCGGTCAGCGTGGCGACGGGGTCGCCCTGGGTGACCAGGGCCTCACCCACGAGTACCACATCGGCTCCGGCGGCGCGGTAGTGCGCGACATCCGCCGCCGCCATCACTGCGGACTCGGCGACGCGAGTGACGCCGGCCGGGATCTTGTCGACCAGCCGGCCGAACAGGTCGCGGTCGAGTTCGAAGGTCGACAGGTTGCGGGCGTTGACGCCGACCAACTGGGCGCCGAGCTGCACGGCCCGGTCCAGCTCTGCGGCGTCGTGGGTTTCGACCAGCGCGGTCATGCCGAGCTCGCCGATCAGGGTGTGCAGCGAGCCGAGGGTGGCGTCATCCAGTGCGGCCACGATCAGCAGCACGATGTCGGCGCCCGCGGCGCGGGCCTCGAACACCTGGTACGGCTCGGCGATGAAGTCCTTGCGCAGCACCGGGATCGACACGGCCGCGCGCACCGCCTCCAGGTCGGCCAGCGACCCGCCGAACTTGCGTCCCTCGGTGAGCACGCTGATGGCGCTGGCGCCGCCGGTTTCGTACGCGGCGGCCAGGGCGGCCGGGTCGGGGATGTCGGCGAGCGGGCCGCGTGAGGGAGATGCCCGCTTCACCTCGGCGATGATCTTGATGCGGTCGGCGGGCGCGAGGGCCTGCAGCGCATCGAGTGCGGCGGGGCGTGCCAGTGCGGCCGCCTCCACCTCGGCGAGACTGCGGAGCGCGCGGCGATCCTGCGCGTCGGCGACGGATCCTGCTACGAGATCGGACAACAAAGCGTTAGTGCACCTTCGACGGGATCGTGGCTTCGGTGGTCTTCTCGCCGTTCACGCCGTAGCCTGCCTTGGCCATGCCCCAGCCGACCAGCAGGCCGACGATCACGAGAGCGCCGGAGGCCCAGACGAGCCACTGCGCGTCGAGGACGAAGGCGACGGTTCCGATGAGGACGCCGGCGAGCATGATGATCACGGCGGTCCACGCCGCCGGTGAGTTGCCGTGGCCGGGGTCGTTGTCTAGTGACACAGTTCTCCTTGGTGATTTCGTCCGATAGCCCGCAGATAGTCTAGCGCGCGGTCGGATCCTGACCGTCGCTCAGGGCGTCCCAGTCGTCGACGGATGACTCGCCGGCGGCCTGCTCGAAGCGCACCGCCTGGTACTTGCGGCCGGTTCTCGGCCAGTGGCGGGTGGTGATCAGGATGCCGAGGCCGAGCAGCGCCCCCAGCACGCCGAGAACGAGCACGATCCACGGCCAGGCGGTGAGCTGAACCGTGGCGACGAGCGCGGTGACGGAGTCGTTCCCGCCGACCCCGGTGGCGTCGGTGACGGCGGAGGCCGACGCGGCGAGCGGGTCGATGATCGCCAGCGCGGTCATCAGCAGCACGGTCGCGGACACCAGCAGCTGCAGGATGCCGAGGATCACCCGGAATACCGGGCCGGCCAGCGACAGCGCGGCGGCCAGCGCCAGCCCGGCGAGGCCGATCGCCGCCAGCGCCGGAGCGGCGGTCTCGCCGGATACCGCCAGGCTGAGCCCGCTGGTGAGCTGCAGCTGCACCCAGGTCTGGGTGGCGGCGATCAGCTCGACGCCGCCGATGATGAGCCCGGCGAGGATGGCCGTGGTCTTCAGGGCGCGGCCGGAGAGGCGAGGCACGGTCACTGGTCGTCGTGTCCGATGCGGGTCATGGCGTTGGCGACGGCGACCGCGCGGAGCGGGGCTGCCGCCTTGTTCTGCGCTTCCTGGTGTTCGGTTGCCGGGTCGGAGTCGGCGACGAGGCCGGCGCCGGCCTGCACGGTGGCGATGCCGTCGGCGATCACGGTGGTGCGGATCGCGATGGCGAGGTCGGCGTCGCCGGCGAAGTCGAAGTACCCGACCACTCCCCCGTACACGCCGCGCTGGGCCACCTCGAGCTCGTCGATGATCTGCAGCGCCCGGGGTTTCGGCGCACCGGACAGGGTGCCGGCCGGGAAGGTGGCCCGGAAGGCGTCGACGGCGTTCACGCCCGGTCGCAGGGTGCCCTCCACCGAGGAGACCAGGTGCATGATGTGGCTGAACCGTTCCACCTGCATGAACTCGGTGACTTCCACGGTGCCGGCCTGGCACACCTTGAGCAGGTCGTTGCGGGCGAGGTCGACCAGCATCAGATGCTCGGCGCGCTCCTTCTCGTCGGCGGCGAGTTCCTCGGCGAGGGCGGCATCCTGTTCCGGGGTGCTGCCCCGCGGCCGCGACCCGGCGATCGGGTGAGAGAAGGCGCGACCGTGCTGCACCTTGACCAGCGCCTCCGGCGACGACCCGACGATGGAGTACGGGCGTCCGGCGGTGTCGTTCAGGGTGAGCAGGTACATGTACGGGCTGGGGTTCAGCGCCCGCAGCACCCGGTACACGTCGAGCGGGTCGGCGGTGGCCACGTGATCGAAGCGCTGCGAGATGACCACCTGGAAGACGTCGCCGTCGCGGATGAACTCCTTCGAGCGCAGCACGGAGTCCTGGAACTCCTCGGCGCTGACGCGCGGGGTGGGCGTGGGGTCGATGCTCATGTCGACGTGGGCGAGCCAGGCCTCGGCCGGCTGGGCGAGCCCGTGCTGCATGCTGTCGAGCCGACGCTGGGCATCGTCCCAGAGGGTGTTCTCGTCGTCGGTGCCGTCGCCGAGCGCGGCCGCGATCAACAGGGCCGCGCCGGTGCGGTGGTCGAGCACCACGAGCTCGCTGACGAAGCTGAGCGCCTGCCCCGGCACCGGGAACTCGGCGGGCGGCACGTTAGGCAGTCGTTCGAGCTGGCGGACGGCCTCCCAGCCGATGAAGCCGACGAGTCCGCCGGTGAGTGGCGGGTGGCCCTCGACGTGCGGGGTGCTCCAACGTTCGTACAGGTGGGCGATGGCGGCGAGTGGCCCGGCGGGCGCGTCCGCGCCGAGGGCCCGGTCGGCCGGTATCCCGTAGTCAAGCCAGGTGGCGGCATCCCCGTCCTGGGTCAGCACGCCGAAGCTGGACACGCCCACGAAGCTGTAGCGCGACCAGATCCCGCCCTGCTCGGCGGACTCCAGCAGGAAGCTGCCGGGGCGGCCCTGGGCGAGCTTGCGGTAGATGCCCACCGGGGTCTCGCCGTCGGCGAAGAGCTCGCGAATCACCGGGATCACCCGGTGGCCGGAGGCCAGTCTGGCGGCGAAGTCGGCGCGGGTGGTGGTGCTGCTCATGCCGCGTGTCCCACGTGAGGGGTGAGCGGGTCCACGTCGAAGCAGGCGTGTGCGCCGGTGTGGCAGGCGGGACCGATCTGCTCGACCGTGACCAGCAGGGTGTCGCCGTCGCAGTCGAGGGCGGCGCCGCGCACGTACTGGGCGTTGCCGGAGGTGTCGCCCTTGCGCCAGTACTCCTGCCGGGAGCGGCTCCAGAAGGTGACGCGCCCCTCGGTGAGGGTGCGGCGCAGCGCTTCGGCGTCCATGTAGCCGAGCATCAGCACATCACGGCTGTCGTGCTGCTGGATGATGGCGGGCAGCAGGCCGTCGGCGCTGAACCGGGCGCGATCGATGACCGCTCCCACCGTCTCGCTGGTCAGTTCGCTGTTGCTCAGTTCGCTCATCGGGTTACCACTCCAGACTCGGCCAGCGCCGCCTTGACGTCGCCGATGGTCAGTTCGGCATTGTGGAACACGGATGCCGCGAGCACGGCGTCTGCTCCGACGTGCACCGCGGGCGCGAAGTGCTCGACCCGGCCGGCGCCGCCGGAGGCGATCACCGGCACGCTGCTGATCTCACGCATCGCGGCGATGAGTTCCAGGTCGAAGCCGGCTTTGGTGCCGTCGGCGTCGATCGAGTTCACCAGCAGTTCGCCGGCGCCGCGGTCGATTGCCTCGGCCGCCCAGACCAGCGCGTCGAGGTCGGTTTCGGTGCGGCCGCCATGCGTGGTGACCACGAACCCTGACGGGGTGCGGTCGGCCCGCTTCACATCCAGCGAGAGCACCAGCACCTGAGCGCCGAACCGGTCGGCGATCTCGCCGAGCAGCGCCGGCCGGGCAATGGCGGCGCTGTTCACGCCCACCTTGTCTGCACCGCTGGCGAGCAGCCGGGCCACGTCGTCGTCGCTGCGCACGCCGCCGCCGACGGTGAGCGGGATGAAAACCTGCTCCGCGGTGGCGCGCACCACGTCGTAGGTGGTGGCGCGGTCATCGACCGTGGCGGTGACGTCGAGGAAGGTGATCTCGTCCGCACCCTGCTCGTAGTACTTCCGGGCCAGCTCGATGGGGTCACCGGCGTCGCGCAGGTTGAGGAAGTTGACGCCCTTCACCACGCGGCCGGCCGCGACATCCAGGCACGGGATCACGCGCACTGCGACCGACATGGCTAGATCCTCGCGGCGTGGATGGAGCTGACGAGGATGGCGCGGGCGCCCAGGCTATACAGGGCATCCATCAGTTGGTTGGTCTCGCTGCGGCGAACCATGGCGCGAACCGCCACCCAGTTTCCGTCACGCAGCGGCGACACCGTCGGTGACTCGAATCCGGGTGTGATGAGGACCGCCTCCTCGACGAGGTCCGCCGGAAGGTCGTAGTCGATCAGCACGTACTGCCGCGCCACGAGCACGCCCTGCAGACGGCGCTGCAGTGTGTCGAGCCCGCTGATCTCAGGGTTCCCGGCGATCAGCACGGCCGTGGACTGCAGGATCACGGGTCCGAAGATCTCGAGGCCCTGTGCGCGCAGGGTCCCGCCGGTGGAGACGACGTCGGCGACCGCGTCGGCGACGCCGAGACGCACGGCCGACTCCACCGCGCCATCGAGCTTCACTAGGTCTGCTGACACGCCGTGCTGGGTGAGGAAGTCACCTACGAGCCCGACATAGCTGGTGGCGACACGCTTGCCGTCAAGGTCGGCGAGGTCCGCGAACTCGCCAGCCGGTCCGGCGAACCGGAAGGTGGAATCGCCGAAGTCGAGTGGGGCAACCTCAGCGGCAACCGACCCGGAGTCAAGCAGCAGGTCGCGGCCGGTGATGCCCACGTCCAGCGCGCCCGATCCCACGTACGTGGCGATGTCGCGCGGGCGCAGGTAGAAGAACTCCACCCCGTTGCGCGGGTCGGACACGGTGAGCTCGCGGGAGTCGCGGCGGGTGGCGTACCCGGCCTCGAACAGCATCTGAACGGCGGTCTCAGACAGTGAGCCCTTATTGGGCACCGCTATGCGAAGCATTGTTGATCTTTTCTCGCCGCTTTGGCGGCGTTGGGGTTCTGGATGATGACGAGGGAGACCGTTACAGATGTCGGTAGACGTCTGCGGTTCTCAGCCCTTTCGCCAGCATCAGCACCTGCAAGTGGTAGAGCAGCTGCGAGATCTCCTCGGCCGTTTCGTCGTCGCTCTGATACTCGGCGGCCATCCAGACTTCCGCGGCCTCTTCGACGATCTTCTTGCCGATGGCGTGCACGCCGGCATCGAGCTCGGCAACCGTTCCGGAGCCGGCGGGCCGGCTGACGGCCTTCTCGCTCAGCTCCTCAAACAGGGAATCGAAAGTCTTCACGGTGTCAAGGCTACCGGCTGAGGGTGAACCGGTCTGACGGGTCACCTACTTGACGCCGAGCAGGTCAATCACGAAAACGAGGGTGCGGCCGGACAGACGGTGGCCGCTTCCGGCCGGGCCGTATGCCAGGTGCGGCGGGGCGACCAGCTGGCGGCGTCCGCCGACCTTCATGCCGGGAATGCCCTCCTGCCAACCCTTGATCAGGCCTGCGAGCGGGAAGCTGATCGACTGGCCACGGTTCCAGCTGGAGTCGAACTCCTCGCCGGTTTCGAAGTCGACGCCGACGTAGTGCACGTCAACGGTGGCGCCGGGGGTGGCCTCGGCGCCGTCGCCGATCTCGATGTCGGTGATCACGAGTTCGGTGGGCTCGGGGCCCTCGATGAAGTCGATCTCAGGCTTGGTCTTGTTCGTCATGGGTTCAATCCAATCAAAGGGTTCTGGTCGGTGTCGGTACGGATGAGTTCGTGGGTCGGAAATCAGTGGGTGTGGCGTGCGGCTTCGGCCCGCAGCGCGGCGATGTTGTCGGTCGGGTCGCCGCCGGTGTACACGCTCGAGCCTGCCACGAAGGTGTTGGCGCCCGCGTCGGCGGCGATGCCGATGGTGTCGAGGCTCACTCCCCCGTCGACCTGCAGCCACACGCCGAGCCCCTGCCGGTTCACCGCGTCGCGCAGCGCGGTCAGTTTCGGCATGGTCTCCGGCATGAACGACTGGCCACCGAATCCGGGTTCGACGGTCATCACCAGCACCTGGTCGAACTCCGGCAGCAGGTCGAGGTAGGGCTCGATGGGGGTGCCGGGCTTCACCGCGATGCCGGCGCGTGCGCCGATCTGCCGCAGTCGGCGGGCAACGGCCACCGGGTCGGTGGCGGCCTCCACGTGGAAGGTCACAGAGTATGCGCCCAGTTCCGCGTAGCCGGGCGCCCAACGGTCGACATCCGAGATCATCAGGTGCACGTCGAGCGGAATCGGCGAGACATCCTGGATGCGACCGACCATCTGCGGGCCGAACGTGAGGTTCGGCACGAAGTGGTTGTCCATCACGTCCACGTGCACCAGATCAGCGGAGCTGATGCGCTGCAGGTCGTGTTCGAGGTTGACGAAATCGGCGGCGAGAATGCTGGGGTTGATCCGAACGGGCACTAGCCAACCTTACTGAGCAGCTGGATGAACATGGCGTCAGTGCCGTGCCGGTGCGGCCACAGCTGCACGTGATCGGCGTCCGGCAGATCGAGCTGTTCGGTGGTGACCCCGTCGAGTACGGCACCGGTGTTCAGCTTCACGACGGAGCCGCCGGCCTTCTTCACCGCGGCGTCGACGATCAGGCGGGTCTCGCCGACGTGCGGCGAGCAGGTGACGTAGGCGAGGATGCCGCCGGGCTTCAGCGCGTCGAGGGCGGAGCTCAGGAGCTCCTCCTGCAGGCGAGTCAGCTGCCCGACATCCTTCGGCTGCTTGCGCCAGCGGGCCTCCGGCCGGCGGCGCAGCGCACCGAGTCCGGTGCAGGGGGCGTCCAGCAGGATCCGGTCGAAGCTGTTCGGGTGCTCGGCCCCGGTCATCGTGCCATCCTGCTCCCACACCTCGATCGCCGGGTGGAACACGGCCAGGGCGTTCCGCACCAGCTGAGCGCGAGCGGGCACGATCTCATTGGCGATGAGGGTGGCGCCGCCGTTTCGGGCCTCCGCGGCGAGCAGGGCGGCCTTTCCGCCTGGGCCGGCGCACAGGTCGAGCCAGCGCTCTCCCGCCTCGATCGGACGCGCCCGGCTGAGCGCGAGCGCTGCCAGTTGGGAGCCCTCGTCCTGCACCCTGGCACGGCCGGCGGAGACGGCCGGGAGCCCGGACGGGTCGCCGCCGTGCAGGGTGGCGCCCACCGGGGAGAACCCGGCGGGGTCGGCGCCCTGCAGCTCGTCGGTGTTGGCGAGGCCGGGCAGGGCGGCGATGCCCACGCGCGGGGCGGCGTTGTCGGACTCGAGCAGCGCGACCAGCTCGTTCTCGCGCCCTTCGGCGGTGAGCGCCTGGCGGAACGCCCGCACGATCCACACCGGGTGCGAGTGCTCGATCGACAGGCGTTCGTCATCCGTGGTCGCCGTCGCGATCGCGCGCCGCTGCCATTCGGCGGGGTCGGTGCGGGTGATGGTGCGCAGCACCCCGTTCACGAACCCGGTGGCCGAGCGGGAGCCGACCGACCGGGCCAGCGATACGGCTTCGTCGACGGCGGCGTGCTGGGCGGTGCGCATCGACAGCAGTTGGTGGGTGGCGAGTCGTAGCACGTCGAGGATCGGCGGGTCGATCTGGTCGACGGCGCGGCCGGCGGCGATCGCGATGACGGCGTCGTAGTAGCCCTGTCGGCGCAGGGTGCCGTAGGTGAGTTCGGTGGCCAGTGCCGCGTCCGCGGTGCTGAGCGCGGCCCGGCTCATCCGCACCGGCAGCAGCAGGTTGGCGTACGCGTCGGAATCGCGCACGGCGGCGATCACGTCGTATGCCACCTGACGGGCCGGCTGGACGCGGCCGCCCTGAGCGCCGCGCTGGGTGCTGCCCTGACGGGTGCCTGCCCGGCTGCCTCCCCGGCTGCCCGATTCGTTCTGTGCGGCGTTCATCGTGCGTCTTCCGTCTGGGTGCTGGTGCTGTTGCTGCGAGTGCTGGCGTGCACCCGGCCGCGCCACCAGTCGGCGGCGGCCATCGGCTTCTTGCCTGCGGGTTGCACCGTGACCAGTTCCATCGGGCGGTCTGCGGTGCCGATCAGCACGCGTTTGCCGACCAGTTCGAGCTGGCCGGGTTCGATCGGCAGGGCGTCGTGGGTGAGGGCGGCTTCGAGGATCTTCAGGCGAGCGCCATCCAGATCGGTGAAGGCGCCGGGTTCCGGGGTAACCCCGCGCAGCCGGTTGTAGATGCTCTGCGCGTCGAACGTCCAGTCCAGGCGTCCGTCGTCCAGGGTCAGCTTCGGGGCGAGGGTGACGTCGCCGGTCTGCGGTTCGGCGCGGGCCGTGCCGTCGGCCAGGGCGTCCACCACGTTGGCGAGCAGGCCGGCGCCGGCCTGCGACAGCGATTCGAGCAGGTGCCCGGCGGTCTCATGGCGTCCGATCGCCTGGGTGAACTGGCCGAAGCCGGCCCCGGCGTCGAGTTGCTCGACCAGTTGGAAGACCGTCGCCCCGGTGATGTCGTCTCCGGCGATGATGGCGTGCTGCACCGGCGCGGCTCCCCGCCAGCGGGGCAGCAGGGAGAAGTGCAGGTTGATCCAGCCCAGGCGCGGCGCGCTGAGCAGTGGCTCGCGCACGAGGCCGCCGTAGGCGACGATGACGCCCAGGTCGGCGTCGAGCGCGGTGATCGCGTCTGCGGCGTCGCCGGCCAGCCGGTTGGTCTTGATCACGGGCAGGCCGAGTTCGTCGGCCGCCTGCGCCACCGCGGTGGGAGTCAGCACGCGCTTGCGCCCCCGCGGGGAGTCTTCACGGGTGACAACGGCCACGATCTGGTGGGCACTTCCGGCCAGCAGGTGCAGGCTGGGAACCGCCGCTGCTGGGCTGCCGGCAAACACGATTCGCAACGGGGTCATGCGTCAATTCTCGCCGATCGGCGGGCGCTACTGCTCCGCGAACGGTTCACTGTCGTCGAAGCGCACCCGGAACGGGGGTTTCATCGGCCCCCTGCCGCCCTTGCCGGCGGCCGCCCTGCGCCGATTCGCGGCGGCGCGCACCACCTCGGAGCGCAGGGTCGCCGCCACCGTTGCACCCGCGCTGTAGTCGAACCGCACGATCGCGCGGGCCATGCCCTCGTCGGTCTCCACCGGCCCGAGCACATCGACGCCGGGGCTGGCGCCCTGGGTGGCTTCGACGGCGGTGGCCACGGCATCGGTCGCTCCGGTGACGGTCGCCACCCGGATCGCCGGCGGGAAGCGCAACCGCCGCCGGTCGGCGAGTTCCGCCCGCGCGTAGTCGGCGAGCCGCCAGGTGGCCATCGCGGAGGCGAGCGCGCCGCCCACGCCGACGAGCACGGTCGGGGCGCCGGGCGCGGCCAGCGCGGCGGCATTCGCCCACCAGCGCAGGCAGTCCTCGCCCACGCGCAGGCTCTCCCTCGCCACCATCCGTTCCCCGTCGAGCAGCAGCACAGCCTGATAACCGCCGGCGGCGAGGGGTTCGGCGCCGCGGGTGGCGACGACGAGCGCCGGCTTACCGGGCACCTCTTGCACCGGATGGTCGCCGTCGGCGATGATCACCCGCACCCCGGGGAAGGCGCGGCCGAGGTCTTCGGCGGTGCGCGCGGATCCTGAGCCGACCAGCCGGAATCGCCGCCCCTCGCAGAGCGAGCATGCCCAGTCCACGGCCAGGGCACCGCACCAGGTGCACGCCGGGGTCGAGGTCGATGACGCCATGCTGAGCGGGCCTTCGCAGCGATTGCAACGGGCGGTCTGTCGACAGGACTCGCAGGCTACCCGCGGGGCGTAGCCGGGCCGCGCGACCTGCACCAGCACCGGACCGGAATCCAGCGCCTGCCGCGCCGCCTGCCACGCGGATGACGGGATGCGCGCCTGCGCCGCCAGCCGATCGGTTGAGGTCTGCTGCGCGGTGGGGATGACCTTCGGCGAGACGATGCGGGCGGGCGAGATCGACGTCAGCCAGCCCACCTCGACCAGTCGTTCCACCTCGGTGCTGCGGGAATGACCGAGAAACAGCAGCGCGCTGCCCTGCTGTTCCTGCCGGATCAGAGCCACGTCGCGGGTGTGCGCGTACGGGGCGTGCGGTTCGGCGTGCAGCGGGTCGCCGTCATCCCACAGGGCGATGAGGCCGAGGCTCGCCGCGGGCGCGTACACCGCCGACCGGTTGCCGACGATCGCGAGCGGCTCGTCGCCGAGGCAGCGAAGCAGCGCGCGGTAGCGATCGGGGTTCGACTGCCGGGCATCCAGCCGCACGATCCGATCCGCGGGTAGCACCGCCGCGAGGGCGGCTTCGAGCTGGTCCTGGTCGCGGTAGTCGGGGACGGCGAGGATCGCGGATGCGCCGCCTGCCACCGTCGTCGCGGCGGCGGCGGCCATGGTGACCGCCCAGTGGCCGACCCAGCGATCCGGGGTCACCGGCACGACGCGCGGGATGGCGTCGACGGCGGCCCGGCGGCAGCCGGCCAGCACTTCGGTCAAGTCGTCGCCGTAGCCAGAGAGCGGGGCCGGAAGCGCCGGGCTGAGTCGGGCGAGCGGATCCCGCGCGAGCCACGCCTTCTCGACCCGCACCTGGCGGGTCGGCACAGCGACGCGGATGACATCGCTCGCCGTGCCGGCTGCCCGGGTGGCGACCGTGCGGGCCAGGGTCCAGATCTCCGGAGCCAGCACGGGCACCGCCGACACGACAGCGTCGATGTCGCTCAGCGTGCCCTCGTAGTCGACGGAGTCGGTGAGCTCGATGATGAAGCCGTCGGCGATCCGGCCGGCGCTGCGCAGCGGCACGCGCACGCGCACCCCTGGCTGGGCCCCGGTCAGCAGCTCGTCGGGGATCCGGTAGTCGAAGAGTCGATCGAGCTGCGGGAGCGGCGAATCGATGAGCACCCTGGCGATGGATGCTGCTGGCATCGCTAAAGCTTTGCTGCGGAGCGCAAGTCGTCGACCTTGTCGAGCTTTTCCCAGGTGAAGTCGGGAAGCTCGCGGCCGAAGTGGCCGTAGGTGGCCGTCTGCGCGTAGATCGGGCGAAGCAGGTCGAGTTCGCGGATGATCGCGGCCGGGCGCAGGTCGAAGACCTCCCGGATCGCGTCGATGATCGTCTCGTCACTGACATGCCCGGTGCCGAAGGTCTCCACGTACAGGCCGACCGGTGACGCCTTGCCGATCGCGTAGGCGACCTGCACCTCGAGGCGCTCGGCGAAGCCTGCGGCCACCGCGTTCTTGGCGACCCAGCGCATCGCGTACGCGGCCGACCGGTCCACCTTCGACGGGTCTTTGCCGCTGAACGCTCCCCCGCCGTGGCGGGCAGCGCCGCCGTAGGTGTCGACGATGATCTTGCGGCCGGTGAGCCCGGCGTCGCCCTGCGGGCCGCCGATCTCGAACCGACCGGTGGGGTTGACCAGGATGCGTGCCTGGGCAGAGTCGAGGCCGACCCGTTCCAGCACCGGACGGATCACGAGCTCCTCGACCTCCTCGCGCAACTGCGGGGTGGAGATCAGCGGAGAGTGCTGCGTGGAGAGCACCACGGTCTCCACCGTCTTCGGCTTGTCGCCGTCATAGCCGATGGTGACCTGGGTCTTGCCGTCTGGCCGCAGGTAGTCGACGACGCCGCTCTTGCGCACCTCGGCGAGCCGCTCGGACATGCGGTGGGCGAGCCAGATCGGGATCGGCATCAGCTCGGGGGTCTCGGTGGTGGCGAACCCGAACATGATGCCCTGGTCGCCGGCGCCCTGCCGGTCTTCCTCGTCGATCGAGGCCTCTTCGCGGGACTCGAACGCGTCGTCGACGCCCTGCGCGATGTCGGGCGACTGGCCGCCGATCGACACGGTCACGCCGCAGGAGCGGCCGTCGAACCAGACGTCTGACGAGGTGTAGCCGATGTCGGTGATCCGCTTGCGCACGATGCCGGGGATGTCGACGTAGCCCTCGGTGGTGACCTCTCCGGCGACATGCACGAGGCCGGTGGTGACGAGCGTCTCGACCGCGACACGGCTCTTCGGGTCGGCTGCGAGCAGGGCGTCGAGGATGCTGTCGGACACCTGATCACAGATCTTGTCTGGGTGACCTTCGGTCACAGACTCTGAAGTGAAAAGGCGCAGGGGCGTGCTCATAGGGATCCTGTCGTGGATTGTGCTCGTGGTTCGTGAAGCAGACGGCTTCTGTCTCAGGCCAGTAGGTCGAGGATACGGTCGGCCACCGACGCCTTGGAGCCTTCGGCTTCGCTCACTATAACGCCAGTGGAATCGAGGATGATGATGGCGTTGGTCTCGGTGCCGAAGCCCTCGGTCCACCCGACCCTGTTGACGACCAGATAGTCACTGCCCTTGCGCGCCACCTTCGCGCGGCCGAGGGCGAGCAGGGCATCGCGGTCTGGTTCGGTCTCGGCCGCGAAGCCGATCACCACCTGCCCGTCGCGCCGGTTCTCGACCACACCGCGGAGGATGTCTGGGTTCTGCACCAGGGTGAGGGTCAGCGTGTCGCCCTGCTGTTCCTTCTTGATCTTCGCGTCGACGATCGCCTCTGGGCGGTAGTCGGCGACGGCGGCCGCCATGATCACCGTGTCGGCGGTTTCGGCGGCGGCGGTCACGGCAGCCTGCAACTCCAGCGCGGTGCCGACGCTCACCACCTCGAGCGTGTCGGGGGCGAGGATGTCGAGGTTCGCGGCGATCAGGGTCACGGTCGCGCCGCGGGCAACTGCTGCCTCGGCGATGGCGACGCCCTGCCGGCCGCTGGAGCGGTTGCCGATGTAGCGCACAGGGTCGAGCGGTTCGCGGGTGCCGCCCGCGGTGACCAGGATGCGCCGCCCGGCGAGATCCTGCGGGGTGATGGCGCGAAGGGCGGCGGCGACGATGTCGTCCGGCTCGCTCATCCGGCCGGGGCCGGAGTCTGCTCCGGTGAGCTGACCGGATGCGGGACCTACGACGGTGATGCCGCGGGCGCGCAGCGTGTCCAGGTTCGCGCGGGTGGCGGGGTTCTGCCACATCTCGGTGTGCATCGCCGGGGCGACCACCACCGGAGCGGTGGACGCGAGGATGGTGTTGCCGAGCAGGTCGTCGGCAAGCCCCGCGGCCAGCTTCGCGAGCGAGTTGGCCGTGGCCGGAGCCACCACGATGAGGTCGGCGCGCTGCCCGATCATCACATGCCGAACCTCGGCGACACCGTCGAACAGGCTGGTGTGCACCGGGTTGCGGCTGATGGCCTCGAGGGTGGGGCGGCCGACGAACCGCAGGGCGGCCTCGGTGGCGACCACCTGCACGGTGTGCCCGGCAAGCACAAACGCCCGCACGACACCGACCGCTTTGTACGCGGCGATTCCGCCGGTGATACCGACGACGATGTTCAGCGGGCGCTGGTGGGTCTGGTCAGACTCTGTGCTCACGGGCGTGGTGTCACGCTACTCGGCGAGCGGCTTGATCTCGAGCTTGTCCTCGTTGATCTCGTGCAGCGCAACCGACAGCGGCTTGTCGTCGATCGTGGAGTCGACGAGCGGTCCGACGTTGTCGAACAGCGAGCCCTCGTGCAGGTCGGCGTAGTAGTCGTTGATCTGGCGGGCGCGCTTGGACGCGAAGATGACCAGCGCGTACTTCGAGTCCACCTTGGTGAGCAGCTCGTCGATGGGCGGGTCGATGATGCCGGACAGCTTGTCAGCCATGGGAACTCCTTGTATCGGGGAACGTGCGCTTCGCCGCCGTTCACATAAAAATGCGTGCCGTCGGGTCAGTGTGATCCGGGCACTGTCAGCAATTCTACGACCTCCCGGGCGGCGCTGCTGACCTCGGCGTTCACGATCTTGTAATCGAACTCGTCCTGGGCGGCCAGTTCGACCTTGGCGGTCTCCAGCCGTCTGGCCTGTTCTGCGCTGTCTTCCGTGCCGCGGCCGATAAGCCGGCGCACCAGTTCATCCCAGGTCGGGGGCAGTAGGAACACCAGCACGGCCTCCGGCATCGCCTGGCGCACCTGACGGGCACCCTGGATGTCGATCTCGAGCAGCACGCTGCTGCCGCCGGCCATCGCCTTATCGATCGGTGGGCGCGGGGTGCCGTACCGGTTGTGGTTGTGTACGGTGGCCCATTCCAGGAACTCGCCGCGGGCGATCATGGCGTCGAACTCGTCGTCGCTGACGAAGTAGTAGTGCTCGCCCTCGACCTCGCCGGGGCGCGGTGACCGCGTGGTGGCGGACACGCTCAGCAGCACCTGCGGGTAGTTCTCCCGGATGTAGGTGGAGACGGTGCCCTTGCCGACCGCGGTGGGTCCGGCGAGCACGACGAGTCGGCTGCTGGGCGCCTTGCCGGACTCGCGCTCCTGGATCCAGGCCCGCAGTTTCGCGCGCTGGCGCACGCCGAGTCCGCCGACCCGCTTGGACTGCGCGATGCCCAACTGCTCCATCACTCGGGCGGCGCGGGTCGGGCCGAGGGTCGGGATGCTGGTCAGCAACTCCCGCACGCGCAAGGTCGCCTCGGCGAATGGTGCCTCATCCGACCAGGCCGTATCGAGCACGTCGACGGCACTGCGGGCGCGAGTGGCCACTGTATGCTTCACCGCGGCTCGCGCGCGCCGGGCGGCGACGGCCGCCTGGGCTGCGGCCACACGATCGACGTCGGGCGGATTCACGCGAGGCACAGGGCCACCTCCGTTGCTTGCACGCGGATCGCGTCGCCAACTCGGGACGGTCCCGCGTCGAGGATGCTGCGCGAAGCGCTCACCACCACCGTATCCGCGGCGGCGCCGTAGATGGAGCGGATGTCGCTGAACTGGGCACCCTGATGGCCGAACCCCGGGGCGAGCAACGGGGTGCCGATCAGCTCGGACGGGTCGATCCCGTAGGACGGCAGGTCGACGGTGGCCCCGACGACGAGGCCGAAGGATCCGACATCCGCCCCCGCATTCCAGTCCCCCACCTGCGCGGCGATCGCGGCGGCGACGGTGCGCCCGGCGTGCGGTCCGCGCTGCACCAGCGCGCGCTGGGTGTCGAACGACTCCGGGTTGGAGGTGGCGCAGAGGATGAACAGGCCCTTGCCGCCCGCCACCGCCAGGTCGCGCACGGCGCCGAGGGAGGCGACGCCCTGGTAGGCGCTGACCGTGATGGCGTCGGCCTCCAACGGGCTGCCCGGGGTCAGCCAGGCCTGCCCGTAGGCCTCGACCGTGGATCCAACGTCGCCACGCTTCACGTCGGCGATCACCATCAGCGAGGCCGCGCGGGCCTCGGCGAGCACCGCTTCCAGCGCCTGGAAGCCGGCCGATCCGAAGCGTTCGAAGAACGCGATCTGCGGTTTCACCAGGCCCACCTGCCCCGCGGCGGCGTGCACCACCCGCAGCCCGAACTCGCGGGCGCCCTCGGCGGTGTCGGCCAGGCCCCAGTCGGCCAGCAGGTACGGGTGCGGATCGATTCCGACGCAGAGCTGACCGGCTGCGGCGAAGGTCGCCCGCAGCCGGTCACCGAAGGATTCAGGCACGCGCCAGCCTTTCGGCGCGCTGCAGCGCGTAGTCCTGCAGGCTGGTGACCTCGAACGGCTGACCGACGGTCTCGAGCGAGGCCACCGCGGCGCCCAACTGCGCGATGGTGGTGAAGATCGGCTTGTCCGCGGCGACCGTGGCGGTGCGGATCTCGTAGCCGTCTGCCCGGGAGCTGCGCCCGGACGGCGTGTTCACCACGATGTCGACCTCGCCGGCGTTGATCAGGTCGACGATGGTCGGCTCACCATCGGTGGACTGCTGGCCTTCGAACGCCTTGCGCACCACCCGTGCCTCGATGCCGTTGCGGCGCAGCACTTCCGCGGTGCCCTCGGTGGCGAGGATGGTGTAGCCGAGCTGCTGCAGCCGGTGCACCGGCAGGGTGACGGCGCGCTTGTCGTTGTCTGACACTGACACGAACACGGTGCCGCTGGCCGGCAGCCCGCCGTATGCCGCTTCCTGGCTTTTCGCGAACGCCTTGGGGTAGTTCGAGTCGATGCCCATCACCTCACCGGTGGAGCGCATCTCCGGGCCCAGCACCGAGTCGACGATCTGCCCTTCGGTGGTGCGGAACCGCTTGAACGGCAGCACCGCTTCCTTCACCGCGACCGGCGAATCGGCGGGCACTACGGAGCCGTCCTGCGTGGGCAGCATGCCGCCCTCGACGAGGTCGCGGATGCTGGAGCCTGCCATGATCAGCGCGGCGGCCTTGGCGAGGGGGATGCCGAGCGCCTTGGAGACGAACGGCACCGTGCGCGAGGCGCGGGGGTTGGCCTCCAGCACGTAGAGCACGCCCTGGCCGATCGCGAACTGCACGTTCAGCAGGCCTTCGACACCGATGCCCTGCGCGATGCCGAGCGTCGCGACCCGTACGCGGTCGATGATGTCGCGGCCGAGCGAGACCGGCGGCAGGGTGCAGGCGGAGTCGCCGGAGTGGATACCGGCCTCCTCGATGTGCTCCATGATGCCGCCGATGTACAGCTCGGTGCCGTCGTACAGCGCGTCGACATCGATCTCGATGGCGTCGTCGAGGAACCGGTCCACCAGCAGCGGCTGGTTCGGGCCGATGATGGCCTGGTCCTTCACCCGCACGAAGTAGTCGGCAACCGAGGGGCTGTCGTAAAGGATCTCCATGCCGCGGCCGCCGAGCACGAAGCTCGGCCGCACCAGCACCGGGTAGCCGATCTCCTCGGCGACCTCGATCGCGGTGTGCACGTCGACGGCGGTGCCGTTGCGGGGCGCGAGCAGGCCGGCGTCGTCGAGGATGCCGGCGAACAGGCCGCGCTCCTCGGCGAGGTCGATGGCCTCCGGTGAGGTGCCGAGGATGGTGACGCCGGCGGCCTTCAGCCCCTTGGCAAGTCCCAGGGCGGTCTGCCCGCCGAGCTGCACGATCACGCCGACCAGTTCGCCGGACTGGCTCTCGGCGTGGATGACCTCGAGCACGTCCTCCAGGGTGAGCGGTTCGAAGTACAGCCGGTCGCTGGTGTCGTAGTCG
Organism: Salinibacterium sp. ZJ450; assembly: GCF_011751885.2. Classification (NCBI taxonomy): domain Bacteria; kingdom Bacillati; phylum Actinomycetota; class Actinomycetes; order Micrococcales; family Microbacteriaceae; genus Ruicaihuangia; species Ruicaihuangia jiafui. The sequence continues at coordinate 1,747,468 of NZ_CP061771.1, forward strand.
GTGGACACCGTTTCGGGGTTGCAGTTGATCATGATGGTCTCGAACCCGGCGTCGTGCAGCGCGAACGAGGCGTGCACGCAGCTGTAGTCGAACTCGACGCCCTGACCGATGCGGTTCGGGCCGGATCCGAGGATGACGACCTTGCGCGCATCGCTCGGCGCCACCTCGGTCTCCAGGTCGTAGCTGGAGTAGTGGTACGGAGTCAGCGCCGGGAACTCGCCCGCGCAGGTGTCGACGGTCTTGAACACCGGGCGCAGCCCGTAGTTGTGCCGGATGGCGCGAATCTCGAGTTCGCTCTGCCCGCGCAGCTGCGCGATCTGGGCGTCGCTGAAGCCGTGGTCCTTGGCGGTGCGGATGAGGTCCTCGGTGAGCTCCTGGGCGGCGCGCACCTCGTCGGCGACCTCGTTGATCAGCACGATCTGATCGATGAACCACGGGTCGATCTTGGTGGCCTCGAAGACCTCCTCGATCGTGGCGCCAGCGCGGAGCGCCTGCTGCACCGTGATGATGCGGCCGTCGGTGGGCACCTTCGAGGTCTCCAGCAGGGCGTCCTTGTCGCCGGGCTCCCCCAGCCAGTGGAACGACGAGCCACGCTTCTCGAGTGAGCGCAACGCCTTCTGCAGCGCGGTGCTGTAGTTGCGGCCGAGGGCCATCGCCTCACCGACCGACTTCATGGTGGTGGTGAGGGTGGCGTCCGCCAGCGGGAACTTCTCGAACGCGAACCGCGGCACCTTTACCGCGACATAGTCGAGCGCCGGCTCGAAGGATGCCGGGGTGACCTTAGTGATGTCGTTCGGGATCTCGTCGAGGCGGTAGCCGATGGCGAGCTTTGCCGCGATCTTGGCGATCGGGAAGCCGGTGGCCTTGGATGCCAGGGCGCTGGACCGCGACACGCGCGGATTCATTTCGATCACGATGACACGACCGTCGGCGGGGTCGATTGCGAACTGGATGTTGCAGCCGCCGGTGTCGACGCCGACCAGGCGGATGATCTCTATGCCGATGTCGCGCAGGTTCTGGAACTCGCGATCGGTGAGGGTGAGCGCCGGGGCGACGGTGATCGAGTCACCGGTGTGCACGCCGACGGGGTCGACGTTCTCAATCGAGCAGACGACCACCGTGTTGTCGGCGTTGTCGCGCATCAGTTCGAGTTCGTACTCTTTCCAGCCGAGGATGGACTCCTCGAGCAGCACCTCGGTGGTGGGGCTCTGGTGCAGCCCGTCGGTGACCATGCGGATCAGCTCGGCGCGGGTGTATGCGAATCCGGAGCCGAGCCCACCCATGGTGAATGACGGGCGGATCACGAGCGGGTAGCCAAGTTCCTCGGCGTACTCGACGGCTTCGTCAACGGTGTGGGCGACGCGGCTCTTCGCGACATCCGCCCCGGCGGCGAGCACCAGGTCCTTGAACAGCTGCCGGTCCTCGCCTTTCTGGATGGCCTCGACCTTGGCGCCGATCAGTTCGACGTCGTACTTGGCCAGGATGCCGAGCGCGTCGAGCTGGATCGCCGCGTTCAGCGCGGTCTGCCCGCCGAGCGTCGGCAGGATCGCGTCCGGGCGCTCCTTGGCGATGATGGTCTCGAGCACCTCCGCGGTGATCGGTTCCATGTAGGTGGCGTCGGCGAAGTCGGGGTCGGTCATGATCGTCGCCGGGTTCGGGTTCACCAGGATGACGCGCACGCCCTCCTCGCGGAGCACCCGGCAGGCCTGGGTGCCGGAGTAGTCGAACTCTGCCGCCTGGCCGATGACGATCGGGCCGGAGCCGATGACAAGGACGCTCTGGATGTCGTCGCGCTTGGGCATTACTTGGCGTCCTTCGTGTTGTCGTTGGTCGTGCTGGTCCCGTTTGTTCCGCGTTGCGAGACCACCAGCTCGCGGAACCGGTCGAACAGGTAGTTGCTGTCGTGCGGGCCGGATGCCGCCTCGGGGTGGTACTGCACGCTGAACGCGGGGACGTCGAGCGCCCGCAGCCCTTCAACGACCTGGTCGTTGAGGCTGAAGTGGCTGACCTCCACCCGGCCGAATCCGGCGGGCGAGTCGAGCACGCCGTCGCGCGGGGCGTCAATGGCGAAGCCGTGGTTCTGGCTGGTGATTTCCACCGTGCCGCTGAGCTTGTCCCAGACCGGCTGGTTGATGCCGCGGTGGCCGAACGGCAGCTTGTAGGTGTCGAAGCCGAGGGCGCGGCCGAGCAACTGGTTGCCGAAGCAGATGCCGAAGAACGGAAGCTTCTCGCGCAGCACGCCTCGCAGTAGTTCGACATGGGCGTCAGATGCGGCCGGGTCGCCTGGGCCGTTGGAGTAGAACACCGCGACGGGTTCGATGGCGAGCACGTCGTCGAGGGTGCTCGCCTGCGACATCACATGCACCTCGAAGCCCCGTGCTGCCAGGTTGCGCAGTGTCGAGAATTTCACGCCGAGGTCGAGCACGGCGAGCTTGCCGAGGGATTCGCCTTCGGCGGGGATCACGTAGGTCTCGGTGGTCGAGACCTGGGCAGACAGATTCCGCCCAATCATGGATTCCGCGCCCGTGACGATCGCCAACTGTTCGGCGGGGTCAAGGGCGGCGTCGTCGCCGCTGAAGATGCCGGCGCGCATGGAACCGACATCCCGGAGCCGCCTGGTGATGGCGCGGGTGTCGATTCCGCTGATGCCGACCACGCCGCCCGCGACGAGGTCGTCGTCGAGGCTGCGCTGGGCGCGGAAGTTGGAGACGATGCGGGAGGGGTCGCGCACCACGTAGCCGTTCACCCAGATGCGGCGGGACTCCATGTCCTCGTCGTTGACGCCGGTGTTGCCGATGTGCGGCGCCGTCATCACGACGATCTGTCCGGCGTAGCTGGGGTCGGTCAGGGTCTCCTGGTAGCCGCTCATGCCGGTGGCGAAGACGGCTTCGCCCAGCGTGCGTCCGGTGGCGCCGTAGGCGCGGCCGACGTAGCGACTGCCGTCTTCGAGGACCAGAACGGCCTTGGCCTGTGACGTGGTGTGGTGGGTCACGCTGACTCACTCTCTGTTGGTGCGGGCTCTGTTGATGCAGGCTCTGTGTGTGCGGAACGTAGGTTGGCGATCCGGCGGATGACCTCGTCGAGCGAGGCGTCGCCGGTCAGGCGGAAGTAGCTCTCGACCGGTGCATCGCCGAGCAGCCAGCCGATCATCAGCAGTCCGTCCGGTTCCACGGTGCGGTCGATGGTCCAGGTGGCGCGGCCGGCACCGGTGATCCGGTCACGGGCGATGAACAGGTCGGTCTGGCCGGGGATCGCCAGCACCAGCCCGGCCTCGGCCACGGTGAGTGTGGCGCGGGCGCGGAAGCCGAGGCCTTTCGCGGTGACCCGGTTTAACGGTTCCCCGGCGACGGTGGTGCCCACGTAGAGCGCGGGGGTGTCGATCAGGGTGCTGCCGACGTCGCTCGGCGCTGCCTCCGGTGTGGCGAGGCCGGCCTGCCGTTTGCCGCGGGCGCGCCAGCCGAGCAGCATCAGCGCGAGCAGCAGGGCCAGGATGCCGATGGTGATGGCTGCCCAGAATGTCCTATCCACGGTGTGCCTCCGCTCCCCGGCGAGTCTCCGCCTGGCTGGCGACCTCGGAAGCGTCGCGGAGGGCGCCGTCCTGCACGGTCAGGTAGCCGTTGTGCACGGTGGCGAGCACGGCGCCGGGCAGGCTGCGCTCGAGGTATGGGCTGTTCCGGCTCTTGCCGTGCAGGTGCTCGGTGCCGAACTTCCGCCGGGCGTTCGGGTCGTAGAGGGTGAAGTTCGCCGGCGCACCGATGGTGAACGGTGCGTCGTAGCCGGCGAGCTGGCCGATCCTGGCCGGGGCCGCGGACAGTACGCGCGCGACATCCGCCCAGCCGATCAGACCGGTGTCGACCATGGAATCCTGCACCACCGACAGGGCGGACTCGAGGCCGACCATGCCGTTGGCGGCCTCATCCCAGGCACATTCCTTCGCCTCGGCCGGGTGCGGGGCGTGGTCGGTGGCGACGATGTCGATGGTGCCGTCGGCGAGGCCCTCGCGGAGCGCCTGCACGTCGTCGCGGCGGCGCAGCGGCGGGTTGACCTTGAACCGGGAGTCGTAGCCGGTGATCAGGTCTTCGGTCAGCAGCAGGTGATGCGGGGTGACCTCCGCGGTCACCCGCACGCCGCGGGACTTGAACCAGCGGATCAGATCGACCGAGCCGGCGGTCGAGACGTGGCAGATGTGGATGCGGGCACCCACGTGTTCGGCCAGCAGCAGGTCGCGGGCGATGATCGCCTCTTCGGCGACGGCCGGCCAGCCGGTGAGGCCGAGTTCGCTGGAGAGCGCGCCCTCGTTCATGGTGGCGCCCTCGGTGAGCCGCGGTTCCTGGGCGTGCTGGGCGATCACTCCCCCGAAGCCCTTGACGTATTCCAGGGCGCGGCGCATCAGCAGCGGGTCGCTGACGCAGTTGCCGTCGTCGGAGAACACGGTGACCCTGGCGCGGCTCTTCGCCATGGCGCCGATCTCGGACAGATGCGTGCCGGCCAGGCCCGCGGTGACGGCGCCGATCGGGCGCACGGTGGCGTAGCCGTGGGTGTCACCGAGCGAGGCGACCTGCTCCACCACGCCGGCGGTGTCGGCGACCGGTGAGGTGTTCGCCATCGCGAACACGGCGGTGAAGCCGCCGGCGGCGGCGGCGCGCGAGCCGGTGAGCACCGTTTCGCTCTGCTCGAAGCCGGGTTCGCGCAGGTGGGTGTGCAGATCCACCAGGCCGGGCAGGGCCTGCAGGCCGTCGGCGTCGATCAGCTGCGCGCCGGTAGCCGACAGGGCCGTGCCGGTCTCCAGGATGCGTCCGTCGCCGACCAGCAGGTCGGTGCGGCTGCCGTCGGGCAGCGTTGCTCCGGTAATGAGCATGGTCATACGAGGGCCTCCCGACCACCGGCGAGTACGAGATACAGAACAGCCATCCTTACCGCGACCCCGTTCGTGACCTGTTCGAGCACAGTCGAGCGTGGAGAGTCGGCGGCAGCGGCGGAAATTTCCAGCCCTCTGTTCATGGGACCGGGGTGCATCACTATCGTAGACGCTGGCAACCGGTCGAACCGTGTGTCGTCGAGTCCCCACTCGCGGGCGTACTCCCTGGCGTTCGGGAAGTATGCGGCGTGCATCCGTTCCGCCTGGATGCGGAGCATCATCACGACATCCGGCCCGGCGGCAAGTGCCGCGTCGAGGTCGTAGCCGACGCTCACCGGCCAGCTGTCGAGGCCGACCGGCACCAGGCTCGCCGGGGCGACGAAGCTCACGTCGGCGCCGAGGGTGGTCAGCAGCCACAGGTTGGAGCGGGCCACGCGGGAGTGCAGGATGTCGCCGACGATGGTGACCCGCAGACCGTCGAGTGCCTTGCCGCGGGCCGCGGTGCCGTGCAGCCGGCGGCGCATGGTGAACGCGTCGAGCAGCGCCTGGGTGGGGTGTTCGTGGGTGCCGTCGCCGGCGTTGACGATGCCGGCGTCGATCCAGCCGCTGGCCGCGAGGGTATGCGGGGCGCCGGACGCGCTGTGCCGGATCACCACGCCGTCTGCGCCCATCGCGGCGAGGGTCTGCGCGGTGTCCTTCAGGCTTTCGCCCTTGGACACGCTGGAGCCCTTGGCGCTGAAGTTGATCACGTCGGCGGAGAGCCGCTTGGCGGCGGCCTCGAACGAGATGCGGGTGCGGGTGGAATCCTCGAAGAACAGGTTCACGACGGTCTTGCCGCGGAGGGTGGGCAGCTTCTTGACCTCGCGGGTGGCGACATCCGCCATGTCCTCGGCGACGTCCAGCAGCCCGATGGCCTCGTCACGGGTCAGGGTCTTGGTGGAGAGCAGGTGTCTCATGATTCGATCGTCACCTCGTCGACGCCATCGACCTCGGCCAGGCGCACCCGGATGCGTTCGCTGGTGGAGGTGGGCAGGTTCTTGCCGACGAAGTCGGCGCGGATCGGCAGCTCGCGGTGGCCGCGGTCAACGAGCGCGGCGAGCCGCACCACGCGGGGCCGGCCGTGGTCGTTCAGCGCGTCGAGGGCGGCGCGGATGGTGCGGCCGGAGTACAGCACGTCGTCGACCAGCACCACGGTCTTGCCGTCGATGCCGCCGGCGGGAATCTGGGTGGGTGACGGCGCCCGCATCGGCTGCCGGGCCAGGTCGTCGCGGTACAGGGTGACGTCGAGCGACCCGACAATGCCCGCGCCCGGTTCGATGCCGTCGAGGATGTCGCCGATGCGTCGGGCCAGGGTGACTCCCCTGGTCGGGATGCCGAGGATGACGAGTCCCTGTGAACCCCGGTTGGACTCCAGGATCTCGTGGGAGATCCGAGTCAACGCCCGGGTGATATCAGCTTGCTGCAACACAGTGCGCACAGTCATGCTGACCTCCTTCCCCGTCTCTCTGGACGGCTTTAAAGGATGTCTGTTACCGCGCTCCAGCATACAGGCGCTGCACCGGCTTCCGGTGCAGCGCCTGCATGCGCGCGGATCAGCCCCAGCGCTTCAGCAGGTACTTCTCGAGCAGACCGATCAGGGCGTCGGTGACCTTGCCGAGCACCGCGAGCAGGATGATGGTCAGGAACATCCGGTCGAGTCGGCCGTTGCTCTGCGAATCGGTGAGCAGGAAGCCGAGTCCCATCGACGCGCCGAGCAGTTCGCCGGCCACCAGGAACAGCCAGGACTGCGCAAGCGCGAGACGCAACCCCGACACCATGGTCGGGATGATCGCGGGCAACTGGACCTGCCGCAGCAGCTGGAGCCGACCCAGCCCATACGTTCGTCCCAGCTCGACGAGCTGCGGATCGACGTGCCGGAGGGCCGAGGCGACGGTGGTGTACACCGGGAAGAAGGCGCCGATGGCGATCAGGGTGACCTTCTGGTCCTCGCTGAAGCCCAGGTACAGGATCAGCAGCGGCACCCAGGCCAGCGAGGGCACCGCCCGCAGGGCCCCGAGCGACGGGCTCAGCAATACCGCACCGACCTTGGACAGCCCCACGACAGCAGCCACGATCAGGCCGACGACGGAGCCGATGAGGAAGCCGAGCAGCACCCGCTGTGTCGAGATGGCAATGTGCTGACCGAGCACGCCGTCGACGGTCATGTCGATTCCGGCCTGCCATACGGATGCCGGTGACGGCAGACGGTATGCGGGAACCGTGCCGCTGGCGGAGAGCCACTGCCAGCTCGCGAGCGCGACAAGCGGCAGCAGCAAGCCGCCGAGGATGACCCAAGCCCTGCGGGAGCGGCGTGGTGTGGTTCTGCTGGTGTTCCGGGGCGGAATCGGCGCTGCCGAAGCAGCCCCGGTGGGGGCTGCTTCGGCGGTGTGCGAATCGAGGGTCACTGTCATCCGATTGCCGAAGCGTCAGCCTTCGACGCGAAGGTGTCGTTGAACAGCGAGTCGAGCGCGTCGTCGATCAGGCCCTGGTTGGCCACGTCGTCGGACTCGACGAAGATCGGGCCGACGATCGCGAGCACGTCGCGCTGGGTCTTGCCGGGGATCGGGTCGAGGTCGAGCACCGTGCGCTCGAGCAGCACCTTCTCGGCGACCGCGATGTCGATGCCGGCGACCTCGGCGAGGATCGCCGCGGTCTCGTCCGGGTTCGCAAGCGCCCACTCGCGGGCCTTCTCGTAGGCGTTCACGACGACCTGCGCCACGTCCGGCGAGTTGGCGATGAAGTCCTCGGTGGCGTTCAGGAAGCCGTAGGTGTTGAAGTCGATGTTGCGGTAGATGAGCTTCGAGCCTGCGGTGATCTCGCTGGTCGCCATCAGCGGGTCGAGTCCCGACCAGGCGTCGACCGCGCCGGATTCGAGCGCGGCCTTGCCGTCGGCGTGCTGCAGGTTCTGGATCTCGACCTCGTCGATGCCGATGCCGGCCTCTTCGAGTGCCTGCAGCAGGAAGAAGTACGGGTCGGTTCCCTTGGTGGCGGCGATCGACTTGCCCTTAAGGTCCTCGACCGAGTCGATGTCGGATGTCGCGGGCACGGCGATCGCGGCCCACTCCGGCTGCGAGTAGATGTCGATCACCTGGATCGGTGACCCGTTGGAGCGGGCCAGCAGGGCGGCCGAGCCCGCGGTGGATCCGACGTCGACGGCGCCGGCGCGCAGCGCCTCGTTGGCCTTGTTCGACCCGGCGGACTGCACCCAGTTGACGGTGACGTCGGCGCCGAGCGCCTCTTCGAGCAGCCCCTGCTCCTTGACCACCAGGCTGAGCGGGTTGTAGGTGGCGAAGTCGATGTTCAGCGTGTCGGTCGACCAGCCGTCGGCCGCCTTCTCTTCCGCCGGGGCGACGGCGGAACCTTCGCCTGCCGCGCATCCGGTGAGGATGAGGGCGCCGGCGGCCGCGATGGCGGCGAGGCTGAGGATGGAGCGCTGTTTCATATCGGGTCCTTGATCTGGTGAGTGCTGTGAGTGCTGGTGCAAGTGCTGGTCGTGCTGGGGGTGCTAGTGCTGTGCCGTGTGGTGGCTGGGCACGCCGAGTCCGTCGAGCAGGTCGGCGCGGAGTTCGGCGAGGGCGGCGGCGCCGCGGTCGCGGGGCCGGTCGCCGGGTGCGGTCACGATGCGGCGCACGGTGGCGCCGTCGATGCCCGGTTCCGAGCCGAGCAGCACGACCCGGTCGGCCAGGTAGAGGGCTTCGTCGACGTCGTGGGTGACCAGCACGATGGTGGCCGGTTCTGCGGCGTGGATTTCGAGCAGCAGGTCCTGCATGCGCAGCCGGGTGAGGGCGTCGAGCGCGCCGAACGGCTCATCGAGCACCAGCACGCCGGGGTTGCGCGCCAGCGAGCGGGCCAGCGACGCGCGTTGCGCCATGCCGCCGGATACCTCGCGCGGTCGCAGCGTGTTGGCGTGGGCGAGGCCGACCAGCTTCAGCAGTTCGGCGACCCTGGCGCGGCCGTCGGCCCGTCGGGTGCCCTTCGGCAGTCCCAGTTCCACGTTGCGCTCGATGGTGCGCCACGGCAGCAGGCGCGGCTCTTGGAAGGCCACCGCGCTGCGCTGGTCGATTCCGGTCACCCGGCTGCCGTCGATGCTGACCTCACCGGCATCCGGGAAGTCGAGGCCGCTGATCTGCCGCAGCAGGGTGGACTTCCCGCAGCCGGACGGGCCGAGCAGGGCGACGATCTCGCCGGGGACGATGTCGATGCTGACGTCGCGGAGCACCGGGCGGGCGGCGCCGGCGCCGTTCGCGAAGGCGCGGCCTACGCCCTGCAGTGACACGCTCAGGGCGCGGTTCGTGCGGGTGGGGGCAGCGGCTGTCAACGTCACACCCTCACGTTATTGCCGCAGCGCGAAGTGGCATAAACCTCACGTAACACAGCGACACGAAACGCCGCGCGTGCTCTTTAAACGCCGAAGGCCGCCGCGGACGCGCGATGAGCGCGCCGGCGACGGCCGATGGTGGTGTGGTTACAGGGCGGTGGTTACTCCGCGAGCTGCGCGATGCGCGCGAGCAGGCCGTTCACGAACCCGGCGGAGTCCTCCGTGCTCAGCACGGTCGCCGATTCGACGGCCTCCGAGATCGCGACGACGGTGGGTACCTCGTCGTTGTGCAGGATCTCCCAGATGCCGATCCGCACGATCGCGCGGTCAAGCACCGGCATCCGCTGGATGGTCCAGCCCTGCGCGTATGTCTCGATCAGCTCGTCGATCTCGTCGAGGTGGTCGTTCACGCCGGTGATGATGTCGGCGGCGTAGCCCCACGACGAGGACCGCTCCGGGCGCTCCGCGGCGCGCAGCGATTCATCGGCGAAAACATCGGCGATCGGAAGCCCGCGGATGTCGGCGACGTACAGAACATCGAGGGCGCGTTTGCGCGCTTTGGTGCGAGCGCTCACTAGTCGTTCACGCGGCCGAGGTAGTCACCCGTGCGGGTGTCGACCTTGACCTTGGTGCCGGTCTCGAGGAACAGCGGAACCTGGATCTCGTACCCGGTCTCCACGGTGGCCGCCTTGGTGCCGGCGCTCGACCGGTCGCCCTGCAGGCCAGGCTCGGTGTAGGTGACCTCGAGCACAACGGATGCCGGCAGTTCGACGTAGAGCGGGTTGCCGTTGTTCAGCGCGATGGTGACCGACTGGTTCTCGAGCATGAAGTTGGCGGCGTCGCCGACGACCGTGCTCGACACGTTGATCTGGTCGTAGTCTGCGGTGTCCATGAAGACGAAGGAGTCACCGTCCTGGTACAGGTAGGTGAAGTCGCGGCGGTCGACGTTCTCGATCTCGATCTTGGTGCCGGCGTTGTAGGTCTTGTCGACGGTCTTGCCCGAGACCACGTTCTTCATTTTGGTGCGCACGAACGCGCCACCCTTACCGGGCTTGACGTGCTGGAAGTCGATCACGGTCCACAGCTGGCCGTCGATCTTCAATACGACGCCGTTCCTGATGTCAGCGGTAGAAGCCATGAAAGAAATCCATTCAGTTGGGAGAAAGTCAGTCGGCAGAAAATGCCCGCGAAGTAGTTTAGCGCGCCAGACCTGAGGACAGTCGGTTAGCGGCCGATCTCCTGGTACGCGGCGAACAGCAGCGACTCGTCTGGCCCGGTCAGCACCGAGGGGCGGCCGATGTCATCGAGCACGATGAAGCGCAGCATGCTGCCCCTGGCCTTCTTGTCCCGCTTCATGGTGGCCAGCAGCGTGCGCCAGCGACCGACAGGGTACGTGGTGGGCAGGCTGAGGGATTCCAGGATGCTGCGGTGCCGGTCGACGGCCTCGTCGCTGAGCGACCCGGTGAGGCGGGATAGTTCCGCGGCGAAGACCATGCCGATCGCGATCGCGGCACCGTGACGCCACTGGTAGCGTTCCGCGTGCTCGATCGCGTGACCGAGCGTGTGTCCGTAGTTCAGGATCTCGCGCTGGTCGGACTCCTTGAAGTCGACACCGACGACGCGCGCCTTCATCCCGATCGCCAACTCGACCACGCGGCGGAACTGCGGCGTCGTCGGGTCGGTGACGGCGTCGACGTCGGCCTCGATGATGTCGAGGATCTCCGGCTCGGCGATGAATCCGGCCTTCACGATCTCGGCGAAACCGGCGAGGATCTCGTTCTTCGGCAGCGAATCGAGCAGGTCAAGGTCGACGAGCACGGCCGCGGGTGCGTAGAAGGCGCCGACCAGGTTCTTGCCCTCGTTGGTGTTGATCCCGGTCTTGCCGCCGACGGCGGCGTCGACGGCGCCGAGCACGGTGGTGGGCACCTGGATCAGGGTGACGCCGCGCAGCCAGGTGGCGGCGACGAACCCGGCCAGGTCGGTGGTCGCTCCCCCGCCGAGGCCGATGACCGCGTCGGAGCGGGTGAAGTCGGTCTGTCCCATGATCTGCCAGCAGAACGCGGCCACCTCGATGCGCTTGGCCGCCTCGGCATCCGGGATCTCGGCCAGCAGCACCTCGTACTGCCCAGACAGCTGCTCGCGCAGGGCTTCCGCCCGGGCACCCAGGGTGGGGGCGTGCACGACGAGCACCTTCTTGACCTTGCTGCCGAGCTGGTCGGCGATGGAGCCGACCAGGCCGCGGCCGATGCGCACGTCGTACGGCTCCAGGCCGGGAACGGTGATGACGGTGGTGTCGGTCATTTCTCGGTGTCCTTACGGTGCGTGTCCGTCAGCTGCGGCAGCTCGGCGGCCAGCCAGTCGGCGATCTCGGCGGCGATGGTGTCGATCGGGCGGGCGGAGGTGTCCCAGGTGCGCACGGCGAGGCGTTCGTAGATCGGCCGGCGCGCCTCGACGAGCCTGATCCACGCGTCCACTCCGCCGTCCTTCAGCAGCGGGCGCTTGCCGCTGGTGATCCGCGCCGCCACGGCGTCGGCGGTGGTGGTGAGCAGCACCACGCGTTGGTCGCGCAGCGCCGCCTGGGTGAGTTCGTGGATGACGGCGCCGCCGCCGACGGACACGATGGCCTCTTCGGTGAGCGCCTCGGCGACCACCCGCTGTTCGAGTTCGCGAAAGTGCAGTTCTCCGTGCGTGGCGAAGATCTCGGTGATCTCGCCGTGCAGCGCGGTGATCCGCTTGTCGGTGTCGATGAAGGGCACGCCGAGCAGGCGCGCAACCCGCTTGCCGATCTTCGACTTGCCGGAACTGGGCGCGCCGATGAAGACGGCGATCGGAGTGGCCATGGGCTAGTCGACCGAGATCGAGGTGTCGCCGGTGCGCAGCGCGTCCGGGATGGCGGTGAGGTAGCCCTGCAGGTTGCGGGCGGTCTCGGCGACGGAGTCGCCTCCGAACTTCTCGATCACCGAGTTCGCCAGAACGAGCGCGACCATGGCTTCGGCGACGACGCCGGCCGCCGGAACGGCACAGACATCGGAGCGCTGGTGGTGCGCGGCAGCGGCGCTTCCGGTGGCGACGTCGACCGTGCGGAGCGCGTGCGGGATGGTGGCGATCGGCTTCATGCCGGCGCGCACCCGCAGCACGGTGCCGGTGGACATGCCGCCCTCTGTGCCGCCCGCCTTGTCGCTCAGCCGGGCGATCGTGTCGCCGGCCTGCACCAGTTCGTCGTGCGCGGCTGAGCCGCGGCGGGTGGTGGTGAGGAAGCCGTCGCCGACCTCGACGCCCTTGATCGCCTGGATGCCCATCAGGGCTGAGGCCAGTTGGGCGTCCAGACGCCGGTCCCAGTGCACGTATGAGCCGAGTCCCGGTGGCAATCCGTACGCGAGCACCTCCACGATGCCGCCGAGGGTGTCACCGTCCCGGTGGGCGGCATCGACCTCGGCGACCATCAGTTCGCTGGTGGCGGGGTCGAAGCAGCGCAGCGGATCGGCGTCGAGCGTGGCGACATCGTCCGGGTGCGGCAGCGGGCTGCCTTCCGGCACGCGTACCGGCCCGATCGAGAGGGTGTGGCTGACCAGGCGGATGCCGAGTTCAGCCAGGAACGACTTGGCGACGGCGCCGAGGGCGACGCGCGCGGCGGTCTCCCGGGCGCTTGCCCGCTCGAGCACCGGACGGGCCTCGTCGAAGCCGTACTTCTGCATGCCGACCAGGTCGGCGTGGCCGGGGCGTGGCCGGGTGAGCGGGGCACCGCGGCCGCCGGTGAGCTTCTCGGGCTCGACCGGCTCCGGGCTCATCACGTCGACCCACTTGGGCCATTCGGTGTTGCCGACACGCACCGCGATGGTGCTGCCGAGACTGAAGCCATGGCGGACGCCGCCGGACAGGTGCAGTTCGTCTTCTTCGAACTTCATCCGCGCGCCGCGCCCGTAGCCGAGTTTGCGGCGGGCCAGGTCGGCTCGGAGGTCCTCCAGCCGCACCGGCACACCGGCCGGCAGGCCTTCCAGGACGGCAATCAATTCCGGGCCGTGAGACTCACCTGCGGTCAACCATCGAAGCATTGTTCAATCTTCCCACAGCCGGAGCGTTCGGATTTCAGCCCTGGACTCCGACCGCGGCGCGCATCGCCGCGTGCACGGTGGCTTCATCGGGCAGCGGGGTGCTGGCGTCGCCCTGAACGAAGATGCGCACCTGGAGCAGGGCCTGCCCGATCAGCATCTCGATGCCGGGCACCACCGTGCCCTCCGCCTGGTACCAGGCCGTCGCGAGCCCGGTCGGCCAGGGCTTGTATGCAACGTCGAACAGCACGGCGCTCTGGCGCACCCGCTCGGCGAAGTCGAGGCTCACGGTGGCGCCGTTCGGCAGGGTGCTGACCACCACATCGGCATCTAATGCCGCGACATCCGCCAGTTCACGAACATCCACGCGCACGCCCACCCGCAGACCGAGATCAACCAGGTGGAACGCCTTCTGCGGGCTGCGGGCCGCCACGGTTACCGTGTCTACGCCGAGTTGGGACAGTGCGACCAGTGCGGATGCGGCCGTCGCCCCCGCCCCGAGGATCACGCCAGACTCGACCGAGTCGAGGCCGGCGCTTCTCAGCGGCTCGGTGATCCCGAAGACGTCGGTGTTGAACCCCAACCGCCCGCCGTCGGTGTACAGCAGCGTGTTCGCCGCCCCTGTCAGGGTGGCGAGCTCGTCGACCCGGTCGAGCAGCGGAAGCACCTGCTGCTTCAACGGCATCGTCAGGGACAGCCCTCGCCAGCTGCTGTCCCGCGAGGTGACGAACGCGGCGAGGGTGTCCTCGGTCACCTCGATCGGTTCGTATGACCAGTCCAGGCCCAGCGTGCGGTACGCGGCGGCGTGCAGCGCCGGCGACTGGGAGTGCGCAATCGGGGAGCCGAGAACGGCGAGCTGTGTCGTCATGGACGCGTCAGCAGTCGAAGTCGGTGGTCTTGCACCAGGTGCGCAGCTGTTGCACGGCCGCGTTGTGCTCGGCGGTGGTGGTGGTGAACACGGTCTCGCCGGTTTCGAGGTTGACCGTGACGAAGTAGATCCAGGTTCCGTCGGCCGGGTGCAGCGCGGCATCCAGTGCCACGTCGCCGGGCGCTGAGATCGGTCCGGCCGGCAGCCCGGTGTGCGCGTACGTGTTGAACGGGTTGGGGTCGGCGCGTTCCTCGTCGGTGGTGAACACCGTCGCACCGGCGGAGCTCGTGCCGTGGGTGACGGCGAAACCGTAGTGGGAGGTGGAGTCGAACTGCAGCATCATCCCGGTGTCCAGACGGTTCTGGATGACGCGGGACACCTTGAAGAAGTCGTCTGACTGACGCGCCTCACGTTGGATCAGCGACGCCGTGGTGAGAACGCGCTGACGGTCTTCCGGTGCCACGCCGAGCTTGTCGAGGCGCTGCATCATCGTGTTCACGAGGTGTGCGATCTGGTCGTGTGCGCTGATTCCGGGATCGAACGTGTACTTGGCGGGGAACAGGTAGCCCTCGAGGCTGGGCGCCTCGGCCGGGATGCCGAACGCCGTGGGGTCTGCCGCCGCCGCCTCGTAGTCCTCCACGGGAACGCCGGTGGCCTCGCTCAGTGCCGCGAAGATCTGCGGCAGCGTGATGCCCTCCCGGATCAGCGCGGTGGCGGTGACGTGATTCGCGGGGTCCTGCAGGGCCGCGAGGGCGGCCTTTGCGCTCATCTGCTTCTGCAGGGAGTAAGCGCCCGGGCTGAAGGTGGGGTTCTCGGCCACGGCCAGGTCGTAGAAGGCGTCGTACGTCATGGTGACGCCGGCCTCGACCAGGCTGCGGGCGACGTCGGCGCCGAAGTCGCCCTCGGCGATCACGACAGTCACCGGTTCGCCGTTGCCGGTGCCCTCGTAGTCGTTGGGCAGCTCCCAGCCGAGCACCGACCGCACCTGGTCCTCGAACGTGAACCAGACTGCCGCGGTGCCGGCGCCGAGTACCGCGACCACGGCGATCAGTGCCCACAACCAGCCCAGTCGCCGCTTCCGGCGAGGCGGACCCGATCGGCCGCCTCCGCTGCTACGGGAACCGGATTCCTCACGCAGCGCCCGGCGGCTCGCCGGAGCGGCCGGCCCCTGCGGAGCCTGGGCTTGCGCGTCGGGCGAGGGCGTGAACATCTCGTCCCAGCTCGGTTCTAGGGCCACTGTGATCCTTACTCGGGGGCGACGATGCTGCCGGGCGGGGTACCGCCCGAACGTTCGGTGTCCAGAGCGTGTTGCAAAATTATCACGGCGGCAACCTGGTCGATGACTGAGCGGGACTTCTTGGTGTTGCGGCCGGTGGCGTGCAGCGCCGACTGCGCCGTGACCGTCGACAGCCGTTCATCCACCAGCCGCACCGGGGCGTCGGTGCCGGCGGCCAGCTGCGCGGCGAACTCCCGAGCGTCCGCGGTCGAGGGCGTTTCCCCGCCGGACAGCGACAGGGGCAGCCCCACCACCAGTTCGATCACCTCGTGTTCCGCGGCGTGCTCCAGCACCCGCCGCACCGAGTCATCCGCCCGCTGCACGGTGGCGACCGGCGTCGCCAGCATGCCGTGCGGGTCGCTCACCGCGACACCGACGCGGGCCTTGCCCACGTCGATGCCGAGTCGTCTTCCGGTGCGCACGCTACCGGACGAGCGCGGACCGCACCGCGTCGATCGCGGCGGGGATCGCGGCCGCGTTCGACCCGCCACCCTGCGCCAGGTCGTCCTTGCCGCCGCCGCCACCGCCGAGAATGCCGGCAGCGAGCTTCGCCAGCGCGCCCGCCTTCACCCCGTTGGCGCGAGCGGCGGCGTTGGTGGCGACGATGATGGCCGGTTTGCCCGACACCGAACCGGCGAGGGCGACCACGGCGGCATCGCTGCCGAGACGCTCCCGCACGGCAGTGGCGAGGCTCCGGATGTCGTCGGCCGAGGCGATCTCGCCGATGTTCTCGAGCACCACGGTGTTCTCCCCCAGCCGGGTCGCCGTCTCGGTGATCGAGGGAACCCGCCCGGACAGCGCAGCGGACTCGAACTGGGCGATCTTCTTCTCGGCAGCCTTCAGGCTGGCCATCAGGTCGGCGATGCGCTCGGGCAGCTGCTCACGCGGTGTCTTCATGGTCGACGTCAGCTGCGACACGATGGTGCGCTCGGTGGCGAGGTCGCGGAACGCGTCGAGGCCGACCAGGGACTCCACCCGTCGGTTGCTGGAGCCGATGCTGGATTCGCTGATCAGGTTGATCAATCCCACCTCGGCGGAGCGGCTGACGTGGGTGCCCGCGCACAGTTCACGCGACCACGGGCCGCCGATGTCAACCACGCGCACGGTCTGCCCGTACTTCTCGCCGAACAGCGCCATGGCACCGAGCTGGCGGGCCTCATCGAGCGGCATGATCCGGGTGACGACCTCGAGGTTCTCGTGCACCGCGTTGTTCGCGATCTCTTCGATCTCGGTGCGGGTCTCGGGCGACAGCGGCTTGTTCCAGTTGAAGTCCAGGCGCATGTAGCCGGCCTTGTTGTACGAACCGGCCTGGTGCGCATCCGGGCCGAGGGTCTGCCGCAGGGCCGCGTGGATCAGGTGGGTGGCGGAGTGCGCCTGGGTCGCGGCCTGACGCCAGGCCGGGTCGACGACGCTGGTGGCGGCGTCGCCGACGCCGACCTCGCCGGCGCGCACCTGCACCTTGTGGCTGATCAGTCCCTTGACCGGGCGCTGCACGTCGAGCACCTCGAGGTCGAATCCGGCGCCGACGATGCTGCCGGCGTCTGACTCCTGGCCGCCGGACTCGGCGTACAACGACGTCTCGGCGAGGATGACCTCGGCGATGTCGCCGGTGACCGCGCGGCTTACGCTCTCGCCGCCGACGATGAGGCCGAGCACGGAGCTCTCCGTCTGCAGGTACTCGTAGCCGGTGAACACCGTCTCGCCCTGGGCGCGGAAGGCGCTGTACACGGACAGGTCGGCGAGCGTGGTCTTGCGAGCCTTCGCGTCGGCCTTGGCCCGGGCGCGCTGGTCGGCCATCAGCTTGTCAAACGCGTCACGGTCAACCGACAGCCCGGCCTCGTCCGCCATCTCGAGCGTGAGGTCGATCGGGAAGCCGAACGTATCGTGCAGCAGGAACGCGGTGTCACCCGGCAGCTGCTCGGCGCCGTCGGACTTGGTCTTCGCGACCGCGAGGTCGAGGATGTTGGTTCCGCTGGCGAGGGTGCGGAGGAACGCTTCCTCCTCGCCGATCGCGAGACGACTGATCCGGTCGAACTCGGTCTCCACCTCCGGGTACGACGCCTTCATGGCGTCGCGCGAGGCGGGGAACAGCTCGGTGAAGGTGGGGTCCTCGACGCCGAGCAGGCGCATCGCGCGGACGGTGCGGCGCATCAGCCGGCGCAGGATGTAGCCACGGCCCTCGTTCGATGGGGTGACGCCGTCGGACATCAGCATCAGCGAGGAGCGCACGTGGTCGGCGATCACGCGCATCCGCACGTCGTCGTCGTGGTTCGCGCCGTAGCGGCGTCCCGACAGTTCGGCCGCCCGATCGAGCACCGGGCGTACCTGGTCGATCTCGTAGAAGTTCTCGACGCCCTGCTTGAGGAACGCGACCCGTTCCATGCCCATGCCGGTGTCGATGTTCTTGCGCGGCAGTTCGCTGACGATGCGGAAGTCGGTCTTGGAGGTGACGTCGTCGATCAGGTACTGCATGAACACGAGATTCCAGATCTCGATGTACCGGGTGTCGTCGACGGCGGGACCGCCGTCGGGGCCGTACGCGGGTCCGCGGTCGACGTAGATCTCCGAGCAGGGCCCTGCCGGTCCGGATTGCCCGGTGTGCCAGTAGTTGTCTGCCTTGCCCATGCGCTGGATGCGTTCATCCGGAAGCCCGGCGATCTTCTTCCAGAAGCCCGCAGCCTCGTCGTCGTCCTCGTAGACGGTGACCCAGAGGTCCTTCTCATCGAAGCCGAGTCCGCCGTCGCGCTCGGGGGTGGTCAGCAGCTCCCAGGCGTAGGCGATTGCCTGCTCCTTGAAGTAGTCGCCGAACGAGAAGTTGCCGTTCATCTGGAAGAACGTGCCGTGCCGGGTGGTCTTGCCCACCTCGTCGATATCCAGCGTGCGGATGCACTTCTGCACGCTCGTCGCGCGGGGAACCGGCGGTGGCACCAGTCCGGTGAGGTACGGGATGAACGGCACCATGCCTGCGACGGTGAAGAGCAGTGTCGGGTCGTCGCTCACCAGCGAGGCGGAGGGGACGACGGTGTGTCCGCGCTGCCCGAAAAAGTCGAGCCAGCGGCGTTGGATGTCAGCGGTTTGCATGGAGTCCTGATGGGTGTTGGCGGGGAAACCGGACCTGCGCCCGGCTGGGTCTACTTGACGCGCTTGGCGAGATCGGCGATGGCCTCTTCGGCGTCGGCGACGGCAGCACGCAGCTCAGCCTCACGCGACTTGTAGCCATCGACAACGGCGCTGCCGAAGGAGCGAGTCCTGTCGTCAACCTCGGCGAAGAACCGGCGACCCTCGGGGGTCTTGTTGACCTGGTGGGCGACGATAAAGCCGGCGACGACGCCGATCAGCAGCCACAGTGCTTTCTTCATAGCGATTCTCCCTCGACGATAATCCGAATACTCAGCTTATCGGGTGGCCGCGCGTGTACCTGAGCGGCGAGAGAATGCGGAAGGGCGGGACATCCGATGGATGTCCCGCCCTTCGTGTGTGCGAGTTGCTTAGCGGGCTGCGTAGTACTCAACCACGAGCTGAACCTCAGCCGTGATCGGAACCTCGGCGCGCTTCGGACGTCGCAGCAGGCGTGCCTGCAGCTTGTCCAGCTCGACCTCGATGTACTCAGGAACCTTGGGCAGAACGTCGGCGTGGCCGCCGGCCGCTGCAACCTGGAACATGTCCATCGATTCGCTCTTCGGCTTCACGTGAATGAGCTGGCCGGGCTTGACGCGGTACGACGGGCGGTCAACGAGCTGGCCGTCGATCAGGATGTGACGGTGCACGATCTGCTGGCGAGCCTGCGAGGTGGTGCGGGCGAAGCCTGCGCGAACGACGAGAGCGTCGAGACGCATCTCGAGCAGCTCGACCAGGTTCTCACCGGTCAGTCCGGGGGCGCGGCGGGCCTCAGCGAAGACGATCTTCAGCTGTGCTTCGCGGATGCCGTACTGGGCGCGCAAACGCTGCTTCTCGCGCAGACGGACGGCGTAGTCGCTGTCAGCCTTGCGCTTGGTGCGGCCGTGCTCGCCGGGAGCGTACGGGCGCTTTTCGAGGTACTTGGCTGCCTTCGGCGTCAGGGGGATGCCCAGGGCGCGTGAGAGGCGGGTCTTGCTACGAGTACGTGACTTGGTAGACACGGTTTCCTTTTCTGTAAGAATCCAACGATGGCACCGGCCGGTTTGCGACCACGCATGAGCGCACAACGGATGACCGGTGAAAGTTAGAGGGATACGCCACGGAGACTGGTCGGCTACAGACCATCGCTCACTGATCAGATCCTCGACGCAGCCGCACGCGAGAAACCGATATTAGGCAGCGACCAGACTAACAGACGCGGCGCCGATTGCGGCATCCGTTCGTTAGTGGCCTCGGATGATCTTCCGCAGTTTCGCCCAGCGGGCGCTGATCTCCCGCTCGAACCCATGCTCGGTGGGCTGGTAGTAGTCACGCCCGGCGAGTTCGGTCGGCAGGTACTGCTGGGTGACGACGCCGATGTCGGAATTGTGCGCGTACAGGTAACCCTTGCCGTGTCCGAGGCGTTTCGCACCGGGATAGTGGGCGTCGCGCAGCGGCTTCGGTACCCGCCCGAACTCCCCCGCCCGCACGTCGGCGATTGCCGCGTTGATGCCCTCATATGCTGCGTTCGACTTCGGCGCCGTGGCGAGGTAGACCACGGCTTCCGCGAGGGGAATCCGACCCTCTGGCATGCCGATCAGCTGCACCGCCTGCGCCGCCGCGACGGCGATCGACAACGCCTGCGGATCGGCCATGCCGATGTCTTCGGATGCGCTCACGATGATTCGGCGGGCGATGAACTTGGCGTCTTCCCCGGCCTCGATCATCCGCGCCAGATAGTGCAGCGCCGCGTCGGCATCCGATCCCCGGATCGACTTGATGAACGCGCTGATCACGTCGTAGTGCTCGTCGCCCTGCCGGTCGTAGCGCAACAGGGCGCGGTCCACGGCCCTGGCGACGATGTCCGCGGTGACGACCGGTTTCCCGGCCGTGGCCTCTGGGGTGTTCTCGGTGCTGCTGTCGACCGGGCTGTCGGTGGTGCTCTCGGTCTCGGCCATGCTCTGGGCGGTGGCGGATGCGGCGGACGCCTCCAGTGCGGTGAGCGCGCGCCGGGCGTCGCCGGAGGCCAGTCGGATCAGGGCTGCGCGGGCATCGTCGGCCAGCGTGACCGCGTCCGCCAGCCCGCGCGGATCGGTGACTGCGCGGTCGATGACGATGCCCAGGTCGTCGTCGCTCAGCTGTTCGAGCGTCAGCAGCAGGGAGCGGGACAGCAGCGGCGAGATCACCGAGAACGACGGGTTCTCGGTGGTGGCGGCGATCAGGATGATCCAGCCGTTCTCCACACCGGGCAGCAGCGCGTCTTGTTGCGCCTTGGTGAACCGGTGGATCTCGTCGAGGAACAGCACCGTCGACACGCCGTACAGGTCGCGGTTGGACAGCGCCTCGTCCATCACTTGCCGCACGTCCTTCACCCCGGCGGACACCGCTGACAACTCCACGAAGCGACGCCCCGAGGTGTGAGCGATCGTCTGCGCGAGCGTGGTCTTGCCCGTGCCGGGCGGACCCCAGAGGATCACAGACACCGAGCCGCGCTCCCCCGTGGTGTCGGTGGCGAGACCCACCAGCGGCGATCCCTTACCCAGAAGATGCTTTTGGCCGGCCACTTCAGCCAGCGACTTCGGGCGCATGCGCACCGCGAGGGGGGTCGCTCCCCCGTGAAGTCCTGGCTGGCCGGTCATACCGCTCAATGCTAATCGGCACCCACGACACGGCTCGCCCACTGCCGTTTTGGTCGCGGTCTCCGGCCGTCAGTAAAGTTCATTTGGGCGTCCGTGCCCATCGTCTATGGAGGACCGTGTGGCCAAGAGCACTAATCAGGACCGCGACGCGCGTGACCGGCTTCGCCGTTACCAGGCTCGCCACGAGGTACACGTGCGGCAGCTGACCCGCAGGAAGCGCGACAACGTGGCCGCCATCATCGGCCTGCTGGTGATCGCCACCGTGGTCACGGTGGCGCAGGTGCTGTACTTCACCCAGGGTCCCGGCACGCCGGAGCCTGCGGCGTCCGCGTCGGCGACTCCCACCCCTGAGGCCACCGGTGAGAACACCGGTGAGGTGCCGGACCCGGCGCTGGCCGAGAACCGGGCGTGGACCGGTGAGCTGGTAATCAACGACATCCCGCTCGGAATCCAGCTGGACGGTGCCGCCGCGCCGCAGGGCGTCTCGGCGTTCCTCAGCCTCGCGCAGAGCGGCTTTTACGACGGCACCACCTGCCACCGCCTGACGAACGGCGGCTTCTTCGTGCTGCAGTGCGGCGACCCTGAGGGCACCGGCGCCGGCGGCCCCGACTTCCGTTACGGGCCGGTCGAGAACGCGCCAGCAGATGATCTCTACCCTGCCGGAACCATCGCCATGGCCCGCCAGGGCGGCGATGCCTTCAGCATGGGCAGCCAGTTCTTCATCGTCTATGACGAGACCACCATTCCTGCGGATGCCGCCGGCGGCTACACCGTGCTCGGACAGGTCACCAGCGGCCTGGACGCGATGAAGGCCGCGATCACCGATGCGGGCATCGTGGATGGCGCTACCGACGGCGCGCCGGTGGTTCCGACAACGATTACAGGTGTCACGCTGCAATAGCGTGCAATAGGCTGAGTGCTTGCCGGTTAGAGGCAATCGGCGTTGAACCTAGAGGTGATGTTGTGGCAACCGACGATCAGGCTCCCTGGGGCCGCGTAGATGAAACCGGAACCGTGTTCGTTCGCGAGGCGGCTGGCGAGCGCGCGGTCGGGCAATACCCCGATGGCACGGCGGAAGAGGCTCTGGCCTATTTCGAACGGAAGTTCACTGAGCTGGCGGGGCAGGTGACTCTGCTGGAGCAGCGCGCCAAGCGCGGAGCGCCGGCGAACGACATCGCCAAGGCGGTGGCGTCGCTGTCGCAGACCGTGCAGAGCGCCAACGCGGTCGGCGATCTCGCCGCGCTGCAGACCCGTCTGGCCGCACTCGGTTCGACGGTCGGGGAACTCACCGAGAAGCAGTCGGCGGAAGCCAAGGCAGCTGTCGATGCGGCCCTCGCCGAGCGTGAGGCGCTGGTCGTCGAGGCGGAGGCCCTGGCCGCGGCCGATCCGGCGAAGGCGCAGTGGAAGCAGGTTTCCGCGCAGATCGACGACATCTTCACCCGGTGGCAGCAGCACCAGCAGGACGGTCCCCGGCTGCCCAAGGCCGAGAGCAACGAGCTGTGGAAGCGGTTCCGCGCTGCCCGCACCACCATTGAGCAGCATCGCAAGGCGTTCTTTGCCGAGCTCGACACCGTGCACCGTGAGGCCCGTGCCCGCAAGCAGCAGCTCGCGGAAGAGGCTGAGGCGTTGGTGCCGAAGGGCGTCGACGGCATCCCCAGCTACCGCCACCTGCTTGACGAGTGGAAGAAGTCCGGTCGCGCGGGCAAGAAGTTCGACGACGCACTGTGGGCCAGGTTCAAGGCTGCGGGCGACGCCCTGTACTCGGCCAAGAACGAGGTCGACGCCCGCGACAACGAAGAGTTCAGCGCGAACCTCGAACTGAAGCTCGCCCTGCTGGCCGAGGCCGAACCGATCCTCGCCGAGACCGACAGGGTCAAGGCCCGCGACGCGCTCAGCCGCATCCAGCAGAAGTGGGATGCCATCGGCAAGGTGCCACGCGATCAGGTCAAGGTCGTCGAAGACCGGCTGCGCACCATCGAGAACGCGGTGCGCAAACTCGACGAGGAGCACTGGGAGAAGAACAACCCGGAGCGGAAGGCTCGCTCCGAGGGGCTCGCCAGTCAGCTGCACGACGCCATCGCGAAGCTCGAGGACGAACTCACCGCCGCCCGCGCCACGGGTGACCAGCGCAAGATCGCCGACGCCGAGGAAGCGCTCGAGGCCCGCAAGGTGTGGTTGAACGCCCTCGGGTAGTGCCTCTCCACAGCGCTCTGTTGTCCACCGACATCACTCGGTGACGCTGGTCGGCACCCGACCTCGTGCAGGATTCGGCTATGGCCAATCGGCGCGTACTCGTGCTCTCCGCGCGGGAGTTCCCGCTCGGTGAGCTGTGCGCGATGCGGCTGGACGGTGAACTGTTCGGCATCGATGACTGCTTTGCCTCGCTCGACGAGTTCGAGTCCCCGGCGTTGCGCGCTGCCGCGGTCGCGGCCGGGCGGCATCCGCGGCTGATCGCCGAACAGTGGACGGCGGCGTGGGTGTGGGGTGCCGTGCCTGCTCCCCCGGCCCGGCACACCTTCTGCGTGCGACTCGACGCGCGGGTCGGCCGGGTCACCAGCACCCAGACGGTGGTGCGCGAGGTGGCGCTGGATCCCGCCGAGGAGAGTTCGATCGGCCCGTTACGGCTGACCACTCCGCTTCGTACGGTGACCGATCTGGGGCGGTGGGGTGAGGCCGGCGCCGGTTCCCCGGAGCCGCCGGTGGTCGTCGCGGCGATCGCGGCCCTGCGCTCGATCGGCGGGCTGAGTCTGGCGCACTGCCTGGCCGAGCTGGAGCGAACGCCACACCTGCCGCACAAGAAGCGCGCGCAGGAACTGCTGCGGCGGTCGGCCGTCTAAACGCCCGGCGTAGCTGCCGGTGCGTGCCGCGGGGATGCGCCGAGTGCAACTGCGGCCCGCGCGCGCGGACCGCAGTTGCAGTCACCTCCGGGCGGGGAAACGCGCGCTGCCGGTAGTCCCTTGCGCCCGCGATTGTTCAGCCGCGCACGCAACTGAGGAGCGCGGGACTCGAGGGCTGACCAACCGGATGCAACTCCGGGCCGCGCGCGCGGCCCCGCTTAGCCTGCGGTGACGCGGTACACGTCGTACACCGCTTCGATGCGCCGCACCGCGTTCAGCACCCGGTCGAGGTGGGTGGTGTCGCCCATCTCGAACACGAACCGGCTGATCGCGAGCCGGTCGGTGGATGTCGACACGCTCGCCGAGAGGATGTTGACGTGGTGCTCACTGAGCACCCTGGTGACGTCCGACAGCAGCCCTGAGCGGTCCAGCGCTTCCACCTGGATCTGCACCAGGAACAGGCTCTTCGAGGTGGGCGCCCATTCCACGTCGATCATCCGCTCTGGTTCCTCCAGCAGCGACTGCACGTTCTTGCAGTCGCTGCGGTGCACCGACACTCCGGCGCCGCGGGTGACGAAGCCCACGATGGCGTCGCCGGGAACCGGGGTGCAGCATTTGGCGAGCTTGACGAGGATGTCGGGCGCTCCGCGCACCAGCACCCCGGAGTCGCTGTTGCGCAGTGCCCGGGACTTGCCCTTGCGGGGGAAGGTCAGCTCGGTCTCTTCGAGCTCTGACTCCGCTTGCAGGGACGCCAGGACCTTCTCGATCACCGACTGGGTCGAGACATGTCCCTCACCGACCGCCGCGTACAGGGCACTCACGTCGTCGTAGCGCATCTGCGACGCGACCTCGCCGAGCGAGTCCTGGTTCATCAGCTTCTGCAGTGGCAGGTTCTGCTTACGCATGGCACGGGCGATGGCGTCCTTGCCGTGCTCGATCGCCTCGTCCCGGCGTTCCTTAGTGAACCACTGGCGGATCTTGTTCCGGGCACGGGGGCTCTTGACGAAGTTCAGCCAGTCCTGGCTGGGGCCGGCATCCGGGTTCTTCGAGGTGAACACCTCGACCACGTCGCCGCTGTTCAGCGTCGACTCGAGCGGCACTAGCCGGCCGTTGACCTTGGCGCCCATGGTGCGGTGCCCCACCTCGGTGTGCACGGCGTAGGCGAAGTCCACCGGGGTGGCGCCGGCGGGAAGCCCGATCACCTTGCCCTGCGGGGTGAAGACGTACGTCTCCTTGGCGCCGATCTCGAACCGCAGCGAGTCGAGGAACTCGGTGGGGTCGGCGGTCTCGGCCTGCCAGTCGGTGATGTGGGCGAGCCAGGCCATGTCCGTGTCGGACTTGTTGGACTCGCTCTTGCCTCCGTTGACGCGTTCCTTGTACTTCCAGTGCGCCGCGACGCCGAACTCTGCCCGCTGGTGCATCTCGTGCGTGCGGATCTGGAGCTCCACCGCCCGGCCCTTCGGCCCGATCACGGTGGTGTGCAACGACTGGTACAGGTTGAACTTGGGCGTGGCGATGTAGTCCTTGAAGCGCCCGGGAATCGGGTTCCACCTGGCGTGGATGGCGCCGAGGACCGCGTAACAGTCGCGCACGGAGTTGACCAGCACGCGGATGCCGACCAGGTCGTAGATCTCGTCGAACTCGCGGCCGCGCACGATCATCTTCTGGTAGATCGAGTAGTACTGCTTGGGGCGCCCGACGACCTGACCCTTGATGCGGGCCGCCCTGAGGTCGTCGGTGACCGCGTCGATCACCTGTTGCACGAATTCCTCACGCTGCGGCGTGCGGGACTTCACCAGGCTTTCGATCTCGACGTACAGCTTCGGGTAGAGCACCGCGAACGAGAGGTCTTCCAGTTCCCACTTGATGGTCTGGATGCCGAGGCGGTGCGCCAGCGGCGCGTAGATCTCGAGGGTCTCCTGGGCCTTGCGCTTCGCGCTCGCCCCATCGACGAAGCCCCAGGTGCGCGCGTTGTGCAGCCGGTCGGCGAGCTTGATCACCAGCACTCGGATGTCCTTCGACATCGCGACCACCATCTTGCGGACCGTCTCGGCCTGGGCGCTGTCGCCGTACTTCAGCTTGTCGAGCTTGGTGACGCCGTCGACCAGCATGGCGATCTCATCGCCGAACTCGTCCCGCAGCATGTCGAGCGTGTAGTCGGTGTCCTCCACCGTGTCGTGCAGCAGGGCTGCGGCGACCGTGATCGCGCCAATGCCGAGGTCGGCGAGGATCTGCGCCACCGCGATCGGGTGGGTGATGTACGGCTCGCCGCTCTTGCGCTTCTGGCCCTCGTGCGCCTTCGCCGCTGTCGCGTATGCGCGCTCGATCAGGGCGAGGTCCGCCTTCGGGTGGTGCAACCGCACCGTCTTCAGCAA
The DNA here is from genome assembly GCF_011751885.2 of Salinibacterium sp. ZJ450. Lineage (NCBI taxonomy): Bacteria > Bacillati > Actinomycetota > Actinomycetes > Micrococcales > Microbacteriaceae > Ruicaihuangia > Ruicaihuangia jiafui. The sequence continues at coordinate 1,773,823 of NZ_CP061771.1, forward strand.
CCGATCCACGGCGCCGGCCGGTTGCGCCCGGGAGAACAGGCGTGGCAGGCGCGTGCGAAGGGACGCTGTGGTCGTCGCCTCGCTCATGCCGCTACCTCCGAGCCCAGTTTAGCCGCGGATCACTAGCGCACCGCGCCGGAGCTTGCGACGGCGTCCTCGGCCTTCGCACGGCTGCTGTGACCCTGCTTCTTCACTTCCGGCTCGTTCTCGCGCAGGTGCGCATAAACCGGGGCGGCGATGAAGATCGTGGAGTACGCGCCGACCAGGATGCCGATGAACAGGGCCAGCGAGATGTCGCGCAGGGTTCCCGCTCCCAGCACTACGGCGCCGATGAACAGAATCGCCGCGACGGGTAGTGCCGCGACCACCGAGGTGTTGATCGAGCGAACCAGGGTCTGGTTCACCGCGAGGTTCACCGACTGCGCGAAGGTACGGCGGGATTGTTCACCGTCTTCGGCGGTATTCTCCCTGATCTTGTCGAACACCACGACGGTGTCGTACAGCGAGTAGCCGAGGATGGTGAGGAAGCCGATCACCGCGGCCGGGGTGATCTCGAAGCCGAGGATGCCGTACACACCGACGGTGATGATGAGGTCGTGGAACAGCGCGACCAAGGCGGCGAGCGACATCTTCCAGGTGCGGAAGTACAGCGCCATGAACACGGCGGCCAGGGCGATGAAGACCAGCAGTCCGCGCAGCGCCTGGGACGAGACATCCTGACCCCAGCTCGGCCCGATGAACGAGGCGGTCACCTGGTCGGTGTCGAATGCGGTGGCCAGGGCGTCACGCACCTGGTCACTCTCGGTGGGCTCCAGCTGGTCGGTCTGAACCCGGATGCCGTCGGACCCGACGGTAGTCACCCGGGGGTCTGCCTCCGGCACGATCTCGGCGACAGTGTCCGTCGCGAGGGCCTGTTCGTCAGTACCGACGTTCGCCAGCCCGGAGACCTGGAACTCGGAGCCGCCGGTGAACTCGATTCCGAAGACGAACCCGCCGCGCAGGATCGGGATGATCACCGAGAGAGCAATGGCAACCGCGGCGATCGAGTACCAGAGCTTGCGGCGACCGATGAAGTCGATCGAGCGCGCACCGGTGTACAGGTCATTACCGAACGTGGTGAGCCGCGACATCAGGAGTCCTTTCCGGGGCGACGGCCGCTGGTCGCGAGCTCGTCTGCCTTGCGTTCGGCGATGGTCTGGCGCTTCTGCGCCTCACGGCTGGCATTCGCGTTCTTGCCGCTTGTGACGACCGGGGCCCGGAACGTGGCACGCCCGCGGTACACCGCGCCGAGCGCTTGCGGATCAAGCCCGCTGGCGGGGTGGCCGCCACCGAAGAAGCGGGTATGGGCCAGCAGCTGCATCAGCGGGTGCGTGAACAGGATGACCACGACGAGGTCGATCAGCGTGGTGATGCCGAGGGTCAGGGCGAAGCCCTGCACGCTGCCGACCGCGACGATGAACAGCACCGCCGCGGCGAGGAAGTTGATCGTGTCCGACGCCAGAATCGTGCGCAGTGCCCGTTTCCAGCCGGTCTCGACCGCCGACTCCAAACTGCGACCGTTGCGCAGTTCATCGCGGATTCGTTCGAAGTAGACGATGAACGAGTCGGCGATGATACCGATCGCCACGATCAGACCGGCGACACCGGCCAGCGACAACCGGTAGCCCTCCCGCCAGGACAGCAGGGTGATCACCAGGTAGGTGATAAGCATGGCCACCAGCAGCGATGCCATGGTGACGAGACCGAGCGTGCGGTACTGGAAGAGCGAGTAGACCAGCACCAGCAGCATGCCGATGATGCCGGCGATGATGCCGCTCTGCAGCTGCGTTGTACCGAGGGTCGCGGAGATGGTGTTGGTGCTCTCCAGCTGGAACCCGATCGGCAGGGCGCCGAACTTCAGCTGGTCGGCGAGGGTCTGCGCAGTGTCCTGGGTGAAGTTACCGCTGATCACCGGCTTGCCGTCGGTGATGGCGGCGTTCGTAGTCGGCGCCGAGATGACCTTGCCGTCCAGCACGATCGCGAACTGGTTCTGCACCCCCTGCAGACCGATCAGCCGCGTGGTGACGTCGCGGAACTGCGCGGTGCCCTTGTCGTTGAACTCAATGAACACGCCCCACTCGTTGGTGGTGAAGCCCTGCGCGTTCGGGACAAGTCCGGATGACGCGTCGGCAATGGTCTCGCCAGACACCTCAACCGGGCCGAGGATGTACTTGACGCTGCCGTCCTGCTCACAGGTGATGAGCGGCTGGTCGGCAGGCGGGACCTCGCCGGTGGTGTCATCCAGGGACGCGCAGTCGAAGTTGGTGAACTCGTCGGAGAGCGCCGGGGTGATCCAGTTGAGGTCGCTCGCCGAGGTCGGCTCCACAGTCGGGGTGCTCTCCAGGCTCGGTGACGGCGTTGCCGCGGCATCCGGTTCCGGTGTGGGCGTCGCCGTCGAGCCATCGGTCATCGTCTGGTTGCTCGGCAGGTCTGCCGTCAGCACCGGGCGGAACTCGAGCTTCGCCGACGCCTGGATGCGCTGCATGGTCTCGTCGTCGGGGGTGCCCGGAATGGACACCACCACGTTGCGGCCACCCTGCGTGGTGATCTCCGATTCGGACACACCGCTCGCATCGACACGCTGACGGATGATCGACACCGCCTGATTCAGCTGCTCCTGCGAGACGCTCTGGCCACTCTCGAGCTGCGGCTCCAGGATGATCTGGGTGCCACCCTCGAGGTCGAGCGCCAGTTTCGGCGTCCACCCGGCGTTATTCCAGATCACGCCTGCGGCGTTCGCCGCGATCAGGCCGACGATGATGACCGCCAGCCATATGAGGGAACGCCAGGCCCTGCGGGTCGGTGTAGATCGTGCCACCTGCGACTCAGCTTTCTACGAGTGATTCTGCGACCGAGCGCAGACGTTCGATGCGGCTCGCCGAAGGAGAGCCGCCCTCAAGGCTAGTGGTTCAGTCGTCGGCCTTCTTGCGCTCCGGCGTACTGTCCACGTCGGGGGCGACAACGTCGTCGGTCGCGGTAATCGCGTCGGCGTCGGCGCTGGTGTCGGCGTCAGCCTCGACCTCGGCCGGGGCGTCCTCGTCGACGACCTTGGACAGGGTCTGCCGGTGTACCCGCAGCACGACGCCATCGGAAACCGCGATCTCGGCGATGTTGGTGTCATCGTTCACCGAGAGCAGGGTGCCGAACAGCCCGAAGCTGGTCATCACTTCGGCGCCGGGAACCATCTTGTTCAGCAGTTCAGCCTGGTCTTTCTGCCGCTTCTTGTTGTTGCGGAACATGAACAACACCAGCACGGCCAGGACGGCCAGCATGACAAGAGTGATTGGATCCATAAGAGTGGGGGAAACCTTCCAAGATAATGGGGATAGTCGCGTCAGTCTAGAAGAAGCGCCTGCGACATCCTTGTGAATTATAGGTCATTGCCAAAGAGCGCTACCTCACCCGGCACTACCCCAAAATGGGTCCAGGCGGCCCGCGTGGCGACCCGGCCGCGCGGGGTTCGCGACAGCAGCCCGATACGTACGAGGAACGGTTCGACCACGGATTCGATCGTTTCCGCTTCTTCGCCGACCGACACGGCGAGGGTGCCGAGACCCACCGGTCCCCCGTCGAAGCGGGTGAGGATGATTTGCATCACCGCTCGATCAAGCCGGTCGAGGCCAAGCGCGTCGACGTCGTACAGCTCGAGGGCGGCATTGACCGCGGGCAGTGCGGCGTCGGTTCCAGTGACCAGCGCGTAGTCGCGCACCCGGCGCAGCAGCCGGTTGGCAATGCGGGGGGTGCCGCGGCTGCGGCGGGCGATCTCGCCGAGGGCCCGGTGTTCCACCTCGAGCCCGAGCAGGTCGGCGGCCCGGCTGATGACGTGCTCGAGTTCGTGGTCCTCGTAGAACTCGAGGTGCGCGGTGAACCCGAACCGGTCGCGCAGCGGGTTCGGGAGCAGGCCGGAGCGGGTGGTGGCGCCGACCAGGGTGAACGGCGACAGGTCAAGCGGGATAGAGGTCGCGCCGGCGCCCTTGCCCACCATGATGTCAATGCGGAAGTCCTCCATGGCGAGATACAGCATCTCTTCCGCCGGGCGGGCCATCCGGTGGATCTCGTCGATGAAGAGGATCTCACCGGGAACGAGGGAGGACAGCACCGCGGCGAGGTCGCCGGCGTGCTGGATGGCCGGGCCGCTCGACATGCGCAGCGGGCGCCCGCTTTCTTGCGCGACGATCATGGCGAGCGTGGTCTTGCCGAGCCCTGGCGGGCCGGCCAGCAGGATGTGATCGGGCGTGCGATTCTGCATGGCCGCGGCCTGCAGCAGCAGTTGCAGTTGGCCGCGCACCTTTGTCTGCCCGACGAACTCGCCGAGCGTGCGGGGACGCAGCGCGCCTTCGAAGGCGAGTTCCGCCTCGGACTCCGGGGTCGGGCTGACGATGCTCTCGGTCATGCGCGGTCACCGCCGTCTCGGCTGCCGTGCAGTGCCGGGCCCAACTGTGCCAGCGCTACCCGCAGCAGGCTGGAGACGCCGGCGCGCTCGACCTCTGAGGCGTGGGCGACGGCCTCGTCGAGGGCCTGGGCGGCGACCTTCTCTGGCCAGCCGAGGCCGACGAGAGCCACGAGTACGTTGTCGGTGATGCTGGTTGCGGCGCTCGGAGCCGGGGCGGACTGCGGCAGCACCGCCAGCTTCCCGGTGAGCGACAGCACGATGAGCTTCGCCGTCTTCGGTCCGATCCCCGACACCTTGCGGAACGCGGCGTCGTCTTCGGTGGCGACCGCCTCAGCCACCTGACCCGGCGTCATGGCGGCGAGCACCCCCATCGCCGATTTGGGGCCGACGCCGGTGACCGAGCGCAGCTTGTCGAACACCTCGAGCTCGTCGGCATCGGCGAAGCCGAACAGGCTGAGGTCGTCTTCGCGCACGATCAGGGCGGTGCGCAGCATGGCCTCGGAGCCGATGCGCAGGCTGAGGGCATGAGCGGGGGTGACCTGCACGGCGAGGCCTACTCCCCCGACCTCGATGACGACGAGGGATCCGGCGGCAGAGAGCACGGTGCCGCGGAGGGAAGAAATCATGCTTAGAGCCTACGTTTGGCCGCCGACTTTTCTGCCTCACGCCACGCCTGCTGGGCCGGGGTCAGGCCGCCACCGGCCGACCCTGCGGTCGGTGCCGCCGTCGCCCCGCGCCGCCAGGCGTGGCAGATCGCCAGGGCGAGCGCGTCGGATGCGTCGGCCGGGGTCGGCGGAGAGTCCAGGCCGAGTACGCGCGCCACCATCGTGGCGACCTGCTTCTTGTCTGCCGAACCGTACCCGGTGATCGACGCCTTCACCTCGCTGGGCGTGTGCAGTCCGACGGCCAGGCCTCGTTCGGCGGCGGCGTGCATCGCCACGCCGGAGGCCTGCGCGGTGCCCATCACGGTTCGCACGTTGTGCTGCGCGAACACTCGCTCGAGGGCGACCGCACCCGGGGTGAACTCGTCCAGCGCCGCCGCGATGCCGCGCCCGATCGCCAGCAGACGCTGTTCCAGCTCGAGTTCCGGTGGCGTGCGGATGACGGACACGTGCACCAAGGTGGCGCGGCGGTCGGCCTGCACGTCCACCACTCCGACCCCACACCGGGTGAGACCCGGGTCGATGCCCAGCACCCGGATCGTCACCGGGGTCAGTCTTCTTCGGCGTCGAGCTCGGCCTGTACCTCTGCGGACACCTCGAAGTTCGCGAAGACGTTCTGCACGTCGTCGCTGTCTTCGAGGCCGTCGATCAGCTTGAACACCTTGCGGGCCGTTTCGGCATCGATGTCCACGTGCAGGTTCGGCACGAATTCCGCGTCCGCGGAGTCGTAGTCGATTCCGGCATCCTGCAGCGCGGTGCGCGCGGCGACCAGGTCGCTCGGGTCGGTGATGATCTCGAAGCCCGCGCCGCGGTCGATGACCTCTTCGGCGCCGGCATCGAGCACGGCCATCAGGATGTCATCTTCGGTCAGGCCATCCGTCTTGGTGACCGAGATGACGCCCTTCCGGTTGAAGTTGTAGGCAACGCTGCCGGGGTCGGCCATGTTGCCGCCACCGCGGGTCATCGCGGTGCGCACCTCGGCGGCTGCCCGGTTCTTGTTGTCGGTGAGGCACTCGATCAGCATGGCGACGCCACCCTGGGCGTAGCCCTCGTAAATGATGGTCTGGTAGTCGACCGACTCGCCGGACAGCCCGGCGCCGCGCTTGACCGCGCGGTCGATGTTGTCGTTCGGAACCGAGGTCTTCTTGGCCTTTTGGATGGCGTCGACCAGGGTCGGGTTGCCGGAGAGGTCAGCGCCGCCCATCTTCGCGGCGACCTCGATGTTCTTGATGAGCTTGGCGAACGACTTGGCACGGCGCTGGTCGATGACCGCCTTCTTGTGCTTCGTCGTTGCCCATTTGGAGTGACCTGACATGGGGGCAATTCTAGCTAGGAGCGGAAGGCTGTGGCGCGCACCCGGTCGAGGAAGTACTGGTGGAACCGGGTGTCGCCGGTGATTTCGGGGTGGAACGAGGTGCCGAGCAGGTTGCCCTGCTGCACGGCGACCACTCGGCCGTCGTCGAGCGAGGCCAGCGCGGTGACCTGGTCACCGACGGTCTCGACCACCGGCGCCCTGATGAACACGGCGTGCACGGGCGGGTCGCCGAGCACCGGCATCCGCAGTTCGACCTCGAAAGATTCGGTCTGCGAGCCGAACGCGTTGCGGCGCACGGCCACGTCGAGTCCGCCGAAGCTCTGCTGACCTTCGATCGCATCGAGCACGCGGTCGGCGATCATGATCAGGCCGGCGCAGGTGCCGTAGACGGGCATCCCGGCGGCAATCGCCTGCTTCACCGGTTCGGCGACCCCGAACGCGCGCGACAACTTGTCGATGACGGTGGATTCCCCACCGGGGATGACCAGCCCATCGATCGCGGTCAGTTCCTCGGCGCGCCGCACCGGAACAGCGGTCGCGCCCAGGGAGCGCAGCACCTCGAGGTGCTCACGGAAGTCTCCCTGGAGCGCGAGCACTCCGACAGTGACGGGGATCGTTGCGGGCTTACCAGCCACGTTCTGCGAGGCGGTGCGGGGCGGCGAGGTCGGAGACGTTGATCCCGACCATGGCCTCACCGAGTCCGCGCGACACCTCGGCGATGACCGACGGGTCGTCGTAGAAGGTGGTGGCCTTGACCACTGCCGCGGCGCGCGCCGCCGGGTTGCCCGACTTGAAGATGCCGGAGCCCACGAACACGCCGTCGGCGCCGAGCTGCATCATCATGGCCGCATCCGCGGGGGTGGCGACGCCACCGGCGGTGAACAGCACGACCGGCAGCTTGCCGGTTTCGGCGATCTCGGCGACCAGGTCGTACGGCGCCTGCAGTTCCTTCGCCGCGACGTACAGTTCGTCCTTGCTCATCGCGGTCAGGGCGGCGATCTGCCCCTTGATCGTGCGGATGTGCTTGGTCGCCTCTGACACGTCTCCGGTGCCGGCTTCACCCTTCGAGCGGATCATCGCCGCGCCCTCGTTGATGCGGCGCAGCGCCTCACCGAGGTTGGTGGCGCCGCAGACGAAGGGAATGGTGAACTCCCACTTGTCGATGTGGTTGACGTAGTCGGCCGGGCTCAGCACCTCGGACTCGTCGATGTAGTCGACGTTCAGCGCCTGCAGCACCTGCGCCTCGACGAAGTGGCCGATGCGGGCCTTCGCCATCACCGGGATCGAGACGGAGGAGATGATCGCGTCGATCAGGTCGGGGTCGCTCATGCGGGCGACACCACCCTGAGAGCGGATGTCGGCGGGTACCCGCTCGAGCGCCATGACGGCGACAGCGCCGGCGTCTTCGGCGATCCGAGCCTGCTCGGCGGTGACGACGTCCATGATGACACCGCCCTTGAGCATCTCGGCCAATCCACGCTTGACGCGGCTGGTGCCCTGGTGTTCGAAAGTGGTGCTGTCGCTCATGGTCTCAGATTCTACTCGGGGTCGGGGCTGGGCCACGCGGCCGCCACTTCGTCGCGTACCTCGCCCAGCAGGCGGGGAACGGCTTTCGTTCCGGCGATGATCGGGAAGAAATTCGAGTCTTGCGCCCACCGCGGAACGATGTGTTGATGCAGGTGATCCGCAATGCCCGCGCCCGCGATTCGGCCTTGGTTCATGCCGATATTGAATCCGTGTGCGCCGGCCGTGTGGGTGAGAACACGCATCGCCGTCTGTGTGAGCATACCGATTTCGGCGACCTCGTCTGGCGTGGCCTCGTCATAGGTCGCAATGTGTCGGTACGGGCAGACCAGCAGGTGACCACTGTTGTACGGGAACAGGTTCAACAGAACGTATGCGTGCGTGCCGCGGGCCACGATCAGCGCCTGCTCGTCATCCTTGCTCGGGGCGATGCAGAACGGGCATTCATCCTTGCCCGGCGCCTGGCCGTGCTGGATGTACGCGATGCGGTGGGGCGTCCACAACCGCTGGAAGGAGTCGGGCACGGCGGCGAAGTCGTCCGACGACTCCGCGTGCCCGTACTCCATTCCGTCGTAGTCCCGCACGCTCAGACCTGGGCCTTGGTGCGGATCGACTCCACGATGCGGGCGATGGCCTCGTCCACGGGCACCCCGTTGTCCTGGCTGCCGTCGCGGAAGCGGAAGCTGACCGTGCCGTTTGCCCGGTCTTCTTCACCGGCGATCAGCTGGAACGGCACCTTGGCCTTGGAGTGGGTGCGGATCTTCTTCTGCATCCGGTCGTCTGAGGTGTCGACATCCGCTCGCACGCCGACGGCGCGCAGCTGGCCGACGATGCCGGCCAGGTAGTCGTTGAACTGCTCGGAGACCGGGATCGCGACCGCCTGCACCGGTGACAGCCACACCGGGAATGCCCCGGCGTAGTGCTCGGTGAGCACGCCGAAGAACCGCTCGATCGAGCCGAACAGGGCACGGTGGATCATCACCGGACGCTGCCGGGTGCCATCGGGGGCGGTGTACTCCAGGTCGAATCGCTCGGGCAGGTTGAAGTCGAGCTGGATGGTCGACATCTGCCAGGTGCGGCCGATGGCGTCTCGCGCCTGCACCGAGATCTTCGGGCCGTAGAAGGCGGCGCCTCCCGGGTCGGGGACGAGGTCGAGACCGGATTCCGCGGCCACCTCGGCCAGCGTGCGGGTGGCTTCCTCCCAGACCTCCTCGTTTCCGACGAACTTCTCCGGGTCCTTGGTCGACAGCTCCAGGTAGAAGTCGTCGAGGCCGTAGTCCTTGAGCAGGCCGAGCACGAAGGTCAGCGTCTTGGCGAGCTCATCCTTCATCTGGTCGCGGGTGCAGTAGATGTGCGCGTCATCCTGGGTCATGCCCCGCACCCGGGTGAGCCCGTGGATGACCCCGGATTTCTCGTAGCGGTAAACGCTGCCGAATTCGAACAACCGCATCGGCAGCTCGCGGTAGGAATGCGCGCCGGCCCGGTAGATCAGGTTGTGCATCGGGCAGTTCATCGGCTTCAGGTAGTAGTCCTGGCCCTCGCGCTTGATCGAGCCGTCTTCGTTGTACTCGGCGTCGACGTGCATCGGCGGGAACATGCCCTCGCGGTACCAGTCCAGGTGGCCGGAGACCTCGTAGAGGTGGCCCTTGGTGATGTGCGGGGTGTTGACGAAGGAGTAGCCCTCCTCGATGTGCCGCTGCCGCGAGTAGTTCTCCAGCTCGGTGCGGATGATGCCGCCCCTGGGGTGGAACACCGGGAGTCCGCTGCCGAGCTCCTCGGGGAAGCTGAACAGGTCGAGTTCGGCGCCGAGGCGGCGGTGGTCGCGCTTCGCGGCCTCCTCGAGGCGGGTCTGGTAGGCGCGCAGCTCGTCCTTGGTCGGCCAGGCGGTGCCGTACAGGCGCTGCAGCTGCTTGTTCTTCTCCGAGCCGCGCCAGTATGCGGCGGCGACCCGCATCAGCGAGTAGCCGTTGCCGATCATCCGGGTGTTCGGCAGGTGCGGGCCGCGGCAGAGGTCCTTCCACAGGGTCTCCCCCGTCTTCGGGTCGACGTTGTCGTAGATGGTCAGTTCGGCGCCGCCGACCTCGACCGACTCGTTGTCGTCGGTCGAGCCTTCCCCGCCCGTCGCGCCGCCCTTTAAACCGATGAGCTCGAGCTTGTACGGCTCATCCCGCAATTCCTCGCGGGCCTCGTCATCCGTCACCACCCGGCGGACGAACCGCTGGCCCTGACGGATGATGCGGTCCATCGCTTTGCTGATGGCCTTCATGTCTTCCGGGGTGAACGGCGTTTCAACGTCGAAGTCGTAGTAGAAGCCGTCGGTGACGGGCGGGCCGATGCCGAGCTTCGCGTCAGGGTTGATCGACTGCACCGCCTGGGCGGCGACGTGCGCGGCCGAGTGGCGCAGGATGTTGAGGCCGTCCGGTGAGTCGATCGGCACCGGTTCGACGGTGTCGTCAGGAGTGACGGTTACCGCAAGATCCTTCAACTCGCCGTTGACGCGCATCGCCACGATGGAGCGGTCGCTAAAGAGGTCGAATCCGGTCTGCGGAGCATTCATTCTCCCAACTTTAGTGGGGAGACGGGTCTCATCTTTGCGCTCACCGGTCGCAGCGGTCGCTGCCGGAGGATGGGATGCGAAACGCCGCTGAACCTGGCCGATCGAGGCGGCGTATCGCCGCAGCTCCTCAGTTGGCGACGGAGGAACGCGCTGCGGCGAGGACTGTGCTCCGCGCGACGGTGACGTTTGCCTCCCGCAGAACCTCAGTGGGCGAACGGTCCCCCAGCAAGGGGTTTGATCCGGTCATCCACTCGCGCAATGACGAGCTGGCGCGCCGGCCCAGCACGCCCACAACCTCACCGGCGATGCGGAGCCTCACTCCCGCCTCGATGTCTGGCGAACCGGTGCCCGCAGCCCAGCTGGCGACGGTCGCCACGTCGACCGAGCCCAGGTCGGCCACCAGCTCTTCACCTAGTGATTCGCGGAGCCGCGCTACGACCGCACGGATGTCGTCATCTGCAAGAGTCACCAGACAAGTATCTCGGACATGCAAAAAACCCCCGGTTTCCCGGGGGTTTTTAGTGGTGGGCGATACTGGGATCGAACCAGTGACCTCTTCCGTGTCAGGGAAGCGCGCTACCGCTGCGCCAATCGCCCAAGACTGAAATTCTCATTGCAGCTTGGAGGTGGATACGGGATTCGAACCCGTGTATACGGCTTTGCAGGCCGCTGCCTCGCCTCTCGGCCAATCCACCGTGTTTGGGTTCACCACCAAATGAAATGAACCGGCCTTTCGACCGATTCATATTCGAGCGGATGACGAGATTCGAACTCGCGACCCTCACCTTGGCAAGGTGATGCGCTACCACTGCGCCACATCCGCATTTTCGCTGTGCATTTCTGCGTGCTTGAAAACAATAGCGGATGATTTGCCGAGTGCCAAAACGAGCGAACGCGTGTCGTGCGAGAGCCGCTGGGGTGTCAGTATCGCGGCAAGTTTTATGGCAGGATTATCTGGCGCGGGCGATTGGCGCAGTTGGTAGCGCGCTTCCTTCACACGGAAGAGGTCATCGGTTCGAGTCCGGTATCGCCCACTTCATCTAGTCATACGACACCCGTTGTCGCCCCGGAACCTCGGGTGATTCCTGACCGATGACATGCGCCAGGTGCTCGGCATCCTGAATCTGTCGCTGATCGTGGGCGTGATTGCGAATGTGCTGTTCGTGATCGTGGATCGGGTTTGGCTGAAGGCGCTTGGCGACCTCATCACCGTGAGCATCGGGGTGGTTGTGCTGGCGCGCCTCTGGCAGGTGTTCCCATTCGATTTCTCAGGTTCGACGATCGACTGGGCGCTGGTGCTGCGGGTCGTGCTCGCGGTGTCCATCGGCGCGGCGCTGATTGCCATCATCGTGCAGCTCGTGGTGCTGGTGCGGAGCCTGTTCGGTCACGACCGGCGCGACGCCAGCCGCACCACCCCTCGCCCCTGACAGCAGCTGGCGGGTTTTCAGCAACCCCGCGAGCGCGAAGCACACCCCGATGGACCAGGCCACGGCGAGGACAGTGGCGCCCAGTTGCGCCACGAGCTGGGTCACACCGCCGGTGTGCACGAGCCCGGTTCCGTCGGTGAACAGGCCGAGCATCACGGTTCCCGTGGCGCCCCCGACCAGCAGCACCGCGGCCACCGCGGCCGGCCGCTCCCCCACCTTTTTCAGTGCGGATCCATAGAACACCGCAGACAAGGCGCCGGCGGCCACGCCGATCAGCAGCGACCACTGCGCGGTTACCCAGGCGCTGCTCGCCAGGGCACTGCTGAGGCCTGCCAGTATCCCGTACGCAGCGTCCCTCCGCATGGTCTTGCTCGCACCGATGAGGCGGGTGACGACCCAGCCGGCGCACCCGGTGGCTGCCGACAGTGTGGCGGAGAGGATGATCCGGGGCGTCACCTCGTCGATCATCGTCTCCGCAGCGATGCATGCCGCGAGCAGGCCGAGCGCCGCGAGAGCACTGCCCTTCGCCAGTCGCCCGCGCTCCGCGGTAGGCACCGGAACCGCTGGGGTCCGGGCGGCGCGCACCCGCGACCAGGCGTATGCGCCGGCGCCGACCGGAACGGCGAACACCAGTGCGCCGGCGAAATCCAAGGCGCCGAGCGTGGCGACGAGCCCCTCGGAGTCGAACGTCGCGAACGCCAGCGGCAGTTGCACCACGGCGACAACCAGCAGCGCATACACAGTCCCGCGCGACGATGCGGCGGAATCGGCGGAATCGGCCGGTCGGGCCAGGAGCAGAACGGATGCCGCGGCCATCGCCCCTAACAACACCGTCAGAGGCAGCGGCCAGTCGCGCACCAGCCCGAGCGTCACTCCGGCGCCGCCGCCGAGTGCCCCCAGCATCAGCAGGCGGCGAGGCAGCGACATCCGCCCGTCTCTTATCCATAGCAGCCCCGGAACCACTGCCAGCGACAGCAGACCGAACCCCACGACGACAAACACTTGACCATTCCCCCTGCTAGTGACCGGCAGTGCACCGACCGGCAGAAGTCAGCGTAGCGGCGCTCGGAAAACCCTGCGGAAACCACGAAGGGCGGCGTTCCGAAGAACGCCGCCCTGTGGGACCGAGCTGTGCTTAGCGACCGGGCGGTGCCTAGCGGCCCTCGAGCGCGTAGCCCTCCTCGCCGTGCACGACGGTGTCGATGCCGGCGATCTCGTCTTCGTTCTTCACCCGGAAGCCGACCGTCTTCTCGATCGCGAAGCCGACGATGTAGGCGACGACGAAGGAGTAGATCAGCACGCCAAACGCGGCGATCGCCTGCACGGTCAGCTGGCCGAAGTCGCCGCCGGTGAACAGGCCGGTTTCGGTGGCGAAGAAGCCGAGGTACAGGGTTCCCATCAGGCCACCGACCAGGTGGATGCCGACCACGTCAAGCGAGTCGTCGAAGCCCAGCTTGAACTTGAGCTCTACCGCCAGGGCGCACACGGCACCGGCGACGACACCGAGCACCAGGGCCCAGCCCGGGGTCAGGTTGGCGCAGGCGGGGGTGATCGCGACGAGGCCGGCCACAGCGCCGGAGGCGGCTCCGACCGAGGTGGACTTGCCATCCTTGACCTTCTCGATAACCATCCAGCCGATGATCGCGGCAGCGGTGGCGCCCAGCGTGTTGACGACGATCAGGCCCACGTTCTGCAGGTCGTTCAGCCACTCCGCGCCGGCGTTGAAGCCGAACCAGCCGAACCAGAGAATCGAAGCGCCGAGCAGCACCAGCGGCACGTTGTGCGGCTTGTGCGCACCCTTCTGGAACACGGCACGCTTGCCGAGCACCAGCGACAGGGCGAGCGCTGCGGCGCCGGCGTTGATGTGCACCGCAGTACCACCGGCGTAGTCGATCACCGCCGGCAGGCCGAGGGTCTCGCCGAGGCTGAAGATCCAGCCGCCGCCCCAGACCCAAGCGGCCACCGGGAAGTAGACCAGGGTTGCGAAGATCCCGGCGAAGATCATCCAGGAGCCGAACTTGGCCCGGTCGGCGATCGCGCCGGAGATCAACGCGACGGTGATGATCGCGAAGGTTGCGCCGTAGGCGGCGCCGATCAGCGCCTCATTGTCGGCCGAGGCCAGACCGAAGTCCGAGAACGGGTTGCCGGAGAATGACCACACCGAGTCGACCACCGACATGTTGGCGCCGTACAGAATCCACAGCACGCTGACGAGTCCGAGAGCGCCGAAGCTCATCATCATCATGCTGACGACGCTCTTGGCCTTCACCAGACCGCCGTAGAAGAAGGCGACGCCCGGTGTCATGAAGAGCACGAGAGCGGTGGCGGTGATCGCCCACGCGAGGTTGCCGGTATCCATGTGAGTTCCTAACACTTCTGGGGTTGAGCAGGATGTGTCGTGACGAACGAGGCTCGTCTCGGGTACGAAGCCAGTGTGGAACTCGCATATTTCGGCTGCGCTGTCGCTGTGTTTCGCGAACGTTACGCGCGGCGCAGCGGTGTGAACATCGTGTTTCCGACCGGTCTAGTCGTTTTGGAAAACGTCCGGCACACCGTCGCGATTCGTGTCCACCTGCTCGAGGCGGCGCTGGTTGCGGTAGTGCCGGTTGCGCCCGCCCAGCACGATGGCGGCGAGGCCCCCAGCGAGCAGCGAACCCGCGAGGATGGCGATCTTCGCGGTGTCGTCCAGCTCGCTGCCCAGCCCGAAGCTCAGCTCGCTGATCAGGAGAGAGACGGTGAAGCCGATTCCGCCCAGAATGCCAAGACCGAACACGTCGATCCAGGCGAGGCCTCGGGGCAGGGTGATCCCCGGCATGCGGGTGACCAGCCAGGTGGCCCCGGTGATGCCGATGGTCTTTCCCACAATCAACGCCGCGATGATGCCGATCGCCACCGGGCTGCTGAGCGCGGCGCCGAGCGCCTGCCAGCCGCCGATGGCGACCCCGGCCGAGAAGAAGGCGAACACCGGAACGGCGAACCCGGTGGACAGCGGCCGGATCCGGTGCTCGAGCACTTCGGCGAGGCCGGGCCGGCTGGCCTCGTCTGTGATACCGCGCGCCTCGGCCGCCGCGCGCACCGCCGGGCTACGTCGAACCGGGATGGTGAAGGCCAGCAGTACGCCGGCGACGGTGGCGTGCACGCCGGAGGAGTACATGAAGAACCAGACCAGAAGCCCGATCGGCAGCAGCACCAGCCAGGCGGCGGTGGGTCGAACCAGGAAGAACCAGGTGAACTTCTGGGCGAGCAGCCCGAAGACGGCCAGGCCGAGGAACATCGCCAGCAGGTAGCCCGGCCGCACGCCGTCGGAGTAGAAGAAGGCGATGATCCCGATGCCGAGCAGATCATCGACCACGGCGAGAGTCAGCAGGAAGGTGCGCATCGCCGCGGGGAGGTGCGTGCCGATGACGGCGAGCACGGCGAGGGCGAACGCGATGTCGGTGGCGACGGGAATCGCCCACCCCCGCTGCACCTCGGGTGAGGACTGCAGGGTGATCAGCGCGTAGATCACGGCGGGCAGCGCCACGCCGCCCACGGCCGCCATCACCGGCATCAGCGCCTTTCGCGGGTCGCGCAGTTCACCGGCGACGAACTCCCGCTTCAGTTCCAGCCCGGCCAGGAAGAAGAACACCGCAAGCAGCCCGTCTGCGGCGAGGTGGCCGACACTGATGTGCCACTCGAAGTCGCCGAACGTCAGCCCCAGTTCGGTGTCGCGCAGCGTGAAATACCAGTCGGCGAGCGGCGAATTGGCCGCGATCAGCGCGGCTAGCGTGGCGATCAGCAGCAGGATGCCGCCGACGGTCTCCTTGCGCAGGATGTTCTCGATGCGCAGCGACTCTGCGAACCGATCCAGGCCGGGCGGCGGGGTGGGGCGATTTGCCGGGGTAGGTCGATCAGGCGGGGTGGTGGACACGGGAACTCCTGCAGGCAGCGCGAAGGGCGTACCCATGCCGGTTGCGGCATGGAGCCGACCAGACTTCCCGGCACTCCACGGTCAGCCTACAAGGGGCGCCGGCCCATCCGGGCCCGTGCCCTACTGCGGCTGATGGGTGGTGAGCGCAATCATGCGGGAGATCGCTCGCAGGTACTTCTTGCGGTAGCCGCCGTTCAGCATGTCCTCGGCGAACACCTCATCGAGCGGGATGCCGCTTGCCACGATCTCCACCTGAGCGTCGTACAGCCGGTCGACGAAGGCAACCAGCCGCAGCGCATCGGTCTGCGCGGTGAGTTCGTGCACGTTCGTCAGGCCGATCGCCGGCAGCCCGTCGACGAGCTTCACGTAGCGCGACGGGTGAATCGTGGTGAGATGCTGCAGCAGTGCGGAGAAATCATCGACGGTGCTGCCCCGCGGCAGGTCGGCGACGGCCGCCCGGAACTCGCCGTCGTCCAGTGCCACCGCGTGGCCCTCGAAGTGGCGGCGCCGATAATCGAGTCCGTCGATGCGGAAGGTGTGGAACCGCGCAGACAGCCCCTGGATCTCGCGCAGGAAATCGGATGCCGCGAACCGGCCCTCACCCAGCGCATTCGGTGGCGTATTCGATGTCGCCGCGATCCGGGTGCCGGTCTCGACCAGTTCACCGAGCAGCCGGGTCATCATCATGGTGTCGCCCGGGTCGTCCAACTCGAACTCGTCGATCGCGATCAGGGAGGCGCCGCGCAGCAACTGCACCGCCTGCTGATAGCCGAGCGCGCCGATCAACGCCGTGTACTCGATGAACGTGCCGAAGTACTTACGACCGGGAGCACGGTGCCACAGGGCGGCCAGCAGGTGGGTCTTGCCCACACCGAAACCGCCGTCGAGGTAGATGCCGGGCAACTGCGGCGGCGTTTTACGCCGCGAGAACAGGCCTCCGACAGGCTTCCAGCCGTCGAGGAAGGTGTGCATCGCCGACACCGCCTCCGCCTGCGACGGGTACTCGACATCCGGTACATAGTTATCGAGAGTGGCGTGCAAGAACTGCCGCGGCGGCACCAACTGGGCGGCGATCTCGGTGCCGCTGAGTGACGGCGACCGGTCGACGAGGCGGCCCAAACGGGTGATCGGTTCTGAAGTCATGCGGGCGCCTCGGTATGTGTCAGAGTCTTACGGGAGCCTGTGCCCGGCTGCGACCCAGAGCGTAGATTCGTGTGAGGCAGCAGATGGCACAGCAACCGTCCCAGCCTATCCGGCTCGGCCGGCCGCACTTATCGCCCCAGATACCGGGGCTCATCTTGGAGGTAGCAATGACCGCCCCATTCGATCCGTCTCCCAAGTTCGCCGAGTACGCGCACCCGGACCGGCTGGTCAGCACCGAGTGGTTGCAGGCCAACCTGAACGCCGACGGGCTGGTGGTCGTCGAATCCGACGAGGACGTGCTGCTGTACGAGACCGGTCACATCCCCGGCGCGGTCAAGATCGACTGGCACACCGACCTGAACGACCCCGTCGCTCGCGACTTCGTCGACGGCGAGCACTTCGCCGCCCTGCTGGGCTCGAAGGGCATCAGCCGGGACAGCACGGTCGTCATCTACGGCGACAAGAGCAACTGGTGGGCGGCGTACGCGCTCTGGGTGTTCACCCTGTTCGGGCACGAGGACGTGCGGCTGCTGGACGGCGGCCGAGACAAGTGGATTGCCGAAGGGCGCGACCTGACAACGGATGTCGCATCCCCCGCGTCGGTGGAATACCCGGTCATCGAGCGCGACGACAGCAGCGTGCGCGCGTTCAAGGAAGACGTGCTGGCTCACTTCGGCAACCCGCTCATCGACGTGCGGTCCCCTGAGGAGTACAGCGGTGAGCGCACCACCGCGCCCGCCTACCCCGAGGAGAGTGCGCTGCGCGCCGGGCACATCCCCACCGCGCAGAGCGTGCCGTGGGGCAAGGCGGCGGCAGAGGACGGCACCTTCCGCAGCGTGCCGGAACTGAGCTCGCTCTACCGCGACCAGGCGGGACTTACCGACGGTGATAGCGTGATTGCGTACTGCCGGATCGGGGAGCGCTCGGCCCACAGCTGGTTCGTGCTCACCCACCTGCTGGGTTTCAAAGGAGTGCGCAACTATGACGGATCGTGGACGGAATGGGGCAGCGCGGTACGCGTGCCGATCGTCGTCGGCAGCGAGCCAGGAGAGCTTCCCGCGCGCTAGCGAGGGCATCCGATGAACACCGAACTTCCTGCCGCGCTCAGCGAGATCAAGGACGACTTCCTCGCGCTCGAACAACGCGACCGCCTGCAGCTGCTGCTCGAGTTCTCGAACGAGCTGCCGCCGCTGCCACCGCAGTACGAGAACCACCCTGACCTGTTCGAGCGGGTGGTGGAGTGCCAGTCCCCCGTGTTCATTTTCGTCGAGGTGCAGGATGACGGCACCGTGCACATGCACGCCACCGCCCCCGCGGAAGCGCCCACTACCCGCGGGTTCGCGTCGATTCTGGCGCAGGGCATCTCGGGGTTGACGGCCGCCGACGTGCTCGGCATCCCCGACGACTACCCGCTGGACATCGGCCTGACCCAGGCGGTCAGTCCGCTGCGGATGCGCGGCATGGTGGCCATGCTCGGCAGGGTCAAGCGGCAGATTCGAGAGAAGACGGCGGCGCTGTCCGCCCAGTGAGGGCGGCTTACTCGGCTCGGTGCAGCCGCTCCAGCCACGTCGTGATCTCGGCGTTCCACCGTTCGCGATGGAAGTTCCACAGGCGCGTGTGCCTGGCCGTGTGCCAGGGCCAATAGCTGACGATGTCGGGGCGGGACGCCGCCAGCGCCCGCGACGCGGTTGACGGCACGAAGCCGTCGTCGTCGCTGTGCAGCAGCAGGATCGGCTTGTCGAGTTCGCTGGCGCGGCGCACGAAGTCAAGCCTGCTGAAGTCGATCGCCTCCTGTTGACCGGTCAGGCGTCTGCTCCACCGGGTGCTGATCACCGACAGCGCCGCCTCCCGGATCAGCGGGGGAACATGCAGCACGTCGGCCTGGTAGTGGAGTGTGGTCACCCAGTCCACCACCGGCGACTCCAGCACGATTCCCCGCACCGCATGGGACAGCTCCGACCGGGACAGCGCCTGCAGCACCAGGGCGCCGCCCATCGACCAGCCCATCAGCACGATCTCGCGAGCGCCGTTGTCGAGCGCGTATCGGATTGCCGCCTCCACGTCGAGCCACTCGATCGCGCCGAGGGCGTACAGGCCGTCGTCGCTGTTCGGTGCGTCGGTGTCGTTGCGGTACGAGATCAGCAGGGACGTGTACCCGGCCGCACGGAACACCGGCACCGCGCGCAGGCACTCCTGCCGGCGCACGCCGCGACCGTGAACCTGAATCACCCACCGGTCGGTGTTGTCTGCGGTGTCGTCGCCGGTGTCAGTGTCAGTGTCAGTGCCGGCGCGGATCAGCCACGCCGGAGCCGGCCCCAGGGTGGTCTGGATGGACACGTCCTCGTAGGCCACACCAAGATCGTCCGGATGCAGGTACACCCAGGCGCCCAACCTCCCGCGGCGTGCCGACACGAGGGCGGCCGCGGCGGCATCCCGACCGGTCGGATCGACGTCGACCAGCCGGCGCACCACCGTTTTCTCGGTGCGCACGATCACCTCGCCGACGCGCACGTGCATGCGGTTGTGGTTGAACCAGAAACTGTAGGTGCCGTCGACGACGGAGTCGGGGGTGCGGGCAAGGGAGATGGTGCCCGCCGGCAGGTTCACGTCGTAGATCACGACGTCTTCGATCGTCTTCTTCGGGGGTGTGATCACCTTGCGGGCCACGAAGATGGCGCTGACGGCGGCACTCACCGCGGTGAACACGGCCGCGCCGCCGCCGATCAGCGACACGGCGAGGATGGCACGCTGGCGCGTGGACCGAGCAGGGCGCAATCGCGGAGCTCGGTCGCGGACCATCCGGTACCTCCCCTGCCTGACTCGCGGAACGGCGAGCCTCTTCCATGAAAATACCAAAGAACCATAGTCTGCAGCTGTGCCTGATACCCCAGCAGGAGCAGCGTTGCCCGCTCCGTTCAGTGCCGCGTTAGACGCGGTGCGGCGTGCGACCGTGCGTGATGAATTGACGGTCACCGAAATTCCCTCACCCGGTTCTCTCGCACCATACTCGATTGCGCTGGCGGCGGATGTGACCGCCGCCCACCATGCCGAGGCAGATCTTGGCACCGGGCGTTTCGTGCTGCTCTACGACCCGGCGGAGCCCGAGGCCTGGGGTGGCAGCCTGCGCGTCGTCTGCTTCGCCCAGGCCCCGCTCGAGATCGAGCTCGCCCTTGACCCGTTCACCGCGGATGTCGCCTGGTCGTGGCTCGTCGACGCCCTGGCCTCCCGCGGTGCCGCGTACCACTCGGCGTCGGGCACGGCCACGAAAGTGCTGTCCACCGGCTACGGCGAACTCGCGTCCCAGGGCAGCGGCGCTCAACTCGAGTTGCGGGCATCGTGGACCCCCGATGACACGTCGCTCACCGCACATGTGGAAGGCTGGTGTGAGTTGTTGTGCATGCTGGCCGGGTTGCCACCGGCCCCAGAAGGAGTGAGTTTGTTGTCAGCCCGCCGAATGGCCCGTGGTGAAAGATAGCGCCCCGCACGGCACGATCTCGGTAATCGATTCGCGTGATCAGTACCTCGAGGCGGTCGAGCTGATCCGCGCGGGCCACGGCCCGATCGGCATCGACGCGGAACGCGCGTCAGGGTTCAAATACTCCCAGCGCGCCTACCTGATTCAGGTGTTCCGGCGCGGCGCCGGCACCTTCCTGTTCGACCCGCCGGCGATCGGCGACTTCCGCGAGCTCAACGACGCAATCGGTGATGTCGAGTGGATCCTGCACGCGGCAAGCCAGGACCTCACCTGCCTCCGCGAGGTCGGCCTCAACCCGCCGCGGCTGTTCGACACCGAGCTGGCCGCCCGTCTGCTCGGACTGCCCAGGGTCGGCCTCGGCACCGTGGTCGAAGAGCTGCTCGGCATCCACCTGGCCAAGGAGCACTCCGCGGCGGACTGGTCGACCCGGCCGTTGCCGCACCCATGGCTGGTGTACGCCGCGCTCGACGTGGAATTGCTGCCAGACCTCCGGGACGCCATCCAGAAGCTGCTGGATGAGGCAAACAAGACGACGATTGCCGCCGAAGAGTTCGCGGCGACGCTGGCGCGTGACTTCCGCATTGTCAGAAGCGAGCCGTGGCGGCGGTTGTCCGGGGTGCACTCGATCCGCGGCACCCGCAATCTGGCGGTCGCCCGCGAGCTCTGGCAGGCGCGCGATGACTACGCCAGGGAGATCGACGTCGCACCTGGCCGCCTGGTGCCGGACGCGTCCATCGTCGCCGCGGCGAAGGCGCTCCCGGAAACCAAGCGTGACCTCGCCGCGCTCAAGGAGTTCAGCGGACGGGCCAGCCGCAGCCAGCTCGACCGCTGGTGGGAGGCCGCCGAGCGCGGGCTCACCACCGAGGACCTGCCGGTGCTGCGGGCGGCCACCGATACGCTGCCGCCGCCGCGGGCCTGGTCCGAGAAGAATCCGGAGGCGGACAAGCGCCTCAAGCTGGCGCGCGCCGCGATCGCCGAGCTCTCCGACGAGTTGGCGATTCCCGTCGAGAACGTGCTCACCCCCGACACGCTGCGCCGCATCGCCTGGCAACCGCCGCAGCCGGTCAGCCGCGAGGCGGTCGAATCCGCGCTCGAAGACCTCGGCGCGCGACGCTGGCAGATTGAGGCAACTGCACACCTAATCGTTGAAGCCTTTGTCGATGCCAGCCAAGTGGTTGAACTCGCTGTCGAAAACGATTCGTAGGAAGAGTCAACTAACCCTTGCGGTCAGCGGCTGCTGCCTAGGATCGGATGCGACATCCATTCTCTGGGAGGCAACGTGGCTGAAAGAACAGAAGTTTTCTTCGTAGACGGCATGAGGACGCCGTTCGGCAGAGCCGGCGAGAAGGGGATGTTCTGGCAGACACGCGCTGACGACCTTGTGGTCAAGGCGATCACCGGTGTGCTGGCGAGAAACCCCTCCGTTCCGGCGGATCGCGTCGACGACGTGGCGATCGCCGCGACCACTCAGCAGGGCGACCAGGGTCTGACCATCGGGCGCACCGCCGCGTTGCTGTCCGGACTCCCCCGCAGCGTTCCCGGCTACGCCATCGACCGGATGTGTGCCGGGGCGATGACCAGCGTCACCAGCGTGGGTGGGGCCATCGCCTTCGGCGCCTATGACCTGGCGATCGCCGGCGGTGTGGAGCACATGGGCCGGCACCCGATGGGCGCCGGCGCCGACCCGAACCCGCGGTTCCTGGCGGAGCGACTGGTGAGCGAGGATGCCCTGAACATGGGCAACACGGCCGAGCGCATCCACGACCGGTTCCCCGAACTCACCAAGGAGCGCGCCGACCGCTTCGCGATGGCGAGCCAGCACAAGACCGCGGCCGCCTACGACGCCGGAAAGATCCAGCCCGACCTCGTTCCGGTCGCCATCCGCAGTTCCGAGGGCTGGGGTCTGGCCACCCGCGACGAGGCCATGCGTCCGGACACCACGCTGGAGGGGCTTGCCGGGCTCAAGACGCCGTTCCGGCCGCACGGCCGCGTCACCGCCGGTAACTCCTCAGGGTTGAACGACGGCGCGACCGCGTCACTCATCGCCAGCGGCGACGCGGTGAAGGAATTCGGCCTTCAGCCGAAGATGCGCATGGTGAGCTTTGCCTACGCCGGAGTCGAGCCAGAGATCATGGGCATCGGCCCGGTGCCGAGCACCGAGAAGGCGTTGAGGAAGGCCGGCCTCACGATCGAGGACATCGGGCTGTTCGAGTTGAACGAGGCGTTCGCCGTGCAGGTGCTGTCGCTGCTCGACCACTTCGGGATCGCCGATGACGACCCCCGGGTGAATCCGTGGGGCGGTGCCATTGCCGTCGGTCATCCGCTGGCCTCATCGGGTGTGCGCCTGATGATCCAGCTCGCCCGGCAGTTCGAGGAACACCCAGAGGTGCAGTACGGCCTGACCGCCATGTGTGTCGGCCTCGGTCAGGGCGGCTCGGTGATCTGGGAGAACCCGCACTACAGCAAGCGTGCCGAGCGCGCACAGAGCAAGGGAACGAAGTAATGACGATCGCCACACCGGCCGCCCGGTTCGCTGAACTCCGCGTGCTCTCCGACGACGAAGTCGTCAGCCATTCTTATGTTCGCGACGTGCCGCTGTCCGGTGGCAAGACGCTCGCGCTGGTGACGCTCGACAACGGTCGTGACCACACCAGGCCGACCACGCTGGGCCCCGAGGCCATGATCGAGTTCGCGAACACCCTCGACGCCCTCGCCGAGCGCGCCGCGCGCCGCGAGATCGCCGCGGTCGCGGTGACCGGCAAGCCGTTCATCCTGGCCGCCGGCGCCGACCTGTCGAGGGTCGGCGACATCCAGAACCGCGACGTCGGCCTGCAACTGGGCCAGCTCGGCCACTACGCCCTCGGCAAGCTCGACGAGCTCGGTGTGCCTTCGTTTGTGTTCATCAACGGGCTGGCGCTCGGCGGCGGCCTGGAGATCGCGCTGAACGCGAACTACCGCACGATCGACAGCTCCACCGCCGCGCTCGCCCTACCGGAGGTCTTCCTCGGCCTCGTTCCTGGCTGGGGCGGTGCGTGGCTGCTGCCGAACCTGATCGGCATCGAGAACGCGCTCAAGGTGATCATTGAGAACCCGCTGAAGAACAACCGCACGCTGAGCGCGGCCGAAGCGCTGGAGCTCGGCATCGCCGACGTGCTGTTCAGCCCCGCGAACTTCCTGGAGGACTCGATCCGGTGGGCGGACGGCGTGCTCTCGGGCACGATCAAGGTGAAGCGACCGAACCAACCGGGCAAAATCGAACGGGCGGTCAAGTGGGATGCCGCGATCGGCATCGCCCGGAAGTCGCTCGAGTCGAAGATCGGCACCGTGGCGAAGTCACCGTACCGGGCGCTCGACCTGCTGAAGGCGGCCAAGAACACCGACAAGCAGACCGGCTTCGCGGCGGAGGACGCGGTGCTGGCCGAGCTGATCGCCGGCGACCAGTTCCGGGCGAGCATCTACGCGTTCAACCTGGTGCAGAAGCGCGCCAAACGGCCGGCGGGAGCGCCGGACAAGGAACTCGCACGACCGGTGACGAAGGTCGGGGTGATCGGCGCAGGCCTGATGGCCAGCCAGTTCGCGCTGCTCTTCGTGCGCCGGCTGAAGGTGCCGGTGGTGATCACCGACCTCGACCAGGCGCGCGTGGACAAGGGAATCGAGCACATCCGAGGCGAGATCGACGCCCTCCTGGCGAAGGGTCGCATCAACCAGGATGAGGCGAACCGGTTGCGGGCGCTCGTCTCCGGCACCACCAACCGGGCCGACTTCGCGGACTGCGACTGGGTGATCGAGGCGGTGTTCGAGGAGCTCACCGTGAAGCAAGACGTCTTCGCCGAGATCGAGCGCTACATCGCGCCGGATGCCATCCTCGCCACGAACACGTCGTCGCTGTCGGTCGAGCAGATCGGCGCGAAGCTCGCGCATCCGGAACGCCTGGTCGGATTCCACTTCTTCAACCCGGTGGCGGTGATGCCGCTGATCGAGGTGGTGAAGACACCGCAGACCAGCGACGCGGCGCTCAGTACCGCCATGGTGACCGCGGCGAAGCTGAAGAAGAACGCGGTGATCACGGCCGACACGCCTGGCTTCGTGGTGAACCGCATCCTGGCGAAGCTGCTCGGTGAAGCCATGCACGCGGTCGACACCGGCACGCCGTTCGAGACCGTCGATGCCGCCATCGCCCCGCTCGGGTTGCCGATGACGGCGTTCGAGCTGCTCGAGCTCGTCGGCCTCAAGGTCGGCGCGCACGTGCTCGATACCCACCACGCCGCGTTCCCCGAGCGGTTCTTCGAGAGTAGCAACCTGCACCGGCTCGCCGAGCACGGGCGCATCTTCGAGCGCGACGCCAAGGGTCGCATCAAGGGCGTGGACAAGAAGGCCGCCGAGTTCGTGAAGGGCGGCACCACGCCGATGACCGAGGCGCAGATCCTCGGTCGGCTCGAAGACGGACTGGCGGATGAGATCAAGCGGATGCTCGACGACGGCGTGGTTGCCGCAGCGGAGGACATCGACCTGTGCATGCTGCTCGGCGCCGGCTGGCCGTTCCAGATGGGCGGCATCACGCCCTACCTCGACCGGGTCGGGGCGTCGGAGCGGGTGTTCGGCGACACCTTCCACCACCCGCCGATCAAGGGCGTCGAGTAACGGATCGAGCCTGCGCCACCGGCTGATCCAGCGGGTGGCGCAGGCTCGGGATGCCGCAGGTTCTCGATGCGGCGGCGTTAGGTCGCGGTGCTGATCGGCCCCGTCACCGGGTGGATCGCGGCCTCTTCGGCCGTCAGCGGCCGGGCGATCGGAATCCGGGTGCCGAGCACCTGCTCCACCACGTCACGGGCGATGGTCTCCGCGGTGAGCCCGACCTCCTCGAGGATCTCGTTCCGGGAGGCGTGGTCGATGAACCGGTCGGGCAGCCCCAACTCGGTGACCGCGGTGTCCACCCCGGCGGCGCGCAGGTCCTGGCGGATCCGCGTGCCGATGCCCGCCACCCGCACGCCGTCCTCGATCGAGATCACGATGCGGTGCTCCCGGGCGAAGCCGACGATGCTGCCCGGCACCGGAATCACCCAGCGCGGGTCGACAACGGTGGCGCCGATGCCCTGCGCGGACAGCCGTTCGGCGACGTCGAGACCGAGCTTGGCCATGGAGCCGACCGTGATGATCAGCACGTCCTGATGCGCGGATTCCCGCAGCACGTCGACGCCGTCTGCGGTTCGGCGAATGGCGGGGTATTCGTCGCCGACGGTGCCCTTGGCGAAACGCACGACGGTGGGAGCGTTCTCCACCGCCACGGCCTCACCCAGTTGCTCGCGCAACGCCACCGCGTCGCGGGGCGCCGCGATCTGAATGTTCGGGATCACCTGCAGCAGGGCCAGGTCCCACATTCCGTGGTGGCTCGGCCCGTCCGGTCCGGTCACCCCGGCCCGGTCGAGCACGAACGTGACGCCGGCCTTGTGCAGCGCGACATCCATCAACACCTGGTCGAATGCCCGGTTCATGAAGGTGGCGTACAGGGCGACAACCGGATGCAGGCCACCGAACGCCAGCCCGGCCGCCGAGGTCACGGCGTGCTGTTCGGCAATGCCGACGTCGAGCACCCTGTCCGGGAACCGCTCGGCGAGCTTGTGCAGACCGGTGGGTCGCAGCATGGCCGCAGTGATGCCCACGATCCGCGGATTCTTCTCGGCCAGGGCCACGATCTCGTCGGCGAACACCGACGTCCAGGACGGCTTGTTGCCGGTGTCGATCGGTTCTCCGGTCTCGGGGTCGATCTGCCCGACGGCGTGGAACTGGTCCGCGACATCCGCCATCGCCGGTTCGTAGCCTTCGCCCTTGCGGGTGATGACGTGCACGATCACCGGTGCCTCGTAGTTCTTGGCCTGGGTCAGCGCCTCGGTCAGGGCGCCCAGATCGTGCCCGTCGACGGGGCCGATGTACTTGATGTCCAGGTTCGAATACAGGCCCTGGTAGTTCGTCACCTTGCTGAGGAAACCGTGCAGGCCGCCTCGCACACCGCGGTAGATCGCTCGTCCCGGGCTGCCGAGGTGGTCGAACGCGCGTCGGCTGCTCAGGTACAGGCTGCGGTAGCTGCGCCGGGTGCGGACACTGTTCAGGAAGCGAGCCATCCCACCGATGGTGGGCGCGTATGAGCGCCCGTTGTCGTTCAGGATGATCACCAGCTTGCGCGAGTTGTCATCACTGATGTTGTTCAGCGCCTCCCAGGTCATGCCGCCGGTGAGCGCACCGTCGCCGACCACCGCCACCACGTGGCGGTCATCCTGCCCGGTCATCTCGAAGGCACGGGAGATGCCGTCAGCCCAGCTCAGCGAGCTGGAGGCGTGTGACGATTCGACGATGTCATGCTCGGACTCGGAGCGTTGCGGGTAGCCGGCAAGGCCACCCTGCTGCCGGAGCCGTGCGAAGTCCTGACGACCGGTCAGCAGTTTGTGCACGTAGCTCTGGTGGCCGGTGTCGAAGATGATCGCGTCGCGCGGCGAATGGAAGATGCGGTGGATCGCGATCGTCAGTTCGACGACGCCCAAATTCGGGCCAAGGTGTCCGCCGGTCTTGGAGACTTCGGCCACCAGGAAATGCCGGATCTCCTCCGCGAGCTGATCCAGCTGCGCGGAGGAGAGTCCGTCGAGATCACGGGGTCCGTGAATGTTCTCGAGCAAGGTCATAACGGAGAACTCTAGACGAGGCTCCTGAGGACGTACTGCAGGATGCCGCCATTGCGGTAGTAGTCCGCCTCACCGGGGGTGTCGATGCGAACCACCGCGTCGAACTCGATGGTCTGCTTGCCGGCCGGCGAGTGCTCGCTCGGTTCGGCGGTGACGTGAACTGTCTTGGGCGTGCGGCCCTCGTTCAGTTCGGTGAGTCCCGAGATGCTGATGATCTCGGTGCCGTCGAGTCCGAGCGACTCCCAGCTCTCGCCCGCCGGGAACTGCAGCGGCACAACGCCCATTCCGATCAGGTTCGAGCGGTGGATCCGCTCGAAGCTCTCGGTGATGACGGCCTTGACGCCGAGCAGGCTGGTTCCCTTGGCAGCCCAGTCACGCGACGAGCCGGAGCCGTATTCCTTGCCGCCGAGCACGACCAGCGGGGTGCCGCCGGCCTGGTAGTTCTGGCTGGCGTCGTAGATGAACGACTGCGGAGCATCCGGCTGGGTGAAGTCGCGGGTGTAGCCGCCCTCGACGCCGTCCAACAGCTGGTTCTTCAGGCGGATGTTCGCGAAGGTTCCGCGGATCATCACCTCGTGGTTGCCGCGGCGCGAGCCGTAGGAGTTGAAGTCCTTGCGGTCGATGCCGTGCTCGGCGAGGTACTGGCCGGCCGGGCTGTCCGCCTTGATGTTGCCGGCGGGGCTGATGTGGTCGGTGGTGACGGAGTCGCCGAGCTTGGCGAGCACGCGGGCGCCGCTGATGTCGGCGACCGGGGTGGTCTCCAGCGTCATCCCGTCGAAGTACGGGGGCTTCCGCACGTAGGTCGATGCGGGATCCCACTCGAACACCTCGCTGTCGGGCGTCGGCAGTGAACGCCAGCGCTCGTCGCCCTCGAAGACCTCGCCGTACTCCTTGGTGAACATCGCGGTGTCGATCGACGAGTCGATCGTGGACTGCACCTCCGCGGCATCCGGCCAGATGTCCTTCAGGAACACGTCGTTACCCTCGGTGTCCACACCGAGCGCGTCCTTCTCGAAGTCGAAGTTCATCGACCCGGCCAGGGCGTACGCGATCACCAGCGGCGGGCTGGCGAGGTAGTTCATCTTCACGTCGGGGCTGATGCGGCCCTCGAAGTTGCGGTTGCCCGAGAGCACCGCGGTGACGGCGAGGTCGTTCTGGTTGATCGCGTCGGTCACCTCGTCGATCAGCGGTCCGGTGTTGCCGATGCAGACCGTGCAGCCGTAGCCGACGGTGTAGAAGCCGAGGGCTTCCAGGTCATCGGTGAGTCCGGCCTTGGCGTAGTAGTCGGTGACGACCTTCGAGCCGGGGGCCAGTGTGGTCTTCACCCACGGCTTGGACTTGAGGCCCTTCTTCACCGCGTTGCGTGCCAGCAGGCCGGCCGCGAGCATGACGCTCGGGTTCGAGGTGTTGGTGCACGACGTGATCGCGGCAACCGCGACGGCGCCGTGGTCGATGGTGTACGCCTTGCCGTCCTTGGTGCGGATGTCGGTCGGACGGGACACGGTCGACGGCGCGTGGCTGCGGTGCGTGTGGTGGTGGTGGCTGTGCTCGTCCTCTGGCGTGTTCGAGGGCGGGTCGGATGCCGGGAACGACTCGGCGACCTCGAGGTCGACCAGGTCGTGCTCGACCGTCGCGTAGTCAACGAGGTCCTTCTCGAACTGCGACTTGGCGAGGCTCAGCTCGACGCGGTCCTGCGGGCGCTTCGGGCCGGCGATCGACGGCACCACCGTGGCGAGGTCGAGTTCGAGGTACTCGCTGAAGGTGGGCTCGACGGCGGGGTCGTGCCACAGCTTCTGCAGCTTGGAGTAGGCCTCGACGAGCTGGACCTGCTCTTCGCTGCGGCCGGTGAGCCGCAGGTAGTCGAGGGTCACGTCATCGATCGGGAACATCGCCGCGGTGGAGCCGAACTCGGGGCTCATGTTGCCGATGGTGGCGCGGTTGGCGAGCGGCACCTGGGCGACGCCTTCGCCGTAGAACTCGACGAACTTGCCGACCACGCCGTGCTTGCGCAGCATCTGCGTGATGGTGAGCACGACGTCGGTCGCGGTGACGCCGGAGGGGATGGAGCCCTTCAGCTTGAAGCCGACCACCTTGGGGATCAGCATCGAGACGGGCTGGCCGAGCATGGCGGCTTCGGCTTCGATGCCGCCGACGCCCCAGCCCAGCACACCGAGGCCGTTGACCATGGTGGTGTGCGAGTCGGTGCCGACGAGGGTGTCGGGGTAGGCGCGGAGCACGCCGTCGACGGTGCGGGTGAAGGTGACGCGGGCCAGGTATTCGATGTTGACCTGGTGCACGATGCCGGTTCCCGGCGGGACGACCTTGAAGTCGTCAAACGCGGTCTGTCCCCAGCGCAGGAACTGGTAGCGCTCACCGTTGCGCTCGTACTCGATCTCGACGTTGCGCTCGAGGGCGTTCTCGGTGCCGAAGAGGTCGGCGATCACGGAGTGGTCGATCACGAGCTCGGCCGGGGCCAGCGGGTTGATCTTGTTCGGGTCGCCGCCGAGGGTGGCGACAGCCTCACGCATGGTGGCGAGGTCGACGATGCAGGGCACGCCGGTGAAGTCCTGCATGACCACGCGGGCCGGGGTGAACTGGATCTCGGTGTCGGGCTCGGCCGTGGGAACCCACGATCCGAGGGCCTCGATCTGCGCCTTGGTCACGTTCGCACCGTCTTCGGTGCGGAGCAGGTTCTCGAGCAGAACCTTGAGGCTGAACGGAAGCTTGTCGTATCCGGCGACCTTGTCGACGCGGAACACCTGATAGTCGGTATCACCGACCGTGAGGGTGTCTTGAGAACCGAAGCTGTTGATACTCGACACTGTGTCGTCTCCCTTGCTGACTTGGTACTCATCCTTGCCGGTGCGCGACGGCGCATGCCAGCAAGGCAAGCCTAAGCCTGTTGCCATCGCCCGCGACCGGTGGGGTCGGAGCGGACGGTTGCCTATTTATCTTGATGTCAAGATAAATATAGCAGCGTGGGAGGTGTCAGTGCTGTTCTTTTTCCGGCGTGTATGCGGCGCGCACCAGCAGCCAGGTCACCCACAGCATCGCCGCGTAGAACGGCACGCCCATGATGAGTTTGGTGGCGGCGAGGGCCTGCGTCTGCGAGGCCAGATACAGCGGCACCTGAACCGCGAGCCGCAGCGCGAACACGCCGACCCACATCACCGTGGTGATCACGGCGATGCGGAACTTGGCCTTGTCCTGCCGCCAGTCGGAGACGTCCCCGGTGAGCAGCCCGACGATGACGCCGATCAGCGGCCAGCGCACGGCGAGGCTGATCAGCAGGCCGAGAATCGAGGCGGCATTAATGAAGAAGCCGAGTACGAAGTTGTCCTCGGCCTGCCCAGACCAGAGCGCCACTCCGGCGGATGCCGCGACGCCGATCACCCCGGCGATCGCCGGCATCACCGTGCTGCGCATCACCAGGCGGGCGACGACGAACCCGATCGCGATGATGACCGGGGTGAGCACGGACGGGACGAGTTGCTGCGTGATCGTGTAAACGATCAGGAACATCAGGCCGGGCAGCAGCGCCTCGACGAGGCCGCGCACTCCGCCGATCGCGGCGAGCAGCGCGCGCACGGTCGGGGTCTCCCCCGGCGGCACATGCGCGAACGCCGACTTGCGGGCAGCGGTGCTCAGCGCCTCGGCGAGGCTCGGCTCCTTCGGAGGTTCCGGATTGGTGCTGTCGGTCACGATGGGCTGCCTAGACCTGGACGGGGCCGGCGGCGGGTGGCTGGCCGGAGCTGCTGGTGGGCATCCGCAGCGGGATCAGGTCGCGCGGCGGCATGGGCGTGTTGCCGCGCACCACGACGATGCTGCGGAACAGGTCCTCGATCTTCTCGGCGGCCTCCTTGTTGACGGCCCCCTCGCCGGCGATGACGCCGCGCAGGAACCAGCGTGGCCCGTCCACCCCGATGAACCGGGCGATGCGGCTGCCGCCGGGCTGGGCGCCCGCCACGACGGGGATCTCGGCCAGCAGTTCCGGACCGAACGGGCCGGGCTGCTCGGTGGTCTTGCCACCCTGCTTCTTGATCTGCTCGGCGATCTGGCCGCGGATCTCGTGCCAGAGACCGCTGGAG
The DNA here is from genome assembly GCF_011751885.2 of Salinibacterium sp. ZJ450. Classification (NCBI taxonomy): domain Bacteria; kingdom Bacillati; phylum Actinomycetota; class Actinomycetes; order Micrococcales; family Microbacteriaceae; genus Ruicaihuangia; species Ruicaihuangia jiafui. The sequence continues at coordinate 1,805,030 of NZ_CP061771.1, forward strand.
CGGGGCGCCGCGAACGGCTGCACCTGCAGGGTGGAGCCGGCGTAGTCGAGGCCAACGGCAACGACGCGCTTGGTGCCTTCCTCGACCTCGAGGCGCAGCTGCAGTTCGGGCCGTGGCAGGATCTTCACTCCGCCGAGGTCGACGTACGGTCGTACCGCGTTGGCCTCGTCCTCATCCAGCGGGCCGGCGTCGGCGCGGTCGGCTGGCGCGGACTTCTCCGGATCCTGCGGAACCTCGGTTTCAGCGGTGCCATCGATTTCGGGGGTGTCGCTCACGCGGTTGCTCCTGCCTTGTCTGCCGTGTATCCGGTTGAGCCGAAGCCGCCCTCGCCGCGGGCGCTGTCGGGAAGCGTGTCGACCGGCACGAACCGCGCACGGGACACGGGCATCACGATGAGCTGGGCGATTCGGTCGCCGGCGCTGATCGAATACGGTTCGGTCTGGTCGGTGTTGAGCAGGGTGACCTGGATTTCGCCGCGGTATCCGGCATCCACTGTTCCCGGACTGTTCACGATGGTGATGCCGTGCCGACTCGCGAGTCCGCTGCGGGGCACGACGAACGCGACATAGCCGTCGGGGAGGGCGATCGACACTCCGGTGGGCACCAGGGCACGTTCACCGGGATTCAGCACGAGGTCGCGAGTGGACAGCAGGTCTGCGCCGGCGTCACCGGGGTGGGCATACTCGGGCGGGTGGTCGCTCTTGATAAGGATGTCGACGATATCGGTCACGCAACGAGGGTAGTCCAGAACGAAGACCCGGCCGCACGAGGGTGACGCTGAAATCTGATCGAATAGAGCAATGACCTTCTACCGCGAGCGCCTCTGGCCAAGTCCTTGGATGTATCTGGCCACCGCGCTCGTGATTCCGGCGAGCCTGATTGTCTTTCTTCCGATCAATCTCGTCGCCGGAGTGGTCACCGCGGTGGTGTTGTATTCGGCCTGCGTGGTGCTCATGATCGTGGCGTCGCCGACGATTGAGGTCACGGACTCTGTGATCGCGGCGGGACGAGCCCGGCTGCCGATCGAGTTGGCCGGCGGGGTGTCTGTGCACGAGGGCGAGGACGCAACCGCCGAACGCGGCACGCGCTTGGACGCGCGGGCCTGGCTGTTGATTCGGGGCTGGGTGGCGCCCGTCGTCAAGATCGAGGTAATCGACGAGCAGGACCCCACGCCGTATTGGCTGGTGTCCGCTCGTCGACCTCGCGAACTAGAGCAGGCGATCGCGAAAGCGAAGGCGAAGCTCGTTTAGGCGGCGCACTCCAGGCAGATCGGGCCCAGCTTCTCTTCGTGGTCTAGCTGCGATCGGTGTTTCACGAGGAAACAGTTGACGCAGGTGAACTCGTCGGCCTGCGGGGGCAGCACGACCACATCTAGGTCAAGGTCGGAGAGGTCCTGGCCTGCAAGCTCGAAGCTGCCGGGGTTGTCGGCGTCGTCCACGTCCACGACCCCCGACATCTTGTCAGGAACGCGCTCCTTCAGGGCCTCGATCGACTCTGAGTCGTCGTCGCTCTTACGGGGGGCATCGTAGTCGGTTGCCATTCCCATCCACTTCTTCTGGTCGTAACGAAATTCGGCGGGCACAGTTTGCACTAATTAGTTGGGGAATGCAAACCCCAAATAGTGCTACACGAACCTTGTCCGAGGGAACTCGCGGCACGCCCGCGATATTCCCGGTAAACGGCGTGCTCCGTGCCATCCTTGACCACGAAATGCCAGAGCCGGAGGGTGCATCGCATGCAGGACCTGAAAGTAATCGGAGTCGAGAGTGGAGCATTGCTCGTCGTCTCTGACGAGGGTAGCCGCTATCGAATCGCCATCGACGAAGTGCTGCAGGCGCGGTTGCGCCAAGTCGCTCCCCAACCGGGGACCGGGCGCAAGCTTGCTCCCCGGGAGATCCAGGCGCACATTCGCGCTGGGATGTCCGCTGAGGATGTCGCGGCGATCACCGGTGCCTCGCTCGAGCACATCCAGAAATACGAGCCCCCGGTAGTTGCCGAGCGCGAGTTCGTAGTGGGGACGGCGCTGAACGTGCCGGTGCACACGGCGATCGACACCGATCCGCTCGGCGACGGCACCACCTTCGGTTCCGCGATCCGCGACCGCTTGAGCGACCTCGGCGCCACCGGTGAACGCTGGGCGAGCTGGAAGGAAGCGTCCGGCTGGATCGTCAAGCTGTCGTTCACCGCCAACCAGATCGATCATGACGCCCGCTGGCAGTTCGATCCGAAGAAGCTGGCCCTCGCGCCGTTGAACTCGGAAGCGATCACCCTGTCGCAGCAGGGTGGGGCTCAGGGAGCCCTGATCCCGCGCCTGCGTGCCGTCACCAGCGACGACCGCACACCCGACCGCACCCGCTTCGACAGCGGCGCGTTCACGGTGAGCGACGGCGAGACCGCCGACTCGACCCCCATCATCGAACAGGTCACCTTCCGCAGCCAGCACCCCGCAGCGAACCGGCAGGCTGCTGAGGCCAGCCGGCGAGGCGGAGCCGGTCTGAACGACGGGGACGCGACTCCCCCGGCCCGGTCCGACCAGCCGCCGGCGGAACGATCGCTCAGCCAGACCGCCGACCTGTTGGAGGCGCTCCGGCGCCGCCGCGGTGAACGAGAGGCTGCGCACTTCGACGACGCGCCCGCGCTGGAACCGGTGACCCTGTCTCCGGGCATCCGCCTGGTCGACGTTCCCCTGGATGAGTACAACGCTGACGATGAGCTGCAGCCCCCCGCGAGATCGCCGCGGGCAACCCAGCCACTCCCCGAGCTGCAGGGCACCGCCTCGGCGACGCCCGGCCCGTCCGGCATCGCCCACGGGCAGGCGCCACAAGCACAGTCGCAGTCGCACACCGGTACGGCGCCCAAGGCGGGTCGTCGCGGCCGGGCCGCCATGCCGAGCTGGGACGAGATCGTCTTCGGCGCACGCTCCGACGACGACCTCGCCTGAGCCAGCCGACCTGAGCTGATCTGCTCTGATCTGCTGCGCGCGGGCCTGAGGTCTGGCGTTTTGTCCTTCGAGCGCCCGGTGAAGAACCAATTCGCGTACTTCAGTCAGTCAGCTGCGCTGTTACGCGGCTGCCCGGCCACGCTGCTAGGCAGCGAACGCCCCGAGCCGCCATCCGCCGCTCGCGTGGCTCGATTTCGGGCGGCGCGCACGGCCCTGAGTTGCTCCCGGTCAGGCAATCCTTGTAGCGCGCGCCTCACAGTTGCTTTCGCGTCTGAACAATCGCCAGCGCGTGCGACTGCGGGTAGCGCAAGTCTTCCCGACCATGTGTGATTGCAACTGCGGGCCGCGCGCGCGGCGCTGAGCTGCGTTCGGCGCACCCAGCGGAGTGGACCGGCTTCTACAGCAGGCGGCTACGCGGCGAACGCTCCGAACCGCAGCAGCGGTACTCGTGACTCCTCCGGCGACAGCGAGCCGTGCTGACCCACCATGCCGCGACCGCGCAGCGACTGCGGCGACCGTGAGTCGTAGTAGGCGACCCGCTTGCGGGCGGCGACCAGGATGTCTCCGATACGGGGGCGCACCTCTGGCTTGACCTCGCCAAACCAGTTCGCGGCGATCGCCTCGTCACGGGTCGCGATCCAGGCGCGGGACCCCTCGCTCTCGGTCCATCGCGCAGCGAGGGCTGCGACATCCGTTCCCGGTTCGCAATAAAGCTGCAGGCAGCGCGGTTCTCCGCCCACATGACGCACCCCGTCGACCAGCTGCGGGCTGCGATCGAAGAGCACGTGTCCGTGCTCTGGCACGTCGAGCACGCCGTGGTCGGCGGTGACGATCAGGCCTTCCTTGGCGCGCAAGGACGAGGTGAAGTCGCGGACCGCGCCGTCGAGTTCTTCGAGCGCGGTGGTCCATTCGGGCGATTCCACCCCGTAGGCGTGGGCCGCCTTGTCCAGTTCCGGCACGTAGACGTAGAGCAGGCCGCGGTCGATCTCGTCGAGGGTCAGCCGGGCGATCCGCAGCCGATCTGCGATCGTCTCTGCCGACCGGTAGACCGCGCCGCGCAGTACCGCGTGGGTGAACCCGGAGTGACGGAACCGTTCGGGGCCGATCGAGAAGGAGTCGATCCGCTCGGCGGCGGCCCGTTCGAACACGGTGGGCTCCAACTGCCACACCGACGGGTCGATGTGCGCGTCCCAGCCATTCAGCTGGTTCACCACGCGGTCGCCGACCGGGTCCAGCACCGAATAGCCGACCAGTCCATGCTGGCCCGGTGCCGTGCCGGTGGTGAGGGTGGCCAGTGATGCGGCGGTCGTCGTGGGAAAGCCGACGTCGACCGTGGACGCGGGGCCGACGAGTGCCGCGGCCAGTGTTCGAGCGTGCCCGCTTCTGGCCTTCAGCGCCGCGGCGCCGAGTCCGTCGGCGAGGAGCACGACGGCCTTGTCGATAACCGGCGCGCCCAGAGCACTCGGCCGCCCCGCGACCGCCTCAAGACAACCTGGCATAACATCGGCAAGGCTAAGCCGGTCAGAATTGAGCGCCGGTAGCATAAAGGCAATCCTATGACTGCACCAGATTCACCTCCGACAGCGCCCTCCGGCGAACGCATTGACGACGTCGACGTCTCGACCGAGATGCAGGGTTCGTTCCTTGAGTACGCGTATTCCGTTATTTATTCACGAGCCCTGCCCGACGCACGCGACGGCCTGAAGCCCGTTCAGCGGCGCATCCTGTACCAGATGGCCGAGATGGGGCTGCGTCCCGATCGCGGCCACGTGAAGTCGGCGCGCGTCGTCGGCGAGGTGATGGGCAAGCTGCATCCGCACGGCGACACCGCGATCTACGACGCGCTGGTTCGCCTGTCGCAGGACTTCACCATGCGGGTGCCGCTGATCGATGGGCACGGCAACTTCGGCTCACTGGATGACGGCCCCGCCGCGGCCCGGTACACCGAGGCGCGCCTGGACGCCGCAGCGCTGGCGATGACCGAGGGCCTCGATGAGGATGTCGTCGACTTCGTGCCCAACTACGACAACCAGTTCATGCAGCCCTCCGTACTGCCCGCCGCATACCCGAACCTGCTGGTCAACGGCGCCAGCGGCATCGCCGTCGGCATGGCCACCAACATGGTGCCGCACAACCTCGTCGAGGTGGTCGGCGCCGCCCGGCACCTGCTCGAGCACCCCGATGCCACGCTGGACGACCTGATGGCCTTCGTGCCCGGACCGGACCTGCCGACCGGTGGCACGATCAGCGGCCTCGCCGGCATCAAGGACGCCTACGCCACCGGCCGTGGCGCGTTCAAGACGCGCGCGAAGGTGTCGATCGAACCGATCACCGCCCGCAAGACCGGCATCATCGTCACCGAGCTGCCTTACCTCGTCGGCCCGGAACGCGTGATCGAGAAGATCAAGGACGGGGTGGGCAACAAGAAGCTGAGCGGCATCAGCGACGTCACCGACCTGACCGACCGCAAGCACGGCCTGCGCATGGTGATCGGCATCAAGACCGGGTTCAGCCCGGAAGCGGTGCTCGAGCAGCTGTACAAGCACACGCCGCTGGAAGACAGCTTCAACATCAACAACGTCGCCCTGGTGGACGGCGGGCCCCGCACGCTGGGCCTCAAGGAACTGCTGCAGGTCTACGTCGACCACCGCCTGTCGGTAATCACCCGGCGCAGCGAGTTCCGGCTGGCCAGGCGTCGGGAGCGGCTGCACCTGGTCTCCGGCCTGCTGATTGCCATCCTCGACATCGACGAGGTCATCCAGGTGATCCGCGCGAGCGACGAGTCCGAGCAGGCCCGCACCAAGCTGATGGAGGTGTTCGACCTCTCCCAGCTGCAGGCCGAGTACATCCTCGAGCTGCGACTGCGGCGACTGACCAAGTTCTCCCGCATCGAGCTGGAGGCCGAACGCGACAAGCTGCAGGCCGAGATCGACGAACTCGTGGCGCTGCTCAGCAGTCCGGCGCGGATTCGCGGCCGTGTCTCCGAGGAGCTGGCCGAGGTCGCCGAGCGGTTCGGCACCCCCCGGCGCACGCTGTTGACCGAGGCGGCGCCCAGCATCGCCTCCAGCGGGTCGAGGAAGTCCGGACCGGTGCTGGAGATTCCGGATGTCCCGTGCCGGGTGTATCTGTCGACCACCGGGCGCGCGATCCGGGTCGACCTCGCCGACGACCTGCTCGACACGCCGGCGCCGCCGGCGCGCCGCTCCAAGCACGATGCCGTCCTGTCATCGGTGGTGACCACAGCCCGGTCGGAGATCGGCGCGGTCACCAACAAGGGCCGCCTGATCCGCTTCTCCCCCGTCGGCCTGACCGCGGTGCCCACGAACTCGATCCAGCTGGCGGCGGGCACCAAGATCCGCGACTACATCGGCCTGACAGACAAGACCGAACGTGTGCTCGCCGTGGTGTCGCTTGACGGCGCGGACTCGATCGTGCTGGGCACCGCGCAGGGTGTCGTCAAGCGGGTGTCGACCGGCGTTTACCCGAACAAGCCAGCCTTCGAGGTCATCGCGCTGAAGCCCGGCGACGAGGTCGTCGGTGCCGGGCAGGGTCCGGAATCGGAAGAGCTGGTGTTCGTGACATCCGGCGCCCAACTGCTGCACTTTACGGCGTCACAGGTGCGCCCGCAGGGAACGGCCGCGGGCGGTGTCGCCGGAATCAATGTCACCGGTGATACCCGCGTGATCTTCTTCGGGTCGGTGAACCCGCAGGCGGCGGTCGTCGTCACGGTGTCCAGCTCGAGCGACACGATTCCCGGTACCGACCCCGGTCGCGCGAAGGTGTCGTTCTTCGACCAGTACCCCGGCAAGGGGCGGGCAACCGGCGGTGTTCGAGCGCACGCATTCCTGAAGGGCGAGGACACCCTCGCGCTCGCCTGGATCGGTCAGTGGCCGGCGCTGGCGGTTGGCGTGGATGGCTCGGTGCGCACACTGCCGGCGCCGGGCGCCAAGCGGGATGCCTCGGGAACGCCTCTGGACGCGGTCATCGGCTCGGTTGGGCGGCGCGCTTCGGCGCTCGCCTGACCGGGCCCTGCCCGGGACGTCCTAACGTCGTTTCGCATCTCGGGTTGCGCCCGGTTCATTGTGAAGAATCCGCACAATGTCGACCGGTCTTCACTAGACTCCGGCTCATGTATGTGCTTATCTCGCTCGTGCTGTTCTGTGTCGTGCTGGCGGCCCTCATCGACATCATCGTGAGGGACAGCAGTCAGATTCGGCATCTTCCGAAGCTCACTTGGGTGCTGCTGATCATCTTTCTGCCGCTGATCGGCAGCATCATCTGGTTCGCCGTGGGTCGCGAGCACAGCGCTCCGGTCAACCGGGGCGCGTTCGGGGCCGGCGCGCATGGGGCGCCGGATCAGCATGCCGCCCAGACGACAGTGTGGTCGACGGCCTCGGCGGAGTCGACACCCGCGGCTCGGTCGACGGAGCAACAGATCGCCGACCTCGAGCGCGAAATCGCCCAGTCTGAGGCGCAGGAGCGGATCAAGCGTCTCGAGGCCGAGATCGACCAGCGTCGCGCCGAACAGGGGTAGCCCGCCTGCGGGAGCCACCGCCGCGACCTCGCGCGGCCCGGAACCCGAGCCAGCCGAGCAGTTACACGTCGATGCGGTCCATGGACAGGCCGGCGCCATCGATGATGAACTCCTTGCGCGGGGCGACGTCATTGCCCATCAGCAGCTCGAACACTCGACCCGCGTTCTCGGCATCCGCCATGTTCACACGGCGCAATGTGCGACCGTCGCGGGCCATGGTGGTGGTCGCCAGCTGCTCGGCATCCATCTCCCCGAGCCCCTTGTAGCGCTGGATCGGGTCCTGGTACTTCTTGCCGGTGCGCTTCAGCCCGTCGAGCACGCCCTGCAGTTCCGCCTCGGAGTATGTGTAGATCGTCTCGTTCGGCTTGGAGCCGGGGTTCATCACGACCACCCGATGCAGCGGCGGCACCGCAGCGAACACGTTGCCGTTCTCGATCATCGGCCGCATGTAACGGAAGAACAGGGTGAGCAGCAGGGTGCGAATGTGGGCGCCATCGACATCCGCGTCGCTCATGATGATGACCTTGCCGTAGCGCTTCTGCGTGATGTCGAAGCTCCGGCCGGAGCCAGCGCCCACCACCTGGATGATCGACGCGCACTCGGCGTTGCTCAGCATGTCGGATACCGACGCCTTCTGCACGTTCAGGATCTTGCCGCGAATCGGCAGCAGCGCCTGATACTCGCTGTCCCGAGCGAGCTTGGCCGTGCCGAGCGCCGAGTCGCCCTCGACGATGAACAGCTCGCTGTTCGACACGTCGTTCGACCGGCAGTCGACCAGCTTGGTCGGCAGCGACGAGCTCTCGAGCGCGTTCTTGCGCCGCTGGGTCTCTTTGTGCGCGCGGGCGGAGATGCGTGACTTCATCTCGGCGACGACCTTGTCGAGCACCAGGGCGGCCTGTGCCTTGTCGTCGCGCTTGGCCGACGCGAAGCGCGCTCCCATCGCCTTGGTCAGCACGTTCGCCACGATGGCGCGCACCGCTGGTGTGCCCAGCACTTCCTTGGTCTGGCCTTCGAACTGGGGTTCCGGCACGCGCACCGTGAGCACCGCGGTGAGCCCGGCGAGTACGTCGTCTTTTTCGAGCTTGTCGTTGCCGACCTTCAGCCGTCTGGCGTTCTGCTCCACCTGGGTGCGCATGAACTTCAGCATCCCCGCCTCGAACCCGGCCTGGTGCGTGCCGCCCTTCGGGGTGGAGATGATGTTGACGAAGCTCTTCAGGACGGTGTCGTACCCGGTGCCCCAGCGCAGCGCGAGGTCGACCTCGCAGGTGCGGGTGAGCTCGGTCGGCACCATGTGACCGTTCTCCTGCAGCACCGGAACCGTCTCGGTAAAGGTGCCGCTGTCGGTGATGCGCCAGGTGTCCGTGATCGGCGCGTCCACGGAGAGGAAGCCGACGAACTCGGAGATGCCGCCGGCGTACTGGAACGACTGGGTCACCGGCTCCTCGGCGCGCTGGTCGGTGATCTCGATGCCGAGGCCGGGCACCAGGAACGCGGTCTGCTGCGCCCGCGCCGTGAGGTCTGCGGACTGGAACTGCGCACCGCGGGTGAAGATCTGCGGGTCTGCCCAGTACCGGATGCGGGTGCCGGTGACGCCCTTGGCGACCTTGCCGACCACCCGCAGCTCGCTGCCGGACACGAACGGCGTGAACGGCGCGTCGGGGGTCGCCTCCCCCTTGTCGGCGAAGTTGCCGGGCTCGCCGCGGTGGAAGGACATGGCCCAGGTTTTACCGTCACGGTCCACTTCGACGTCCAGACGCTCTGACAGGGCGTTCACCACCGAGGCGCCGACCCCGTGCAGACCACCGGATGCCGCGTACGAGCCGCTGCCGAACTTGCCGCCGGCGTGCAGCTTCGTGAACACCACTTCGACGCCGGACAGGCCGGTCTTCGGTTCGATGTCGACCGGGATGCCGCGGGCCTTGTCTCGCACCTCGACGCTGTTGTCGGCGTGCAGGATGACGCTGATCTGGTCGCCGTGACCGCCGAGTGCCTCGTCGACGGAGTTGTCGATGATCTCCCAGAGGCAGTGCATGAGGCCGCGGGAGTCGGTGGAGCCGATGTACATGCCGGGGCGCTTGCGAACCGCTTCAAGTCCTTCGAGTACCGAGAGGTGGCGTGCGGAGTAGTCGGAACTCGCCAAGCGGGGGTCTCCTTGATTCTGGGATGTGGTGCAGATCCAGCGTAATCACTGCCACCGACGCTGCTCGCCTCCGACACCCGTCAGCGGCCACCAGTCCGACACTCGTGACCCGGATTCCGCGCGACGGGGGCAGCCCCGCGGGCTACGCGCACAGCGAACTGCCCCGGAATTGGCCGGTTTTGTCAGCGGGGCATGCTTGTATGTAGGCACGAGATCAATACCTGCCGAGCCCTAAGGAGCAGCACATGTCTCAGATAACAACCGAGAACGCCGCCACCAGTGAGCTCGAGCGCCCCGCCGACGAACTCACCGCGTATGACCGCTGCGACAGCTGCGGCGCCCAGGCCTACATTCGCGTGACCATTGCCGCCGGCGAACTCCTGTTCTGTGCCCACCACGGCGCAAAGTTCAAGGACAAGCTGGCCGCGACCGCGGTCGAGTGGCACGACGAGTCGCACCGACTCACCGCAGCGGTCTGACCCCGTCGCTGCCGCCGGCAGCGACACATACTTTCATCTACAACCCGTTGTGGGCCAGCCAACTTTGGCTGGCCCACAACGACTTAAGCCCTTAAACGATGCCTCGCCCCTAAACGATGCCTCGCCCCGAACGATGCTTCGCCGCTAGTCCACCACTCGACGCGGCACCAGCGCGGACACCCGGGTGACCAGTTCCTCGCCGATGGTGCCCATCGCGTCCGCCCATTCCTGCAGGGTCGCCTCACCGTGGGCGCCATCGCCGAACAAGGTGACCACGTCGCCCGCTCGCACGGCAGGCGCGGAGCCATCCGTGGTGACGTCGATGATCGTCTCGGTCGGGTGCACCGCCGTCACTGGCCATCGTGCCCCGTGGATCGCCACGGAGACCCGGCCCGCGGCATCCGTCAGTAGTCCCATCGCCCCACCGAAACCGATGGACGCCAGCTCGCGGTCGCTGGCGCGTGTGACGGCCAGCACGGGCGCCTGCAGCGTCATCACGGGACGGAGCCCCAGCTCGGCCGGCCCCACTCCCCCGCCCGGCGCGATGCCGTAGAGGAACGCGCCGACCCGCACCATGTCGAATCGTGCGTCGGCGCGCGCATACGCGGCGGCACTGGCGGCCAGGTGTCGGAGCCTCGCGTCGAGGCCCTGTCGCTCGGCCTCGTCAACGGCCCAGGAGAACTCGGCGATCGCGCGGCTGTCATCGTCATCGGATGCCTCGGCGATGTGGGTCCACAGGCCGGCAACCCTGATCAGGCCGGCGCGTTCCAGTTCGGCCGCCCGCGAGACGAACCCGCCCCACTCGGCGGGCAGAACCCCGGCACGGTGCAGGCCGCTGTCGATCTTCAAGTGCACGGGAACCGCACCATCCGCGTGCGCTGCCGAGGCGGCGGCGACCCGTTCCAGTACGTCGGCGGCGGTGACCCCGATGTCGACGCGGGCACGGATCGCCAGGGCGAAGTCGTCGCCGCTGTCGAACACCCAGGCGAAGATCATGGCGTCGGGTGCGAGCTCGCGCACGGCGAGGGCGCTGACCAGGTCAAGGGCGCCGAACCGGGTGACGCCGACGTCGAGCAGGGCCTTGACCACCGTTTCGCGGCCGTGACCGTACGCGTTGTCCTTGACCACCGCGAGCAGCTCGGCGGGGGCGACGCGTTCGCGCACCAGGCGCACGTTGTGGCGCAGGGCGTCGCGCGAGACCAGGACGACCGCAGAGGGCTCGGTCATGCGCGCACCTCCCGGCTGACCCGGTCGTCAAGTCCGGCGATCACCGCGACGGGATGTTCGCCGACGCTCGCTGCCCACTCGGTGAGAGAAATCTCCCCGGCGGCCGGGACACCGAACAGCACGACCCGATCGCCGATCTGCACCGGCTGCTGCCCGGCATCCACGACGAGCACATCCATCGCCACACGGCCAACGATCGGCATCCGGTGGGCCGTGCCCTCCCGGTCGCGCCAGGTCACCTCGGCACGGTTGCCGGCCTTGCGCGGCACACCATGGCCGTAGCCGATGGCCACCAGCAGCAGGGTGGTGTCGCTGGGTGTGCGGTAGGTGTGGCCGTATGACACGCCGGCGTCGGAAGCCACGGCCTTCACCGAGACCACCTCGGCCGAGAGCCGGACGGGGTCACTCGCCAGGTCCCGCACGCACGCTTCCGCGCCGGCGGGGTCGCCGTGCAACGCGCTGTGCAGGTGGGAGGCGTGCGCCTCAGACAGTTCGAGCACCCGCGCGCCGAGACTCACCACCGTCACGCGGCGACGCTGTTCCGTGGCCGGGCGGTGCAGGGCACCGGACGATCGCGCGGGGACATCACCAGAGGCGGGCACTCGGATCGCATCGGGACAGTATATCGGCGTGCCCTGCGGCCGCAGCGGGCGACAGGTGGCAACCGCACACCACCGGACACCGCCGGCCGGTGCCGCGGCGAGCCCCCGAACGGCCCGACGGTAGACTGGTGGGGTACATTTTCGGCCGCCGAGGGGAAAACACCACGTGAGCGCCAACCGTTTCAGCCTGAAGTCACGCCTCCGATACGTCACCAATCGGGCCCGCCGCATCGATGTCGGGTCGGTCGTCACCCGAGCCAAGGAAGTCGCCGACGAGCACAAGAAGGCCACACCGGTCGTCCTGGCCGACATGCTCTGGTCTGCGGCCTTCCGCAACACCGCCTTCCAGGACTACGTGGACTGGGACTTCGCGATCCTGACGAAGGCCGAGCGGTCCACCTTCATGACCCACTCGATCTCGAACCACATTGCGATGAAGTTCGATCACCCCGCGCACCGTTCGACCTTCCACGACAAGATCGAGTTCAACCGGGCGTTCGACGCGTTCCTTGGTCGCGACTGGCTTGAGGTGCTCGCCGCCTCCAACGACGAGGTGCGCGACTTCGTCACCCGGCACGGCCAAGTGATCGGCAAAGTTCCGGTCTCCAGCGCCGGTCACGGGGTGGAACGCTACGAGGCCGAATCGATCGCCGACTGGGCCGGATTCCGCGACCAGCTGCTGGCCAAGGGCCAGACCCTGCTCGAGGACTACATCACCCAGCATCCGATTCTCGCCGCCATCTGCCCCGGCACCGCCAACACCACCCGCATCACCACGTTCTTCGACGGCACCACCACCCACGTTCTGTCGATGGCGCAGAAGTTCGGCAGGGGCGCAGCCAGCGACCAGCAGACCTTCGGCGGCTTCTACACCATGCTCGACCTGCACGGAAAGTCCAAGGGACCGGGCTACGACTCGCACAACAGCGTGCACCTGACGCATCCCGAGTCCGGCGTCTCGATCGTCGACTTCCAGCTGCCGATGGTCGACGAACTGTACGCGTTCATCGACAAGGTCGCCAGGGTGGTCCCCGACGTGCAGTACGTCGGCTGGGACGTCGTGATGACCGAAACAGGACCGGTGCTCATCGAGGGCAACTGGGCTGCCGGCGTCTACGAGAACAAGCCGAGCATCACCGGCATCCGCACCGGAAGCCTCCCCCGCTACCGCGAGGCGATCGGCTTCTAACCCGGCGCCACAAACGAGGAACGCTCCTGCGAGCATCGCAGGAGCGTTCTTTCGTATGGCGGATGCCGCGGTGGGTCAGGCGGCGCGGATGATTCCCATCGGCGTGCTCTGGTGACCCTGGCCGAGCGGGTTGTCGCTCAGGATGCGCACCAGGCGCGCCTCACCGGCGGCATCCAGCGTGGAGCCGAGGATGTTGCCTCCGAGGTCGTTGATGTCGACCACGGCGACCTCGAGCGAGGAACCGAGCGCCTTCTTCACGTCGGCCGCGACCTGACGCGGACGCAGCGGCACCAGCACCACCTGGGAGTTGTACGGCGGGATGGTGTGGCTGGTCGGCCCATCGATGCCGCGCGCCCTCCAGCCGGCTACCCGGTAGAAGTCGCCACGGCGACCGATCAGCTTGGTGACCGCAGCCACCGCTGAGGCGAGCAGGATCCGCGGAGTTCCTACCTCACGAAGAGCCATTTCCATGGTCTCCGGCATGCCCAGCCCGATGCCGTACGAGGTTTTCGTGACGTACTTGGACAGGAAGGTCGCGAGCGGGCGCGGTTTAATCTCGTCCATCGGGTAGGAGCGGCCCTGGGTGATCGCCACGATCTTCTCGGTGATGAACAGGATGTCGCCAGCCTGAACTTCCGATGCGGCATACCGGGAGACAATCTCGGGGAGCTTGTCTTCGCGGGTGATCACGTGGGTCTTCAGCGGAATCCGCTGAAACTTCGCCCCGTCTACCTCGACAGCGAGAGCCTTGCCCTCATTCGCGGCATGTGCCATGTCGGTTAGTCCTCTCGTCGAACGGCTTGATCACTCAAGGTAGTCGCGCAGCGACTGTGACCGTGACGGGTGACGCAGCTTGGCCATGGTCTTCGACTCGATCTGGCGGATGCGCTCACGCGTTACACCGAAGGTGTCACCGATCTGGTCGAGGGTCTTCGGCATGCCGTCGCCGAGTCCGAACCGCATCCGGATCACTCCGGCCTCACGCTCGGACAGCGAGTCGAGCAGGCTCTCCAGCTGCTTCTGCAGCATGGTGAAGCCCACCGCGTCCGCGGGAACCACGGCCTCGGTGTCCTCGATCAGGTCGCCGAACTCGCTGTCGCCGTCTTCACCGAGCGGCGTGTGCAGCGAAATCGGCTCGCGGCCGTACTTCTGCACCTCGACGACCTTCTCAGGCGTCATGTCGAGTTCGCGGCTCAGCTCTTCAGGCGTGGGCTCGCGGCCCAGGTCCTGCAGCATCTGGCGCTGCACGCGGGCCAGCTTGTTGATGACCTCGACCATGTGCACCGGGATGCGGATGGTGCGGGCCTGGTCGGCCATGGCGCGGGTGATGGCCTGACGAATCCACCAGGTCGCGTAGGTCGAGAACTTGAAGCCCTTGGTGTAGTCGAACTTCTCGACGGCACGGATGAGGCCGAGGTTGCCCTCCTGGATCAGGTCAAGGAACTGCATGCCGCGACCGGTGTAGCGCTTCGCGAGCGACACCACCAGACGCAGGTTCGCACCCAGCAGGTGGCTCTTGGCACGCTGGCCGTCACGGGACACCCACTGCAGCTCACGCTGCAGTTCCTTGCTGAGGCCGGGCGTGTTCGCCAGCTTGTCCTCGGCGAACAGGCCCGCCTCGATACGCATCGCCAGCTCGACCTCTTCGGCCGCGTTCAGCAGGGCGACCTTACCGATCTGCTTCAGGTAGTCCTTGACCGGGTCGGCGGTGGCGCCAGTGATGGCGGCGGAGTAGACCGGGACCTCGTCCTCGTCGTCGACGACAGACAGCACCAGCGCACCGGTGGGCAGCTTCTCATCGGTACCGGTTGACTTGGTCTCCTCGTCATCCGTCGCCTCTGTCGTGTCGACATCGGCGTCACTGGCCGGAGCCTCAACCTCGGCGGCCTTCGCGGCGCGCTTGGCGCGCGTCGCGGTGGCGGCCTTGGTCGCAGGCGCCTTGGCTGCAGCCTTTGTCGCAGGCGCCTTGGTGGCGGCGGCCTTGACGGCAGGCGCCTTCTTGACGGCAGCCTTCTTCACTGCAGTCTTGGGCGCGGCGGCCTGAGCCTCAGCCGCGGTGTCGTCGTTGACCTCAGCGGGTTCCGCAGTCTGTGCGGGTGTGGTCTTTCGGGTTGCCATTCGAGCACCTTTCCGGGCGATTTCGGGCAGTACTAAGACCCTTGTCAAGTCCGATGTCCACACGTTCGCGGACATTAAAATGGTTGACAGGGTCTCTCCCATCCATTATTACACGCCTGCGGTGCGCAGGGTGCCACCGCGAGGGTTCTCCCCTGCGCGACGGTCAGGATTTGCGACGCCACAGCCTGCCCAGTGCAACCCAGAAGGGCGCTACCTCTATTCCTTCTGATTCGTGCAGAGAATCGCGGGTGCGTTTGCGGGAACGCAACAGCATCACCGTGCCGGCGCCGATCACGATGAACTGCACCGAGAACGCCACTCTGAAGTGGTCGAGCGAGTACAACTCTTCTGGCAGCCCGGATCCGCCCGAGGCACGATCCATCACATCGAGCAGGAGCCCGATCAACAGCATCATCAGGAACGTGGCGGTGAACCCTCCCACGTTCACCACGCCGTTTGCCGAGCCGAGGCTGCGCATCGGGTTGAAGGTGCGCGCGAAGTCGAAACCAATGAGCGAGCCGGGTCCGCCCATCCCGAGCACGGCGATCAACACCACGATCAGCCACAGCGGCGGCGTGCCAGGCCAGAGCAACACCACAGCCCAGGCAATGCCCATCGACACGACCGCGCCGAGAACGATGTTGCTTCGGCGCATCGGATAGCGCGCCGACAGCACACCCATGATCGGTCCGGTGACGAAGCCGGCTCCGACCATGATCGTGAGCAGTCCTGCGGCCAGCACCGGACCATAACCGAGCGCCACCGAGAGGAACGGGAACCCCCACAGCAGCGAGAACATGGCACCGGATGACTGGGTGGTGAAGTGTGCCCAGAAGCCGAGTTGCGTGCCGTGGCGGCGCAGGCTCTCGCGCAGCTGCTTCATGGCGGCGCGCCAGGAGACAGACTGGCCGAACCCCTCCGCTGCTCCGTCGCTGATGAAGACCGCGATGAGCACGCCGGTGAACAGCGACAGGGCGGCGGCACTCAAGTACGCCGGCGACCAACCCCACTCGCTCAGGATGAACGACAGCGGGATCGCCGAGAGCACCTGGCCGAGCTGCCCGAGGGTGCCCAGCCACTGCGTGACCTGCGGCAGGGTCCGCCCGTTGAACCACGACGCCAGCAGACGCATCACCGAAATGAAGGTCATCGCATCGCCGGCGCCGAGCATCATGCGGCCGACGACGGCCACCGCGAACGCCGGGCTGAGTGCGAGCATGAGCTGCCCTGCCACCATCAGCGCCGCGCCCGCGAGCAGCAGCACCCGCGGTCCGACCCGGTCGAGCATCACTCCGGTCGGTATCTGCAGCGCCGCGTAGACGACCAGCTGCAGCACCGCCAATGACGACAGCTCAGCCGCCGAGACAGCGAAGCGATCGGTTGCCTCCACGCCAGCGACGCCGAGCGAGCTGCGCTGCATCACGGCAATGAGATAAGCGAAGACACCCACGGCGAAAATTAGCCACGAGCGTCTGGAGTTCACCCTGCCAGCTTAGGAGGAGCCCGCGGACAGGTGCGACATAAGCGGCCGGCTACTGCGGCGGGAAGTCGTCGCGTCGCCCGGCCAGGAACTTCTCCAGCTCCGCCGCGATGGCATCCGCCGTGGGCAACTCGCCGTCCTCGTCGGTCAGCGGGGAGCGCATCGGATTGTCTTCCATATAGCTGTCGTGCCGCACCTCAAGCGTGTGGACCAGCCTGGCCAGCTCGGGGTTGCCCTCAACCTGTTCGTCAATCTTGGCGACGAACTCCCTGCCATCTTCGCGCAGGTGGTCGGTCGGGAAGATCAGCCCGGTCGCGGCACCGATGCTGTCCAGTGCCGTCAGCGCCGCCAGCGGGTACTCGGTGTCTGCCAGGTAATGCGGAACCAGCAGCACGAACCCCACGGTGGGGTGGTCCAGGTTCTGCAGCCGATACTCGATCAGGTGCAGCGCGTTCGCCGGCACCAACGTCTGCGGCTTCCAGATCGACAGCGAATCGATCAGCTCCATCCGGTTGCCGCTGACGGTGACCCCGATCGGCCGCGTGTGCGGCACCGGCATCGGAATGGAGTGCACCCATGTGGTGGTCTTCACCTGGTACCGGTCAATGAGTTGCAGCACGGCAGCCGTGAACCGTTCCCACTGGAAATCTGGTTCAAAGCCGGTGAGCAGCAGGAACGAGCTCCCCAGTTCATCCTTCATCAGGTAGAGCCGCAGCTTGGCCGGACGGTAGTCGCTCAGGTGGTCCTGGTCGAAGAAGATCGACGGCCGGCGCGACCGGTAGTCAAGCAAGGCGTCAACGTCGAAGGATGCGACGATCTCATGCTTCAGCGTGTCGAGCAGGTACTCACTGAATTGGGTGACCGCGGAGCCGGCATCGGCGAATCCGGTCAGTCCGGCGACGAGGTGAAGCCCCACCGGCACTTCTGTGGTGTCGAGCACAACCTCATATAAACCTGCCGGATCTTGCATGGTTCCAGCGTAGCCGCGACACCGGGCGGTGACGGCGCACCGGGTCTGCCGAGAGCGAACAGCGCCGACGGCGCCACATACGATGGCCGGATGACCATTCCTGCCCTGCGAATCAGCTCAGCCTCCGCCCTCTCCGCCACCTCCGACGTGCTCGTGCTCGGCGTGCGGAAGACGCCGAGCGGGCCGGAGCTGCAGTCGGATGTGCCAGAGCTGCAGGAAATCGCGGCCGCGCTCGGCGGGCTCGGCGTCACCGGGGCAGAGGACGAACTGCTGCGGCTGCCCGCCGTCTCCCCCGACGGTCCCAGCATCGCCCTGATCGGCCTGGGTTCTGGCGCCACCTCGGAATCGACGCTGCGCAACGCGGCAGGGTCGGCCACCAGGCAGCTGCGCGGGATCGACTCGCTCACGCTTGCGCTGCCCGCGGCCAGTGACGATGAGGCCGCCGCCATCCTGGAAGGCGCCGCGATCGGCGCGTACAGCTACACCCGCTACCGCTCTGACACGCTCGCCACCACCAAGACCCCGGCGAGTGACATCACGATGATCGCGACCGTGACGGATGCCGCGGCGGTGCTCGCCCGCGCCACCGCGGTGGCCGAGGCGATGGCCACGGTGCGGGATCTGGTCAACGCTCCCCCGTCGCACCTCTTCCCGCAGAGCTTCGCCGACGCCGCCGAGACCCTCACCAGCGAGCTGCCGGTCGAGCTGACCGTGCTCGACGCCGACGATCTCGCCGAGGGCGGGTACGGCGGCATCCTCGGCGTCGGCCAGGGATCGACACGCGGTCCGCGCCTGGTCAAGCTCAGCTACGCCCCCGAGAACGCCACCCGGCACCTCGCCCTGGTGGGCAAGGGCATCACCTTCGACTCCGGCGGACTGTCGCTCAAGCCCGCCGCGTCAATGGTGGGCATGAAGTACGACATGGCCGGTGCCGCCTCCGTACTGGCGGTCACCATCGCGGCCGCCAGGCTCGGTCTGCCGGTGCGCATCACCGGCTGGCTCTGCCTCGCCGAAAACCTGCCATCCGGCACCGCCCTGCGACCGAACGACGTCATTCGAATCCGCGGCGGCAAGACCGTGGAGGTGCTCAACACCGACGCGGAAGGCCGGCTGGTGCTCGCCGACGGACTGGTCGCGGCCAGTGAGGAACGTCCGGACGCCATCGTCGACGTGGCCACCCTGACCGGCGCCGTGGTCAGCGCCCTCGGTGACCGCACCAGCGGCGCGATGGGCGACGCCGACCTCATCGCCGAACTGCAGGATCTCAGCATCCGAACCGGAGAGGCCTTCTGGCCACTGCCATTGCCGAGCTATCTCATGGAGTCATTGCGTTCGGATGTCGCAGACCTCAGCAATGGAAAGGCGGGGCCCAAGCCCGGAGGCGCACTGGTCGCCGGCGTGTTCCTGCAGCAGTTCATCGGCTCCACCGGCGACGGCGACGACGCGCCGCGCATCCCCTGGCTGCACCTGGATATCGCGGGCACCGCAGACAACGGGTCGGCGTCGCGCGGCTATCTGGGCGCCGGCGCCACCGGAACCCCTGTTCTTTCGCTCCTCGCGCTGGCCGAACGGTATTCGCGCGCGTAGTAAAGTCGTCGTGGCGAGGAAATCTTGCCACTCATCAGGCCCCTCCGCGTACCCCCTGGATGGCGCCTGCAAAGAGCACGAGGGAGTTGCTGGGTGTCGGAACAAAACTTTGACATTGTCATTCTCGGCGGCGGAAGCGGTGGCTACGCCGCCGCTCTGCGCGCGAGCGAACTGGGCTTTTCGGTTGGCCTGATTGAGAAGGGCAAGGTCGGCGGCACCTGCCTGCACGTGGGCTGCATTCCCACCAAGGCGCTGCTGCACTCCGCAGAGGTCGCGGATGTTTCACGCGAGTCCTCCAAGTACGGCGTGACCACGACGTTCGAGGGAATCGACATGTCGGCGGTCACCGCGTACCGCCAGGGCATCGTTGCCAGCAAGTACAAGGGTCTGCTGGGACTGGTCAAGGCTCGCGGCATCACCACCATCGAGGGCGAAGGCAAGCTGACCTCCCCGACGACGGTTCAGGTCGGCGACATCACCGTCACCGGCAAGAACGTGATCCTCGCGACCGGCTCATACTCGCGGTCGCTTCCCGGCCTCGAGCTCGGCGGCCGTGTCATCACGTCGGAGCAGGCCCTCGAACTCGACTTCGTTCCGAACAAGGTCGCCGTGCTCGGCGGCGGCGTGATCGGCGTCGAGTTCGCGAGCGTCTGGAAGTCGTTCGGCGCAGATGTCACCATCATCGAGGCTCTGCCGCACCTGGTACCCAACGAAGACGAGTCGGTCAGCAAGCAGCTCGAGCGCGCATTCCGCAAGCGCGGCATCAACTTCACGGTCGGCGTGCGGTTCCAGAGCGTCGAGCAGAACGAGAACGGTGTTGTCGTCACGCTGGAGAACGGCCAGACCATTGAAGCCGACCTGCTGCTGGTGGCCGTCGGCCGCGGACCGTCGACGGCCGGCGTCGGCTTCGACGAGGTCGGCGTGACCATGGACCGCGGGTTCGTCATCACCGACGAGCGCCTGCGCACCAACATCCCCGGCGTCTACGCCGTCGGCGACATCGTCCCCGGGCTGCAGCTCGCGCACCGCGGATTCCAGCAGGGCATCTTCGTGGCCGAGGAGCTTGCGGGCCTCAACCCGATCATCATCGAAGACATCAACATCCCGAAGGTCACATACTGCGACCCCGAGATCGCGTCCGTCGGGCTCAGCCAGGCCAAGGCCACCGAGAAGTACGGTGCCGACAAGGTGACGAGCTACGACTACAACCTGGCCGGCAACGGCAAGAGCGCCATCATCGGCACCGCCGGATCGATCAAGGTCGTGCGTGTCAACGACGGTCCCGTCGTCGGCGTGCACATGATCGGCGCCCGTGTCGGCGAGCTCATCGGCGAGGCACAGCTCGCGGTGAACTGGGAGGCATACCCGGAAGACATCGCGCCGCTCGTCCACGCACACCCGACGCAGCATGAAGCGCTCGGCGAGGCGTTCCTCCACCTCGCGGGCCGGCCGCTGCACGCGCTCTAACCGGCACGCACTCTAAGCGGCACATGCCGCATAACTAGACTAAGAACACCCACAGGGCTACAAAGGAGCATCACTGATGAGCGAATCCGTCAACCTCCCGGCACTCGGAGAGAGTGTCACAGAGGGCACGGTCACCCGCTGGTTGAAGAACGTTGGCGACCGTGTCGAGGTTGACGAGCCGTTGCTCGAGGTTTCAACCGACAAGGTCGACACCGAGATCCCGTCGCCGATCGCGGGCGTGATCGAGGCGATTCTCGTGGCGGAGGACGAGACGGTCGAGGTGGGCACCCCCCTCGTGACGATCGGTTCCGGCGAGGCTGCAACCGAGGCACCGGCGGCTCCCGCCGAAGAGGCAGCGGCTCCCGCAGCGGAAGCACCCGCGGCAGAGGCACCGGCCGCTCCGGCTGCTGAGGCGCCCGCTGCTCCGGCTCCGGCTCCGGCCGCTCCAGCGGCACCGGCGGCTGAGGCACCTGCTGCTCCCGCTGCTCCGGCTGCTCCGGCTGCTCCGGCTGCAACTCCGACGCCTGCTGCTCCGGCCGAGGTGCCATCGGCTGCTGCTCCGGCGCCAGGCGAGGAGGCACCTGCTGCTCCCCCGGCACCGGCCGCACAGGTCGACGAGGCACCCGCTGCTGCCGCGGCTCCGGCTCCGGCCGCAGCACCTGCCGCCCCGGCACCCGCCGCTGCTCCGGCTGCACCCGCAGCGCCGGCAGCCGAGCCGGCTGTCGGACCGTCTGGGTCCAACGCCGGCTACGTCACTCCGATCGTGCGCAAGCTCGCCAACGAGCGCGGAATCGACCTGGCATCCCTCTCGGGTACCGGTGTCGGTGGCCGAATCCGCAAGGAAGATGTTCTCGCTGCTGCCCCGTCCGCCGCGGCTCCGGCTGCTGCGGCTCCCGCACCGCTCGAGGTTTCCGAGCTGCGCGGCACCACGGTGCCGATGACACGTCTGCGCAAGGTTGTCGCCGAGCGCGCCGTGCAGTCGATGCAGGGCACCGCCCAGCTGACGTCGGTCGTCGAGGTCGATGTAACCAAGGTCGCCGCGTTCCGCAGCAAGGTGAAGGACGAGTTCCAGCAGAAGACCGGCGCCAAGCTGTCCTTCCTGCCATTCTTCGCCCTCGCCGCTACCGAGGCGTTGCAGACCTACCCGATCGTTAACGCCACGGTCGACGGCGACAAGATCGTGTACCCGGCCAGCGAGAACATCAGCATCGCGGTTGACACCGAGCGCGGCCTGCTGACCCCGGTTGTGAAGAACGCCGCCGAGCTGGACCTGGCCGGTTTCGCACAGCAGATCGCCGACCTGGCCGACCGCACGCGTGAGAACAAGCTGAAGCCTGACGAGCTCGCCGGCGGCACCTTCACGCTGACCAACACGGGATCGCGCGGCGCGTTGTTCGACACGCCCGTGGTGTTCCTGCCGCAGTCCGCGATCCTCGGTACCGGCATCGTGACCAAGCGTGCCGTCGTGGTGTCGGTGGACGGCGCTGACGCCATCGCGATCCGCTCAATGGTGTACCTGGCGCTCTCGTACGACCACCGCATCATCGACGGCGCAGACGCATCGCGCTTCCTGGTGGCCGTGAAGAACCGTCTCGAGGCGGGCAACTTCGAGGGCAACCTCGGTTACTGATCACCCAAGTACGCCCTGATCCGCCAACCGGCCTCGCTCCTGATCACCAGGAGCGAGGCCGGTTCGCTGTCTGTACCGAGATCAATCAGGGCGGAATTACCGAGTCGTTCCACCAGCAGCGGGTCACCCACCGCGACGTCGACCGCTGCCGCCTCGAGCTGACCGTCGCGCACTGCACGAATCGTTGCCTCGTCAGCGGTGAGAGCGGCTGAGCCCGGCTGGGCGACCGCATCCAGACAGAGCACTGAGAGATCACGCAAGCAGCGGGCCCGAGTCTGCAGCAGCTCGGCAGCGGCAGCCAGCGGGTCATCCGCCAGTACCGCGCTGCCCTCGCCCACGATCGGTGGGCCTGCCGTCGCCGGACCCGTCGGCTGCGGATCGTGTCCAGTTCCGGCATCCGGAGCACTGTCGTTCCCCGGAATGAGCACCATGGCAGCCGTGAACGCAACGGCGACCGCCGCGGCCGCGAACCAGAACCGGAGACGCACCGTGCGCAGTCGCGTCAGGATCTGACGCGACCACGTCGCCCCGTGCGCAGCCGCCGCATCGTGCAGCCATTCCGGCAGCGGGAGCGCCGCGAGCCAGCCGGGACGAGACGCCGGCTCTTGTCTGCTGTCGGCGTCGTCGATCCGGGGCGGCACGGCCACGCGCTCGAACGCTGGTCGAGTCACCGGCACCGCAACGCCGCCGCGACCGAGGTCGATCGGTTGCGGATCCGCCACGGCAAACAGCCGCTCGGCCAGCTCGTCGCAGAAACCGGCGGTATCGGCGCTCGAGTCGAGCCACCCCGCCAGGGCGGTACAGGAGTTCATCGCGATCGTGTCTCCTGTCACAGCTTCAAGCACGGATCCGGCGATCCGCCGCAGACGCATTCGGTCTCGTGTCGCCGTCTCGTGTTGCTCCAGAGCGACGGGCGGCGAGCCAGCGGCGAATAGCGCCGCCCGCCCCCAGCCGATCAGCACCGGCGCACCGCGCTCCGAGAACAGCACCCGACCGGGTCCGAGGGCACCGTGCGCCACTCCCGCCGTATGCAGAACGCCGAGCGTCTGGGCGAGCGGAGCGAGCACCGTGACAGCCTCGCCGGCGGACCACGGTCGCCCACTGGTGAACAACTCGCTCAGCGAGCCTTTCGGATGCCGTTCCAGCACGAGGCATGGCCGTCCGTCACGGTCGCTCGCAACATCCAGAAGCTGCACAACGTGTTCGTTCGAGACGCATGTCATCGCCTCGATCTCCCGCGCGATGTCGTCGTCGCTGACCCACCTCCGGTAGGCCTTCAGCGCCATCGGCGGTTCGGAGTCGACGACCGCCAGGTAGACCTCCGCACGTTCGCCCGCGCCAAGCCGGCGAACCACGCGCAGACCACCGACCACGGTGTCGATCCCCAGCAGGGGCTCGTCCGCGGCGACCGCAAGTGGCTGATCCAGCACGGTGGTTCGGCGCATGGCCTCATGCTGACCCACGTTCGAGTGACGCCGCCAGCAGCGCCGTGAACCTGTGCGCAACGCCGCACTGTTGAGGAGCGGTGTTGAGGGGCACTACTCAGGGCTGATTGCCCTACCGGTGCGGGATCCGTGACCTCTCCGACCCCGTATCCTAGAGAGTATGGCTCGCAGCTCTTCCGCCCCCAAGGAACCCGGTCGCATCAAGCAGATGTGGCAGGTCTTCCAGATGACCCGCCGCTATGACTCGTTGGCGATCTGGTTCATGCTCGCCGCGTTCATCATCCCGGTGCTGATTGGTGTCGCGCTCGCGATCTGGCTGTCCGGCGACAACGTCGTCGGCATCATCCTGTACTCCATCACCGGTGTGCTCGCCGGTGTACTCGCGGTGCTGATCGTGCTCGGTCGTCGCGCGGAACGCGCCGCATACGGCCAGATCCAGGGTCAGCCCGGTGCGGTGGGTGCGGTGCTGAAGAGCTCGCTGCGACGCAGCTGGCAGGCCAGTGAGATGCCGATCAACGTGAGCCCGAAGACTCAGGATGCGGTCTAC
The DNA here is from genome assembly GCF_011751885.2 of Salinibacterium sp. ZJ450. Taxonomy (NCBI): domain Bacteria; kingdom Bacillati; phylum Actinomycetota; class Actinomycetes; order Micrococcales; family Microbacteriaceae; genus Ruicaihuangia; species Ruicaihuangia jiafui. The sequence goes on from NZ_CP061771.1 coordinate 1,829,386, forward strand.
CGCGCCGTGGGCAAGGCGGGCATCGTGCTGATCGGCGAGGGCCCGAAGTCACGCACCAAGCGCATGCTCGAAGACGAGCGTCGCGGCATCGCGCGCATCGTGCCGAATGTGCCGATCAACTTCCTGTACGTCGGTCCCGACGAGGATTCGACCCCGCTGCACCGTATCGCCCCGAGCCTCAACAAGTTCAAGAAGACGCTGAACAAGGCCGAGGTCATCGCCGTGAACAACCGGCTGAACTCGCTCGGCAAGGGCGGCACGCTGCCGATCCCGAAGGGCGTCGACCCGTTCAAGATGCGGGCGCCGCGTCCGCGCTAATCTCCCGCTAGGAGAGACAGTTCCGGGCCGCTGACCCAGCGATGTACCGAGCCGCGCCAAGCTGCCATCCCAAGCGACCGTGGCCCGGATATTCCTGCAGGCAGGCCTTGTCGACTGGCCACGGATCACCAGAGAAATTCCTCTCCGACAACGGCGATCGCATCCACGAAGCCCTGAGACATCACAGCTGCCGAAACCGCGGCGCTCGGCCGAAACGGCGGCGCTCAGCACGCGTGGCGGCGGCGCTTCGCGTGAGCGCGCCGAAAACGGCCGAGCGCTCCCGCCGCGGCGGGAGCGCTCGGCCGTTTTGGCAGCGTTCGGTGAAGGAAGTCGCGCGGTGGTGCCGAGCGCGGCCCGCGCGCGGGCCACACGCGCAGTCGGCGCATCCCCGCGGGGCAAACCGACCTCGTCAGCGGTCTCCTAGACGCGCACCAGGACCGTACCGGCCGCCTTGTCGTGCAGACCGCGCTGGTCGGCGTCCCAGATCACCGCGGGAATCACGAAGCAGATCAACAGGGTGCGCACGATGGGCCGCCATACGCCGAGGTAGCCGCCGGCGACCGGCACAACGCGCATCCGCATGATCAGGTGGCCGATGCTGCCGTTGGTCAGCCACTGGAACAGGATCTGAGTGGCGGCGAAGATCGCGAGAGTCGCGAAAGGGTCATACGCGAAGAAGGCGACCGAGATCACCACAGCAATCGCCCAGTCGATAGCCAGGGCAGCCAGCCGGCGACCCAGACGCCCGACGGACCGAGGCCCTTCCTCAGGAAGCCCGAGTTTCTTGCCGGGCCAGTCGGATGAGGATGGGGCGGTATCAAACACGACATCGATCCTATCCAGCCGACTCCCGTAACATGGCCGAAACAATGGCGTCACTGCGGCGAAATGCCGCGACCGTACCCTCAGACAGGGTCGGAGCTGAGTCCGTGAGGATCCCGCTTCCGCTCGCCCATTCCGCTCAAGTACCAAACTCAGGAGACCATTCGCATGTTCAGTGATTCTTCCGAGGTGCTCTCGTTCATCAAGGACACGGATGTCAAGTTCCTCGACATCCGCTTCACGGACCTGCCCGGGGTTCAGCAGCACTTCAACATCCCTGCCTCCACCGTTGACGAGGAGTTCTTCTCAGTCGGTCAGCTGTTCGATGGTTCCTCCATTCGCGGCTTCGCATCGATTCACGAATCGGACATGCAGCTCATCCCCGACGTGAGCACCGCGTACGTCGACCCGTTCCGCACCGAGCGCACGCTCATCATGGTGTTCGACATCTATAACCCGCGGAACGGCGAGATCTACGCCCGTGACCCGCGTCAGGTGGCCAGGAAGGCCGAGAAGTACCTCGCCTCCACCGGCATCGCCGACACCGCGTTCTTCGCCCCGGAGGCGGAGTTCTACATCTTCGACGACGTGCGGTACGAGATCAAGCAGAACTCCAGCTTCTACAGCGTCGACTCCTCGGAGGGCGCGTGGAACTCCGGCAAGGAAGAGCCCGGCGGCAACCTCGCAAACAAGACGCCGTTCAAGGGCGGATACTTCCCGGTCAGCCCGGTCGACCAGCACGCCGACCTGCGCGACGACATCGTGCTGAAGCTCGTCGACGCCGGCCTCGAGGTCGAGCGCAGCCACCACGAAGTCGGCACCGCCGGCCAGGGCGAGATCAACTACAAGTTCGACACCATGGTGCACGCCGCCGACGACATCCTGAAGTTCAAGTACATCGTCAAGAACACCGCGGCCGAGTGGGGCAAGACTGCCACGTTCATGCCGAAGCCGCTGTTCGGCGACAACGGATCGGGCATGCACACGCACCAGTCGCTGTGGAGCGACGGCAAGCCGTTGTTCTACGACGAGGCCGGCTATGGCGGCCTCTCCGACCTGGCTCGCTGGTACATCGGTGGACTGCTCAAGCACGCCCCGGCGGTGCTCGCCTTCACCAACCCCAGCATCAACAGCTTCCGTCGTCTGGTGCCCGGCTTCGAGGCTCCGGTGAACCTGGTCTACTCGGCCGGCAACCGTTCCGCCGCGATCCGCATCCCGATCACTGGCACCAACCCGAAGGCCAAGCGCATCGAGTTCCGCGTGCCTGACGCCGCCAGCAACCCGTACTTCGCGTTCGCGTCGCAGCTGATGGCCGGCCTCGACGGCATCAAGAACAAGATTGAGCCGCACGAGCCGGTCGACAAGGACCTCTACGAGCTGCCGCCCGAGGAAGCCAAGAACATCCCACAGCTGCCGGGCTCGCTCGGCGAGGCGCTGGACGCGCTGGAAGCCGACCACGAGTTCCTCCTTGCCGGCGGCGTCTTCACGCAGGACCTCATCGACACCTGGATCGCCTACAAGCGCGAGCACGAGCTGCTGCCGATGGCGCAGCGTCCGCACCCGTTCGAGTACGAGCTGTACTACGGCGTGTAAACACCCCCGCGCGACAGTCCGCGCGAGTGACCGGTGACGGTTGCTCGCGCGGACTTTTTCGTGTGCGGAGGTTGGTCTGCGTCGGATCAACCAGCTAGAGTGAAAGCAATTCATTCCGAGGTGCTACCGGAATCCCGGACTGAATGACAAAGGCTCCACTCCGCGGTGCAACCCGAATGCACCGAGGAGTGGAGCCGACCCTGTCACGCGCCCCTGGGGAGTCCTACCGGAAGCTCGGAGCGGCAACTCCTTTGAGAGTAGCCATCCCGCTGCATCCTCGATATAGCCTCAGATTTATCGCGTGCCCCCAGTTAGTGGGGGTTGTCCGAATCAGACCAGGACGGCCTGACGGCTGCTGGCCCGGTCGCTGTCGGGCTGCGTCGACCGGCCGAGCGTGCGCACCGTCCAGCCGCTTGCCCGCCACGCGGCGGCATCGAGGCAGTTGCGGGCGTCGATTACCTGCGGCGTGTTCACCTGGGTGGCGAGCTGCGCCGGGTCCGCGTCCACGAACTCTGCCCACTCGGTGAGCACCAGCAGCGCGTCCGCGCCGGCCGCGGCATCGGCGAGCGAGTCGGCGTAGCTCAGGGTCGGGAAGTTGCGGCGGGCGGTTTGGCCGGCCTGCGGGTCGTAGACCACAACCTGGGCGCCGCGCAGGTGGAGTGCTGCAGCCACGTTCAGCGCCGGAGAGTCGCGCACGTCGTCGGTGTGCGGCTTGAACGCTGCCCCGAGCACGCCGATCCGCCGGTTCAGCACAGACCCGCCGACCGCCTCGAGCGTGAGGTTGATCACCCGCTGGCGCTGAGCCATGTTGATCTCGTCCACCTGCTGAAGCAGGGCGGATGCCTGGTAGGCGCCAAGCTCGCGGGAGCGGTGCATCAGGGCGCGGATGTCCTTCGGCAGGCAACCGCCGCCGAATCCGAGCCCGGCGTTCAGGAACTGACGGCCGATCCGGACGTCATGTCCGAGCGCGTCGGCGAGGGTCGTGACGTCCGCGCCGGCAACCTCGCAGATCTCGGCGATCGAGTTGATGAACGAGATCTTCGTGGCGAGGAACGCGTTGGCGCTCACCTTGACCAGCTCGGCCGTCGGCAGGTCGCAGACGATCACCGGGATGCCGGTCGCGATCGGCTGTGCGTACACGGTGCGCATCAGCCGCTCGGCCTTCTCCGAGGTGCCCCCGAGCACGATGCGGTCGGGGGTAAGCGTGTCCTCCACCGCCTTGCCCTCACGGAGGAACTCGGGGTTCCATACCAGCTCGGCGTCGATTCCGGCCGGCACCAGGTCGGCGATGATGGACCGCAGTCGAGCCGCGGTTCCCACCGGCACGGTCGACTTGCCGACGATGAGTGCGTCGTGGGTGAGGTTCTTCGCCACCTGGGCGGTGGCCGCCTCCACGTAGCTGAGGTCGGCGGCGTGGCTGCCGCGCTGCTGCGGCGTGCCGACGCAGATGAAGTGCACGTCAGAGAACGCGGTGGCCTCGGCGATGTCCGTGGTGAACCGCAACGCGCCGCTGGAGACGTGCTTCAGGATGAGCTCGGGCAGCCCGGGCTCGTAGAAGGGCACCTCTCCCCTGCTCAGCGCTTCGACCTTGCGCTCGTCGGAGTCGACGCCGACGACTTCGAAGCCCATCTCGGCCATGGCGGCCGCGTGCGTCGCGCCCAGGTATCCGGTGCCGATCACGCTGATGCGTGGGGCCGCGGCCGGGCGTTCTGACGATTCGATGTCCTGCATGATGGCCTCCTGGTGTGAGTCGGTGGTGCTGTTCTTGCTAGTGCGTGGCATAGCCACTCCCCTCGGCGGTGATTCCGGCGATGAAGGCCTCGAGCGAGTCTGGTCGAGACGTCACCCGCCAGTCGTTGGTCAGCCGCTCGCCTTCGACGTACGTCGTCACGGCAAGGTTGAACCAGCCGAACCCGATGATGTCGTCGTTCTCCGGCCTCGCGAGCGACTCGAAGAAGCTGGTGATCCATTTCGGCTTGTACCCGCCGACTTCGGATGCGCCGACCTCCGCAAGCAGGATCGGTTTGTCGGCGACCTGCCGGACCGCCGCGAGGCTGGCGCCGAACGTGTAGTCGAACGTCGGTTTGAAGTCGCTCTTGTACGCCGGGCGCAGGTAACCGGAGAGTCCGATCCAGTCGACGTACTCGTCTCCGGGGTACAGGCTCGCCAGGTACTCGGGCGTCTTGTGGCTGGCCGGCACGTTGTCGACGCGGTTCGGCGCCCAGATCCAGATGACCAGGTCGTTCGCGCCCTCGGCCTCGAAGATGTCGTGCACGTGCTTCCACACCTTGGCGTAGTCGCCGGGGCGGTTGCCGTTGATCGGGTTGCCCTTGCTATCCATCTCGGACCAGGGGTACCAGACGCCGTTCATCTCATGGTTCAGGCGGATGCCGAGCGGCAGTCCGGTGGCCACGACATCGCGGGCGTACTGGTGCAGGTACTCGTCGAACGCCCCATCGAGAATGCGGGGCAGCGAGTACTCCGGCGCGTTGACCTCGTCGTTCTTGGCCGCGATCGGCCGGGATTCCCAGGTCAGGACCGGCAGACGGTCGGTCTCCCAGGACCGCTGCACGGCGTTGGCCCGGAAGTTCTCGTCCCAGCCGCCGAAGTATCCGACGAAACCAGGGTTCACTCCGATTCGCGACGCGGTGTCATCGAAGGTGGCCCAGTTGAAGGGGGCCTGCTCGGTGTACATGCCGAAGTACTTCGACGACGGATTGAGCAGCTGGTCGATCGCCGGGGCGGTGATCGGTTCCGCGACAGGGGTGGCGCGGGGCTCTTCGCGGTTGACGGTCGCGCTGGCCTGTTTGGCCGGCGCCACGCTCTTCGCGGACCCTGATCCGCGAGAGCTGCCAGAGTTGCCAGCGCCGGAGGCCTTCGCCGCGGCGATCGCCTCGAGCTGGCCCTCGGCCGACCACAGGCTCTGCTGCAGGGTGTCCCGTTCCGTGCTGAGTGACGCGAGCCCGGATTCGGACTGGTTCAGCTGGTGTTTCAGGGCGACAACCTGGTCGAGCAGCTTGCCGCGTTCCTCGATCAGTTCGTCTTCGCGCGTCGGCTCGTCGATGGCCGCGCCGATCGCCTGCTGCACCGGGCTGGATGGCGAAGACCACACCACCGCGCTGATCGCAATCAGCGTGAGGGCGATGGCTCCCGCGGCGACGGCGGTCCACCGTGCTCGTGTGGTGGTGCCGGCCCACCAGGACTGTGTTGCGTTAGACAATGAGAATCGCCTCCAGGGTAAAGATTCCGAAACCGATCAGGTACGGGATGGCAGCTTTGGGGTTCAACTTGCGCCGCGGCTTCTTGCGCGGTGCCGTTGAGGTGCGGGTTGATGCGCGCTTGGGTGACACGGCCGTCATCCCCGGCCCGTGTGGCGTGCTCGCGGCTCCCGCCATGACCAGCTCTGGCTGGCCTTCGCGTTCGCGGGCCTCGATCTCGTCGTTCTCGGCGCCACCGGCATAGGCGCCGGCCCGCGTGCCCCAGCCACTGGCGTGGGCCATGCGGAAGAAGCCGATCAGCCGGATGGGCATCAGGAAGATGGTCGACACGATGATGAACACCGGCAGGCGCAGGAAGTCGCTGGGCTTCTCGGCGAGGTGGCGCATCTGTCGGATCGCCATGCTGAGCACGGAGGAGACCACCATCAGTGCAAGCACCCAGAATAGGCCGGCGCGCACGCCGTACTCCTCGAGGAAGACCTCGTAGAAGTTGTAGCCCTGACCGGTCGCGGCCCGGTAGATCCAGCCGCCGAGCACGCCGGCGAGCAGGAACGGCAGGATGATGTCCATCACGTAGAACAGCGCAAGCACCGGGGCGTGCCCGAGCATCCACGGCAGCATCCGCAGCGTGTTGTACTGGCTGCCACGCGCCCACCGCAGCTGCTGCTTGAACAGCTTCTTGATCTCCAGCGGGGCGTCGGTGAAGACCAGGCTGGTGTGCTGGTACACCGTGCGGTAGCCCTCCTTGAGGGTGAGGTTCGTGAGCGTGCGGTCATCCGAGACCTCGAGGAACACGCCGAGGAACTTCTCGTGCATGAACTTGTCCATGACGCGCATCAGGATGTTGCGGCGGAACGCGATCGTGCGCCCCGGCAGGCAGCCGATCTGGCCGAGCACGCTCTGCGCCGGCATCGAGTACAGCGCACGGGAGTTCTCGAGCCAGTCCATCCAGCGGGTGAGCCAGCTGCGCTCCGGCTCGAGGATCCGCTGGCGCGTGGTGACGCCGCCGACGGACTCGTCGGCGAACGGCTTGAGCAGCTCGCTCAGCGCTCCGGGGGTCCAGACGGTGTCGGAGTCGACGAGCACGGTGATGTCGCCGCGCGACATCTCTGTTCCGATCTTGACCGCGTTGCGCTTGCCAGGGATCGGGGTGTGCGTCCACCGCACCAGCGGGGCGAACTCCTCGCAGACCTCCACCAGGGCGGGGTTCTCGGCGCCGTTGATGACGACGATGATCTCGTCGGGGCGCTGCTCGACCATCCGGCCGATCACATCGCGGAACAGTTCCAGCGGCTCATCGACGACGGGAACCACGACGCTGGTGGTGCCGTGGTAGGCCCCGGTGAACGCCCGGTAGCGGCGCGAGAGCACCACTTTGAGAATCCAGAGGCCCCAGATGAGGGCCGAGTACACGGCGAACATGTACAGCTCGGCGTGACCCTCGAGCATGTGCCTGAGTTGCAGCAGAAAGATAAACAACGCCGGACCCTTTTCGCTTCAGTGTGGTTGAGAGGTGTTCCGCGGCACTGGGGAACGACGTGAGACTCGAGGAGCTCGCCTTGATTCAAACGGGCGCACGGTCACCTCGCAAATCGCTTGAAACCGGGTTCTGACGGCCAAAATGGGCTCGTAGTCCCCCATTCGAGGGACGCGTTAGTCGTGTCCCAATTTTCGAGGACATCTCGGATGTTGCGGTCCCCAGAATCGGCGGAAACTCAACGAATTCCGCTGTACCCCTCAAACGGGGGTAAGGCGCTCACAACCGGTCCCGCTCTGCCGCGCCGCGGGCAATCGGGGTACAAGCATCCGGGCCCAGCACATGACGAAAATTTAATCTTGCCGTAACCTTCGGGTCACCGTTCGCGAGCGGAACGAGCGACTTGGGCGGTTAGCCGCGGGTCGGAGAGGCGGCGGTGGGGTCGCCGTAGAACAGCCGGTCGAAGACCAGGCGCGCCCGCCGGGTGAGTCCCAGGTAGTCCTCTTCGAGCTGCTGGGCGCTGCCGGCGGGGTACCCGAGCAGCCGGGCGATGCCCTCCAGCTGGCGGTGGTCGCTCGGCAGCACGTCGGAGGTCTTCGCGCTCCACAGGGTGATCGCCGAGCGCACCCTGGAGGCCATCAGCCAGGCGTCGTGCAGCTTCTCGGCGTCTTCGGCGGCGACCAGTCCTGCGTCGACAGACGCCGCCAGCGCCTTCAGCGTCGAGGTGGTGCGCAGGCTCGGCAGGCTCGCGCCGTACTGCAGCTGCAGCAGCTGCACGAACCACTCCACGTCGCTCAGCGAGCCGCGGCCAAGCTTCACGTGCCGCGCCGGATCCGCGCCCTGTGGCAGTCGCTCCGCCTCGACCCGCGCCTTGATGCGTTTGACCTCACGCACATCCTTCTGCGCAATATTCGCCGGATAGCGCACCTCGTCGGCCAGCGCCTCGAAGTCACCTAGCAGGTCGGCATCGCCGACGGCGCCCCGCGCCCGCAGCAGCGCCTGCGCCTCCCAGGTGAGCGACCACCGGCGGTAGTAGGCGCGATAGGAGTCGAGCGAGCGCACCACCGCCCCGTTCTTGCCCTCCGGTCGCAGGCCGATGTCGAGGTCGAACGGCAGCCGCAGGTCTTCGGTGAGCTGCCGCAGCGTTCTGACGATGCGCTCGGCGGCGGCCTGGCCGCCTTCTGCGCCGTCCACCGCCCGGTAGACGTACATGACGTCCAGGTCGGAGCCGAAGCCGAGCTCCGCTCCCCCATACCGGCCCATGGCGATGATGCCGAACTCGATGTCGTCGGGTTCGCGCCTGGCGATCTGCAGCACCCCGGTCAGCACCGCGGTGGCGATGTCCGTCAGCCCCTGTGCCAGTTCGTCGATCGAGACCAGGTCGAGGATGCCGCCTAGCGCAAGGCGCAGCACCTCGCGCCGGCGCAGGGTGCGTAACGCGTGCGCCGCGGCCGAGGCGTCCTCGTGCCGTGCGACCGTGGCGCGGGCCTCGTCAAGGAGGGCCGCGGCGGACCGCGGTCGCAGGTCGTCGTCGCGTTCCAGCCAGGCGACCGCTTCCGGGATGCGCTCCATCAGCGCCACCACGTAGTGCGACCCCGACAGCGCGTGCGTCAGCCGGCTGGCGGCGCCAGAGGAGTCGCGGAGCATGCGCAGGAACCAGTGCGCTTCGCCCAGGTCTTCGCTCAGCCGTCGGAAGGCGAGCAGGCCCTGGTCGGGGTCGGCGCCGTCGGCGAACCACTGCAGCATGACCGGCAGCAGGGCGCGCTGAATGGTCGCCCGGCGGGATACCCCGGTGGTGAGCGCCGCGATGTGCCGCAGCGCCCCCTGCGGGTCGAGGAACCCGATCGCAGTCAGACGTGCGGCCGCCTGCTCCGTGGATAGGGAGATGCCGCCGTCGGTGAGGTCGGCGACGGCGGCGAGCAGCGGCCGGTAGAACAGGCGCTCGTGCAGGGAGCGCACCTGGATCTTGGTGCGCAGCCAGACGGCGGTGAGCTCGTCCGCGGTGGCGTACAGGCCGGTCGCGCGGGCCAGTACACGCCTGGCGTCCTTGTCGCGCGGCATCAGGTGGGTCCTCCGCAGCTGCGCCAGTTGGATGCGATGCTCAAGCAGCCTCAGCAGGCGGTAGTCGCGGGCGAAGTCTGCGGACTCGGTGCGACCGATGTAGCCGTGGGTCGCCAGCGCCGACAGCGCGTCGAGGGTTCCGGTCTGTCGGATCCTGGGGTCGTGCGTACCATGCACCAGTTGCAGCAACTGGATCGTGAACTCGATGTCCCGCAGACCGCCGGGCCCCAGCTTGAGCTGCACATCCACCTCGTCGGCCGGGATGTTCTCGGTGACGCGCTCGCGCATGCGCTGCACGGAGTGCACGAAGTTGTCCCGGGCGGCGCTGGCCCAGACGAACGGGCTGATCGCGGCGGTGTACCGGGCGCCGAGCGCCGGGTCACCGGCGATCGGACGGGCCTTCAGCAGAGCCTGGAACTCCCAGCTCTTCGCCCACCGTTCGTAGTACGCGACATGGGATTCGAGGGTTCGCACGAGCGCCCCGTCCTTGCCCTCCGGCCGCAGGTTCGCGTCGACCTCCCAGAGCACGGGTTCGCGGGTCAGCTCGCCGAGGCCGCGCATGGTTTGCATGGCCAGGCGAGTGGCGATCTGGATGGCCCGGTCGGCGGGGATGCTGCCGTCGCCCTCACCGACAAAGATCACGTCGACATCGCTCACGTAGTTCAGTTCCCTGGCGCCGGCCTTGCCCATCGCGATGATCGACAGGGAGGTCGCGGCCACCTCGTCGGCCGGAAACTGGACGTCGCGTCTGGCTGTGGCCAGCGACACCTCGAGGGCGGCCCCGGCGAGGTCGGATAGGGCGGCCGCGACCGAGCTGACCGCCTGCAGCGGATCATCGTGTTCGAGGTCCCAGGCCGTGATCACGGTGAGGTGGCGCCGGTACTGGATGCGCAGGCGCACCCAGGCGTCTTCACCCTCGGCGTCGTCGACCGCAACCATCAGGTCATCGGTGTACGCGTCCTGCGGCAGCAACCGCGGCGGCGCGCTGAGCACGGCAAGGTGCTCCGGGCGGCGCAGCAGGAAGTCGCCGAGCCCCTCGGACGCGCCGAGCACCCGGATCAGTCGCTCCGCGGCATCCGGTTGCGTCAGCAGCGGCGTCAGCTGCTCTGGTGCCCGCTCCGCCAGTCGGGTCAGTTGCTGCAGCGCCTGATCGGGATCCGCGGCTCGGCCGAACGCGGGCAGCAGAGAACGGTCGAACCGGGTGAGCTGCTCCCTCGTGGCGCCGAGCGACCCGAACCCCAGCCGCGCGAGCTCGGTGAGCGTGACCTGCGTGCGCTGCGTCATCGCGGTGTGCGGCTACAGGATCTCGAGGTTGCTCTCCAACTCGTACTGCGTGACCTGCGCCCGGTAGTCGTGCCAGTCCTTGCGCTTGTTCAGCAGAACGTAGTTGAAGACCTGCTCGCCGAGGGTCTCTGCCACCAGCTCCGACTCCTCCATCAGCGACACCGCGCGGTCGAGGCTGGACGGCAGCGAACGGTAGCCGAGGGCGCGCCGTTCCGCGTCGGTCATGTGCCAGACGTCGTTCTCGGCCTCGGAGGGAAGCTCGTAGCCCTCTTCGATGCCCTTCAGTCCGGCGGCCAGCAGCAGCGAGAACGCCAGGTACGGGTTCGCAGCCGAGTCCATGCCGCGGTACTCCACTCTGGCGCTGGTGCCCTTGCCCGGCTTGTACAGCGGCACGCGCACGAGCGCCGACCGGTTGTTGTGCCCCCAGGTGACATAGCTGGGCGCTTCGTCGCCGCCCCAGATGCGCTTGTAGGAGTTGACGAACTGGTTGGTCACCGCGGTGATCTCCGGCGCGTGAGTGAGCAGGCCCGCGATGAACTGCCGGCCGATCTTGGAGAGCTGGTACTCGCCGCTGGGCTCGTAGAAGGCGTTGCCGTCGCCTTCGAACAGCGACAGGTGGGTGTGCATGCCGGAGCCGGGGTGCCCGGCCAGCGGCTTCGGCATGAAGGTGGCGTAGACGCCCTGCTCGATCGCGACCTCCTTCACCACGGTGCGGAAGGTCATGATGTTGTCTGCGGTGGTCAACGCGTCGGCGTAGCGCAGGTCGATCTCGTTCTGCCCAGGTCCCACCTCATGGTGGCTGAACTCCACCGAGATGCCTAGGTCTTCCAGCATCCGCACCGAGCGCCGGCGGAAGTCGTGCGCGGTGCCGCCCGGAACGTTGTCGAAGTATCCGGCGGAGTCCACCGGCACCGGGCGACCCTTCTTGAGCTTCGGCGACTTGAGTAGGTAGAACTCGATCTCGGGGTGGGTGTAGAAGGTGAAGCCGCGGTCGGCTGCCTTGGCCAGGGTGCGCTTCAGCACGTTCCGCGGATCGGCGACGGCGGGCTGGCCATCGGGGGTCAGGATGTCGCAGAACATGCGGGCGGTCGGGTCGACGGTGCCGCGCCACGGCAGGATCTGAAACGTTGCCGGGTCGGGTTGGGCGATGACATCCGCCTCGAACGAGCGGGTCAGGCCTTCAATGGCGGAGCCGTCGATGCCGATGCCCTCGTTGAAGGCGCCTTCCACTTCGGCGGGGGCGATGGCGACGCTCTTCAGGGTGCCAACCACATCGGTGAACCACAGCCGGATGAACTTCACGCCACGCTCTTCAATGGTGCGAAGAACGAAGTCCCGCTGCTTGTCCATCTGGCTCCTCTGCATGCCCGCCGGGACCCCTCGTCCCGCGCTATTAGGCTACTGGGTATGCCCCGTCTCCGCTTGGCGCTTGCCCAGACCAACCCTGTTGTGGGGGACATCGCCGGCAACGCGGCGCAGATCCTGGATGCCGCGCGTCGGGCCTTCGAACAGGACGCCGACCTGCTGATGGTCGGCGAATGCGCGCTCTCCGGCTACCCGATCGAAGATCTGGCGTCCCGGCCGAGTTTCCTTGTCGAGTGCCATGACGCCGTGCCGAAGCTCGCCAAGGCGCTGCAGGACGCCGGGTACGGCGACCTGGTGGTCATCGTCGGCCACCCAGACGGCCCGGTCGAGGCCCGCCTGCTCGGCACCAGCAACGCGCCGACCGCGATCGCGCAGAACTGCGCGAGCGTGCTGCAGAACGGCCACGTCAAGGCCCGGTACGCCAAGCACCACCTGCCGAACTACTCGGTGTTCGACGAGTACCGCATCTACATCCCGGGTGACGAACTGCTGGTGGTGCGGCTGGACGATGTGGATGTCGCGGTGATCATCTGCGAGGACCTGTGGCGCGACGGCGGACCGGTCAGCCGGGTGCTCGAGGCCGATGCCGGAGTGCTCGTGGTGATCAACGCCTCCCCCTTCGAACGCGACAAGGACGAGGTGCGGCTGCCGCTCGTCACCCGCCGCGCGATCGAGACCGACACGGTCGTGGCATACGTGAACATCGTGGGCGGGCAGGACGACCTGGTCTTCGACGGCGACAGCGTCGTCGTCGACGGTGAGGGCCGCATCCTGGCGCGGGCACCCCAGTTCGAGGAGCACCTGCTGGTCGTCGACGTCGACGCCGCGGACGCCACCGATACGCCGCTGCCGCCGAATGTGAACCGTGTAGAGCTGACCACCCACCGCACAGACCGGCAGCCGGTTCCGGCCGACATCGCCGTGTTGCCGGATGACCGGGAGCAGCTGTGGAACGCGCTGGTCACCGGCACCCGCGACTACGTGAACAAGAACGGATTCACCTCGGTGGTTCTCGGCCTGTCGGGCGGCATCGACTCCGCGGTCTGCGCGGTACTCGCCGTCGACGCGCTCGGGGGCGACCGGGTGTACGGCATCTCGATGCCGAGCCGATACTCCAGCGATCACTCCCGCTCCGACGCGGATGAGCTCGCCGACGCTCTCGGCCTGCATTACAGTGTCGAGCCGATCGCGGACCTGGTGCATCCGGTCGAGAACCAACTCGGCCTCACCGGGCTGGCCGCCGAGAACGTGCAGGCGCGCATCCGGGCGATCATCCTGATGGGCGCCTCGAACATGGCCGGTCACCTGGTGTTGACCACCGGAAACAAGACCGAGCTGGCGGTCGGCTACTCCACCATCTACGGCGACTCCGCCGGTGGTTTCGCGCCGATCAAGGACGTGCCGAAGACACTGGTCTGGGAGCTGGCGCGCTGGCGGAACGAGGCGGCGATCGCGCGCGGCGAGACGCCGCCGATCCCGCTGAACTCGATCATCAAGCCGCCGAGCGCCGAACTGCGACCGGGTCAGGTCGACCAGGACTCGCTGCCGCCATACGACGTGCTTGACGGCATCCTGCACGCCTACATCACCGAGGCGCTCGGCCACGATGACGTGGTCGCGCTCGGCTACGACCGGGAACTCGTCCACGCGGTGACGCGGCTGGTGGACCGCTCAGAGTGGAAACGGCGCCAGGGCGCCATCGGGCCGAAGATCAGCGGGATGGCATTCGGCCGGGACCGCCGGCTGCCCATCACGTATCGCCCGAGCGACTACTGAGGGCGTCACACGAACCGAGAGCAACTAGGGTTTACCCATGATTGACAAACCGGTGAAGCGTGTGCGCACGCGCCACTTCCAGAATGCCAAGAACGAGGGCATCAAAATCACGGGCCTGACCAGCTACGACATGCTGACGGCCGAGATCTTCGACGCGGCGGGTATCGACTTCCTGCTGGTCGGAGACTCCGCGGGCAACAACGTTATGGGCTACGACACCACCCTGCCGGTCACCGTCGACGAGCTGATCCCGCTGACCCGTGCTGTCGCCCGCGCCACTCAGCGTGCCTTCGTCATCGCCGACATGCCATTCGGCAGCTACGAGACCAGCCCAGACGAGGCGCTGCACACCGCGTTCCGGTTCATGAAGGAAACGCAGGCGCACGCCGTCAAGCTGGAAGGTGGGGTGCGCAGCGCGGAGCAGATCCGGCGCATCGTCTCCGCCGGCATCCCGGTGATGGCGCACATCGGCTTCACACCGCAGAGCGAACACGGCCTCGGCGGCCACCTGATCCAGGGACGCGCCCCCCAGCTCGCGCAGTTGCTGGCCGACGCGCACGCCGTGGAAGACGCCGGCGCGTTCGCCGTGGTGCTGGAAATGGTCACGTCGGATGCCGCGGCTCAAGTTACTAAAGAGCTGAGAATTCCGACCATCGGGGTGGGTGCGGGACCTCACGTTGATGGTCAGTTGTTAGTCTGGACCGATTGGGCCGGTCTCAGCACCGGTCGCATCCCCAAATTCGTCAAGCAGTACGCTGACTTGAAGGGCGTGCTCACACAAGCCGTCACGTCCTATCGAGCCGACGTCGACGCGGGCACCTACCCCGGCCCCGAGCACAGCTACGACGTCTAGCTAATTCGTTTCCCGTATTAATCCCCAAAGGTTTGCATGACCCCCTCTGCCACCAGAACGCTCCACGACGTCTACGAGACCGCGGTCGCCCGCAATGCCGGCGAACCAGAGTTCCATCAGGCACTCCGTGAGGTGTTGGACTCAATCGCCCCGGTGCTCGCCCACCATCCCGAATACGTCGACGCCGGCATCCTGACCCGGCTGGTTGAGCCGGAGCGGCAGATCATCTTCCGGGTGCCGTGGACCGACGACGCCGGCAAGGTGCAGGTGAACCGCGGCTTCCGCGTGCAGTTCAACTCTGCGCTCGGACCGTTCAAGGGCGGACTCCGGTTCCACCCGAGCGTGAACCTCGGCATCATCAAGTTCCTCGGCTTCGAGCAGATCTTCAAGAACGCCCTCACCGCGCAGGGCATCGGCGGCGCGAAGGGCGGCTCCGACTTCGACCCGCACAACCGCAGCGACGCCGAGATCATGCGGTTCTCACAGAGCTTCATGTCTGAGCTGTACCACCACCTCGGCGAGCACACCGACGTCCCCGCGGGTGACATCGGTGTCGGCGCACGCGAGATCGGTTTCTTGTTCGGACAGTACCGCCGGCTGACGAACCGTCACGAGTCCGGCATGTTCACCGGCAAGGGTGTGCAGTGGGGCGGCGCCGAGGTGCGCACCGAGGCCACCGGCTATGGGGCGGTGTACTTCACCGAGGAAATGCTCGCGGTGAAGGGTGAAGGCATTGATGGTCGCACGGCCGTAGTGTCCGGCTCCGGCAATGTGGCGATCTACGCGATCGAGAAGGTGCAGCAGCTTGGCGGCACGGCGATCACCGCGTCAGACTCCTCCGGCTACATCGTCGATGAGGCCGGGATCGACGTGGACCTGCTGAAGCAGATCAAAGAGGTGGAACGCCACCGGGTGTCGGAATATGCCGAACGCCGCTCGTCGGCGCGGTTCATCTCTGGCGGAAGCGTCTGGGACGTGCCGGGCGACATCGCGCTGCCCTCGGCAACCCAGAACGAGCTGAACGAGACCCACGCGTACCGTCTGATCAAGAATGGTGTCGTGGCGGTGGCCGAAGGCGCCAACATGCCCAGCACCCCCGAGGCGGTGCACGCCTTCCAGCAGGCCGGTGTGCTGTTCGCCCCCGGCAAGGCGGCAAACGCGGGTGGCGTCGCGACATCCGCCCTGGAGATGAGCCAGAACGCGGCCCGTCAGCGCTGGGACTTCGAATCCAGCGAGGACAAGCTGCGCACGATCATGCGCGGCATCCACAGTGCGTCGTACCAGGCCGCCGACAAGTACGGCAAGCCCGGCGACTACGTGGTTGGCGCGAACTCGGCCGGGTTCGTGCGCGTCGCCGACGCGATGCTTGCCCAGGGCCTGATCTAACAGCGCAGGACTGCTCTAGCAGCACCTTTGTGAGGGGCCGCAGACGACGCTACTTCGTGTCGTCGGCGGCCTCTTCTGCTGCCCACTTGCGGGAGCGTTCCGCGATGATCTCCGGCGCCCGCGCGGCCTCTTCCCGCGTCGCGAACGGCCCGGCCCGATCGATCGAGTTCGAGATCTTGCCCTCTTCCACCTCGCCGGTGCGGGTGTTGTACCAGTACTCGCCCATGGGGACCTCCGTGGATCAGTAACATCGATCCTATGCCGAGGGATAAGCATGGACATCTCACGCCAGGACGGGTGAGTCCGATGCGGGCGGTGCCCCGCACCATTGACCGGCCGGAGTACGTGGGCCGCGTGGAACCGTCGCCGTACGCCGGCGGCGATGTGTACGAGCACGACGAGATCGAACTGATCCGCGAGTCCGGGCGGATCGCCGCGGACGCGATCGCCGCCGTCGGTGTGGCGGTTCGGCCCGGTGCGACCACCGACGACCTGGACGCCATCGGGCACGAGTTCGTGGTCGCCGCCGGCGCGTATCCGAGCTGCCTCGGCTACCGGGGGTTCCCGAAGTCGGTGTGCACCTCGGTCAACGAGGTGATCTGCCACGGCATCCCGGATGACACCGTGCTCGAGGCCGGCGACATCATCAACATCGACATCACCGCGTTCAAGAACGGCATGCACGGCGACAGCAACATGACGTTCACGGTCGGTGAGCCCACGCCCCAGGTCAGCGACCTCGTCACCCGCACCGCCGAGTCGCTGCGTCGCGGCATGAAAGCGGTCGCACCGGGCCGGCAGATCAACGTGATCGGCCGGGCCATCGAGAGCTATGCCAAGCGCTTCGGCTACGGGGTGGTGCGCGACTTCACCGGGCACGGCGTCGGCCGGGCCTTCCACTCGGGACTGGTGATCCCGCACTACGACGCCGCCCCCGCGTTCGACACCGTGATCCAGCACGGCATGGTCTTCACCATCGAACCCATGCTCACCCTCGGCACCGCGGACTGGGACATGTGGGACGACGGCTGGACCGTCACCACCAAGGACAAGAGCATCACCGCCCAGTTCGAGCACACCATGGTGGTCACCGACCGAGGCGTCGACATTCTGACGCTTCCGTAACACGCTTCCGACACACGACGAAGGGCACAGCGATGACGCTTGCAGTAGGAATCGACATTGGCGGAACCGGCATCAAGGGCGGCATCGTCGACGTCGACAGCGGGGAACGCATCAGCGACCGGATCAAGATCTCCACCCCGTCCGGCGGCGAGCCCGATGCCATCGTCGACTGCGTGCTTGACCTGATCACTCAGCTGGGTGTGGATGACGACCGGATGCCGGTGGGTGTCTGCTTTCCGGCGATCGTGCTGCACGGCCGGACCATGTCGGCGGCGAACGTCAGCAAGCGGTGGATCGGGTTGAACGCGGAGAAGCTGTTCGAGAAGGCGTTGGGTCGCGACATCCACTTCGTCAATGATGCGGATGCCGCGGGCGTCGCCGAGGCGCGATATGGGGCGGCGCAGCACGAAGACGGCCTGGTCATCATGACCACGCTCGGCACCGGTATCGGTTCGGCGCTGATCCATAACGGCGTGCTGGTGCCGAACGCCGAGCTGGGGCACCTGGAGATCGACGGCTACGACGCCGAGTCGCGGGCGGCGAACAGCGCCAGGGAGAACGAGAAGCTCAGCTGGGCAGAGTGGGCGGAACGGCTGCAGCGGTTCTACTCGCACGTGGAGTTCCTGTTCTCCCCCGACCTGTTCATCGTTGGCGGTGGCGTCTCGAAGTATTACGAGGAGTTCCTGCCGCTGCTCAAGCTGCGGGCGCCGATCGTGCCGGCGGAGCTTCGCAACAACGCCGGGATACTCGGCGCCGCGGCTCTTGCGGTGCGCCCGACCGCAGAACAGCAGGCGCACGGCAGGTAGACTGGCTGACGCGAATGGGTCGGCAAGACGGTCGCGTCGGTTGGAAACAGCCGCCGAGGAACGTCCGGGCTCCACAGAGCAGGGCGGTGGGTAACACCCACCCGGAGCAATCCGCGAGAAAGTGCAACAGAAAGCAGACCGCCTCACGCTCACGCGTGCGGTAAGGGTGAAACGGTGGTGTAAGAGACCACCAGAGGCCCGAGTGATCGGGCCTGCTGGGTAAACCTCGCCCGGAGCAAGGTCAGACAGGGAACGCTAAGGCTGCTCGCCGAGTTCCCGGGTAGACCGCTAGAGGGTTGCGGCAACGTACCCCCGAGATAGATGGCCGTCCATGGTGCTTTCCGGCACCGGGACAGAACCCGGCGTAATAGCCGGCCCATTCGCCCCTCCGACCTCCTCTACTCCCCCGGTGCCCTTCGTCTCCGGGACCCATTGCGCGTTTGCGATGCACGGCGCACGCTGAAGTCATCCCAATGATCACAGACGTCAAGGAGACGGAACATCATGAACGCGCGCGAAAACTTCGAGAGGTCGATCGAGGCACTGAACCGGCACGACATGGAAGCATTTGCGAGCTCCTATGCGCCCGACACGCTCGTCTACGATCCGCAGAATGCCGAGACGCTCAGGAACCGCGACGCGGTCGAGAAGGACATCACCGAGTTCATGCGTGCCTTCCCCGACGCCCGGTTCGAAATCATCGATCTGCTCGGCGACGAACACACCGCAGCGGGTCGGTTCCAGATGACCGGAACCCATCAGGGTCCGATGGTGACGCCCGACGGCGAGATTCCTGCAACCGGCAAGACTGTCACGACGGAATTCGGCGTGTTCTCGCGAGTCAACGATGACGGCGAAGTCGTCGAGGAACACCGGTTCTACAACCCGGCCGATCTACTCGCGCAAGTCGGTGTCAAGCAGCTTCAGCTCGGCTGAGCTTCACGCTGACCCTGAGCGGGGTGGCGGGGTGGTCTAGAGTCCCGACTCGTTCGTGCGCACCAGGATCGCGTTCGAGTCGGGGCAGAGCACCACGTCGTCGGGGGCCGATGCGCGCACGACGGCCATGTCCGACTCGTTGAGCCTCACACCGCTCGCGCTCGACACGCCGCCGCGCAGGTGAGAGGCACCCCAGCCGTAGCGGTCGCGCTGCTTCTCGTAGAGGGCCAGCAGGTCGGCGGGCACCTTCGAGGCGATGGTGGACCGGTTGGCGGAGGCGTGGCTGCGCTCGCTCTCCAGGCTGGCCAGTGCGGCATCGCGCTCAGCGGTCACCGCCGCGATCCGGGTGTTCAGCACGGCCAGCTCGGCTTTCGTGCCGTCAACGGTGGATTGCAGCCCCTCGAGCCGCTCCATCACCTGCAGCTCGATGTCTTCCAGATCGCTCCGGCGACGGCGCAACGCCTCCAACTCCTGCTCGAGCGCGTTCACGTCCTTCACCGACGAGGAGTGCTGCACCCGGTCGGTGTCACGGGTGATGCGAGCCTCGACCACCGCGACATCCGATTCGACGCGAGCCAGCTCGCTCTGCGCGTCCTCGGCCTCCCCGGACTCGTCGGCCAACCGTCGCCGCAGCGCGTCGGCCTCGGTCAACAGCGCGTTCAGCGCCGCATGCTCTGGCAGCGCTTTCGAGCGGTGTGCCAGCTGCTGCAGCCGCGTGTCGAGCGTTTGCAGGTCAAGCAATAGAGCCTGCTGATCGGGGCTGGCTTTCAGCGCCATGCGATTCTCCTTGATGCCCGAATGGGCGTGGTACCGGTGGTGGAAGTGATGGTGTGGGGAGGGACGATCATTGCACGACGGTGAAGTCCCACGGATCGGTGCGCAGTTCGCTCACCGTAACCGTGACGCCCGGGAGGGCCGCCCGCAGTTCGGAGGCCGCCGCGGCAAGCCAGAGCCATTCGCTGGCCCAGTGGGCGACATCGATGAGCGCAGGACCGCCCGCCACGCGCGCGTTCTCCCGCGACTCGGAGGCCGGGTGATGCCGCAGGTCGGAGGTGATGTACACGTCGGCGGCGAGCACGGCCGGCTCGGAGAGCAGCGAGTCACCCGCTCCCCCGCACAGCGCGACCGTCGTGATGGGTTGCTCGTAGCGTCCGGCGACGCGGATGCCGGATGCGGTGGCCGGCAGCAGATCGCCGAGGGTGCGCGCCAGGGCGCCCAGCGATGTCGGCTGCTTCAGCTTGCCGACCCTGCCGAGTCCGCGACCCGGTCGGGTGCCCTCGACGATCGGCTTCTGCCCGTGCAGCCCGAGCGCGTGGGCAAAGACCGCGGACGTGCCGGTCTCGACCACGTCGGCGTTGGTGTGGGCGGCGATCAGGGCGCAGTTGCCGCGGATCAGTCTCGCCAGCAGGGCGCCCTTGTAGCGATCTTCCGCGATGGAGGTGACGCCGCGCAGCAGCAATGGATGGTGCACGAGCAGCAGGTCAGCGCCGAGCTCGATCGCCTCATCGACGGTGTCCGCGACGGCGTCGACCGCCAGGTGGATCGACGACACCTGGGCTGCGGGGTCTCCGGACAGGAAGCCGGGGGCATCCCACGGCTCCGCGCCATCGAGAGGCCAGAGCGTCTGGATCGCGGAATTGACCTCGTGAACGGTGGGCGGCACAGCACCAGTGTACGAGCTACGCACCCGCACTCTCCTGATCCCTGATGGCGGAAACACCGAATGCGATCGGGGTGATCAGGCCGAGCCCGAGGGCGACCAGCACGCCGAAGTCGGTGAGTGCGAGCGGGCTGTCGCGCGCCACGTTCAGCGCATCGAGGAGGTAACCCTGCCAGCCGTACCCGTCGAGGGTAGCGGCGGTGAAGCCATAACCGATGACGGTGATCACGACAAGCGCGCCGAGGTTCAGCCAGCGCATGTCGGCGTAGGCGCCGCCGGAGGCCAGCAAGGAGCGCGAGCTGAACCGGCGGTTGCGGATCATCAGCTCGGCCGCGAAGATCCCCACCCAGGCGGCGACCGGCACGGCGAGCGTCGTCGCGACATCCCGCAGCACCAGGTCGAACGGGAGCGCCGCCGCCGAGAGCACCGCTGCACCGATCAGCAGCAGGATGCCGCCGATCACGACCGCAAACTGTCTGGGCACGCGCAGCCCGGTGGCCTGAATCGCGAATCCGCTGGAGTACAGCGCCACGCTGACCGCGGCGAGCAGGCTCAGAGCCGCCGACGCCATCAGCGGGATGAGGAACCAGCTGGGAACGACCGCTGCGAGGGCCGCGATCGGGTCTGTCGCGAGCTCGGGGGCCAGTGCGCTGTCGGAGGCGCTGAGCAGCGCACCCCAGCTGATCAGCACGAACGGCGGCACTGTGGCGCCGACCGTTGCCCACACCATCGACCGGCCGCCCGGCGCGCCCGGCTGCTGGTATCGGGCGAGGTCAGACGCGCTGGTCGCCCACGCCAGTCCGACCACGCTGAAGACGACCACCGCGCCGCCGAGGGCGACGAACCAGTCACCGTCGGGCACGAGCAGCGCATTGTCCAGGTTGATGCGACCGGCGGTGAGCACGATCAGGCCGATCACGAGAACCGCGCTGGCGATGCCGAGCACCAGTTGCACGATGGCAAGCAGCCGGAAACCGAAGAAGGCGATCGCCGCGGCGATGACGAAGGCCACAGCGAGTGCGATGGCGCTGGCCTGGCCTTCGGAGAGCGCGCCGAGCAGCTGGCCGTGTGCCAGCGCCGACGATATCGAGGTGGCGAGCAACCAGAGCAGCACGGCCGCCCAGAACACCCGGGTAATGACCGCGAGCAGCGCCGGCACGATGTTGCCGCGCAGCCCGAATGAGGCGCGGGAGACCACCATGGTGGGCTGGCCGCTCCACTTGCCGGCCAGGGTACCGAGGCCGAGCGGCAGGAAGGACAGGCCCACGCCCACCAGCACGGCGACGATGGACTGGCGAAGGCTTAGGCCGAGCGAGAACACTACGGCTCCGACGCCCATACTCACGGCAGACGACGACAGCGCGAACCAGAGCCAGAGCATGCGCGACGCACGACCGGTACGGGCCTCACGGGGAGTCGGTTCGAGCCCCGCGGCTTCGACCTGCCACACCGAGGCACGGGTGCGCTCGCGTGGGCGCGCGGGGACGGCGGTGATGGCGGGCTCGGCAGGCGCAGCTGGCTCGAGCGGCGGGGTGGTGTCGACCGGATCGGCGGCCTGCGCCGGTGCGGCAGTGGCGGCGAGCCCGGCGGTGCCAGCCTGTTCATCCGCGCCAGCCAGTTCGGCAGAGTCGGCGGGAGCGGCAGAGTCGGCGTGCGGTTGCGCAACCTCAACGTCCGAGACCGAGGCGGTTGCGTCGGGTTCCACAGCGTCACCAGCGTCAACGTCTGGCTCGGCAGCGTCAATCGCCGAGTCAGGCCCGGAAAAGCCGCTCAACTCGTCGTTGCGCCAGCCCCGACTCAGTTGGTCGAGGGAGGGTGCGAGGTGGTCTTCCGCCAGCTCGAGTGGTTCGGCACGGTGCGGCAGGTCAACTGCCCCCGCCAGCAAGGCCTCGAAACTGTGAACGCGGGCGGGCGCGGGCGCAGTTTCGTTCGGGGACGCGGGGGTGTCCTCGGCGGCAAGGTCAGCGGCCGACGCGTCCTCGTCCTCACTGGGGCGCGCGTAGGCGGCAGCCCGGTCAGAGGTAGCTGTCCCGTCCGCGACATCCGTCCGGTCAGCGACATCGGCTCCGTCAGCGACATCCGCTTCGTCGATGGCGCTGGGAACCGGCACCGTCACCGCGTAGGCGGACTCGGCGGTGATCACCGGGATCACTCCGGTGAAGGTGCCGCGGCTGTTTTCGAGGGCGGCGAAAGCATCGGGGGTGCCGAGCGCCACCATCTCCGCTTCCCACTCGCGGTACTCGGCGACCTCGCGCTCACGCAGCGACATCTGCTGCTCGATCTGAGCGATCAGGTCGATGGTTTCGGTGGTGGGTCCCTGCGCGGCTTCGAGAGCGCGCACGATCTCATCGTCATCGAGCGAACGGCGCGGCGGGGGTGCCGGCAGCGCAGGCTCCGGTTCTGGGTCGACCGGCTGCTCGGACGGCACTGCATCGCGAGTGGGGTCGCCGGCCCGCAATGCGGACTCGTCGAAACCGCCAGGAGGCGGTGCCCAGGTGGAGCGGCGCGGACCGGGAGCAGACTGGTCGTCGGGTGCGTCTTCCACGGTGGCCATGACCCGAATTCTAGGCGTTTACCGCCCGTACACCGGGCCGACCGGCCGCAACCGGCCGACACCGTCACGACGGCGGCTCCCACAGTGCTCCGACAGCGCTCCGAAGTCAGTGCTGACCGTGCGCGGTGAGGATGCCGCGGCCGAGACCGTGGAAGAACAGGCTGATGCCGAGCACTCCCGGCGTGGACCGCTCATCCAGACTGACGGATGGCACGTCGAGCGCGTGCACGACGAAGATATAGCGGTGAACGCCCGTGCCCGGCGGCGGCGCCGCACCGCCGAATGCGGGCTCACGGCTCTCGTTCGGCAGGGTAACCGCCCCTCGCGGCAGCAGGCCGCGGGTGGGGTCCCCCGCGCCGGATTCCAGAGAGGTGACCGACAGCGGCAGGTTGAACACCGCCCAGTGCCACCACCCGCTGCCGGTGGGCGCGTCCGGGTCGAGGCAGGTGACGGCGAAGCTCTTGGTGTCGGGTGGGAAGCCGCTCCACGTCAGCTGCGGAGACAGGTCGCGACCGCCGGCATCCGCCGCGTAGTGCGCGCGAGGCAGGTCGCCGCCATCCGTGAAATCGGAACTCGAAACCGGGAACGTGGCCACCTGCTTGAGCTTCGCCAGCTCGGCATACGGGTCAAGGTTGAGCATCGGTGCGTCCTTCCGTCCCGCCCAGCCTAGACAGACGACCTCCCCCGCCGCGCAGAATGGCAGCGAAACGTCACGACACGCCGTTCAGTTTCGCCGACACGCCGCCGGATGTCGCGAATCACTGCCGTTCTGCGCGCCGCCGCGCCCTGCATGGCTGCAGTCGCACCACCCGCACGTGCACCATCAGCGCGGCACCCGCCGCAGCCTCTTGACGCATACCACCGCCTCTGCTGGACTCGCACAGATGCCTCTTCGACATCGATCCGGTAGGAAAGGAGAGGAGCATCATGACCGACCCCACTGGCAAAGCTCCCGCAGAAGGCGACGACCGCGCAATCCTGACGAACCGTCAGGGGCATCCGGTTTACGACAATCAGAACCAACGCACGGTTGGCCCGCGCGGCCCGGTGACGCTCGAGAACTACCAGTTCCTCGAGAAGATCAGCCACTTCGACCGGGAGCGGATTCCCGAGCGGGTGGTGCACGCTCGCGGTGCCGTGGCGTTCGGTCATTTCGAAGCCACCGGCAAGTGGGGTGACGAGCCGATCTCGAAGTACACCCGGGCGAGTCTGTTCCAACAGGCTGGCAAGCAGACCGACCTGGCGGTGCGGTTCTCCACCGTGATCGGCGGCCGCGACTCCGCGGAGACCGCCCGCGACCCGCGAGGATTCGCCGTGAAGTTCTACACAGACGAAGGCAACTGGGACCTGGTCGGCAACAACCTCGCCGTGTTCTTCATCCGTGACGCGCTCAAATTCCCCGACGTCATCCACTCGCTGAAACCCGACCCCGTCACGTTCCGGCAGGAGCCCGCGCGCATCTTCGACTTCATGTCGCAGACCCCGGAGTCGATGCACATGCTGGTGAACCTATTCAGCCCCCGCGGCATCCCCGCCGACTACCGGCACATGCAGGGCTTCGGAGTGAACACCTACAAGTGGTGCAACTCGGCCGGCGAGACGGTGCTGGTGAAATACCACTGGCAACCCCAGCAGGGCGTGAAGAGCATGACAGCGCAGGATGCCGCGAACGTGCAGGCCACCGAAACGGGTCACGCGTCGAAGGACCTGTACGAGGCAATCACCCGCGGCGACCTGCCGAAATGGGACCTGTACGTGCAGATGATGAGTGACGACGAGCATCCGGAACTGGACTGGGATCCCCTGGATGACACCAAGACCTGGCCGGAACAGGACTTCCCGCCGAAGCTCATCGGCACCATGACCCTCACCGGCAACGTCAGCGACCATCACCAGGACAACGAGCAGATCGCGTTCGGCACCGGCGTGCTGGTGGACGGGCTCGACTTCTCCGACGACAAGATGCTGGTCGGCCGCACGTTCAGCTACAGCGACACCCAGCGCTACCGGGTGGGCCCCAACTACCTGCAGCTGCCGGTGAACTCGCCATCCGCCGAGGTCGCCACCAATCAGCGCGGCGGCCAGATGTCGTTCTTCGTCGACCTAGGGCACGGCCAGAACCCGCACGTCAACTACGAGCCGTCGATCACCGGCGGGCTCCGTGAGGCGCAGTACGCGACGGATGACATCGAGGGTCCGGAGCTGACCGGCCGGCTGACCAGGGCGCGGATCCCCCGCACCAACGACTATCTGCAGGCCGGGCAGCGCTACCAGCTGATGGAGCAGTGGGAGAAGGACGACCTCGTTGCGAACTTCGTCGAGCTGATCGGGCAGGCGGCGGACGTCGTGCAGCGGCGGATGGTGTGGCACTTCCTGCTCGCCGACGACGAACTGGGGCTGCGGGTGGGTGAAGGCCTCGGCATCCGCCCCGACGACGTTCGCAACCTGGATCCGTTACCCGGTCAAACCCTGAACGACGAGGAACGCATGCGCCTGCAGAACCTCGGCGCGAACGGGCCGCGTGATGTCGCTGGCCTGACCATGACGCACTGCGTGCACAACGAGCGGGTGGTGATCGAACGCTGAGCTTGCGGCTGGCGGTGTCTACAACCAGTCCTGCCGTTTGAACGTGAAGTACAGGCCGAACGAGATCACCAGAATCGACGCGGACGAGAACCAGAAGCCCCACGGCTCGGCGAAGCCGGGGTACGGCACGTTCTGCCCGTAGTAGCCGGTGATCGCGGTCGGCACCGCGATGATCGCCGCCCAGCTGGTCACCTTCTTCATGATCATGTTCATCCGGTTGCCCTGCAGCCCCACGTTGGTCTCCAGGATCGTGGTAACCAGATCGCGCAGCGAGTCGGTCCAGTCGGTGGCCCGCAGAACGTGGTCATAGACATCCTGGAAATACGGCATCATCTCCCGCGGCATCACGTCGAAGTCGCGGCGCATGATCGTGTTGACGACCTCGCGCATCGGCATCACGATGCGGCGCAGGCGCACCAGGCTCTTGCGTAATTCAAAGGAGCGGCGCTGGATGTCGCCGTTGCGCGGTTTCTCCGCGAACAGCGCCTCTTCCAGGCTGTCGATCTGCTCGTCCAGTCCCTGCACCGTGTCGAAATGCCCGTCGACGATCTCATCGAGCAACCCCCACAGCAGGAACGAGGCCCCGTGCGTCGAGAGTCGGGAGTCGTTGTCCCAGCGGCGCACCACCGGCGACATGTCGAATTCCGGCCCGTGGATGGTGATCAGCGCGTGCGGGGTGATGAACGCCTTCACCTCGGATTCCTGAAGCTCACCGGTCTCAGGATCGAGCGTGGCACTGTACGCGGCGAGGAACAGGTGGGTGTCGTACCGGTCGAGCTTCGGCCGCTGGTACTCGTGCACCGCATCCTCAATCGCGAGGTGATGCAGGCCGAGCTCCTCCTCGATCTGCGCGAGGTCCTCGGCGGTCGGCGAGATGAAGTCCGCCCACACCGCCACGCCTTCGCCGAGCACCAGATCGGAGACGTCGGCCATCGGAAAGTCGCGCGACTCGAGCGCGCCGTGACGGTACAAGCGAGTGTTCACAGTGGCGCCATGCTAGCCCCGCGAGACACGGGTGTGCGCAGCGGTGCGAGGCGGGGCCGGTCAGCCGATCAGCACGAAGATGCCGAGCACGATCAGCCACACCGACCACAGTGTGTACCCGATCGGCACCAGCATGCCCGCAGGCGCCCAGCCGTTCGGCTCGGCGGGGCCGACGAACTCAAGCGAGCCGATCATCAACACCACGCCGATGACGACGCCGGCAAGGCTCAGCCACACCGGCAGGTCGGTGGCCGTCAGCGCGGCGACCGAGAACAGGATGCTCCACAGCCCGGTCAACGCGTAGCCGAGGTGTTCGCCCACGGCGACCCCGAGGTAACGGTTGAACGACTGAAACACCACGCCCGCGGCATCCCGCTCGGCGGCCGGCAGCGACGCGTCCGACGCGGTGCGGGCGAGGTACGGCACAAGAAACGGCCACCGCATCAGACCGAGCGCCTGCACGAGGCCCGCCAGAACGCCGACCACGACGGTCGCCAGCAGCAGGGTGCCGTCAGCGGCGCGGATCACGCTGGCGGTCAGCACGGCAATGGCGATGAACAGCACCGCCGACACGGCAAGGCCCCACCACAACAGAACGAGGCGGGTACCGCCCGCCCGGAACTTGGCGAGCACATCCCGGCTGGGCTGGCGCAGGATGTCGGGGTACTCGAAGGTGATCGCCAGGGCCGCGTAGAACGCGTTGAACAGCAGCGGAACAACGATGAGTGACACTCCCACGAGAACGCTCATCCGCTTGTCCATCCTCGCCATCACGCATGGGGAATCAGAGGGGTGGGCCCTACCGGGATCGAACCGATGACATCCACGGTGTAAACGTGGCGCTCTACCAGCTGAGCTAAAGGCCCTTCACCCTTGCGGGCGGGTCTATATTACGGGGTTTCGTCGGGCTCAGCCAACGCGAGCGGGCGTAACCAGCGTTAGCGCGGTCCGATACTCGGCAATGTCACGCGGTTCACCGGGAGCGTTGATGAAGCGGGCGCGAATCACGCCCTCGGTGTCGATCACGAAGGTGGCCCGCGTCGCGAATCCCTTCTCCTCGACAAACACGCCGTACTCCTTCGACACGCCACCGTGTGGCCAGAAGTCGGCGAGCAGGGTGAAGTCGTAGCCCTCCTGCTCGGCGAACGCGCGAAGCGACGCCTTCGAGTCGACCGAGATGCCGATCAGCTCCACGCCGTTCTGCTGGAACAACTCGAGGTTGTCGCGCAGCGCGCACAGTTCACCGGTGCAGACACCCGTGAACGCCAGCGGGAAGAACACCAGCACAACCGGCTTCTTGCCCCGGAATTCGGACAGTCGGATGTGCTCACCGAACTGATTGGGGAGCTCAAAGTCGGGGGCGTGGGTATCGATTTCCAAAGCCATCATGTGGTCCTTCCACGGCCCGCGCCACAGAGCGCGCGGACACGATCCGCCATCCTACGCCGGTGCGGTCACAGAGGAAAGTCACAACTAGACTGCCGGTGCATAGTCGTTAACCGTTAAGGCTCACCCCAGCATTCCGTGTCAGGCTGTGCAAGATCTGTCTCAACAAGGAAGAGGTCACAGTGACGGTAAACGACCAGGACCCGTACTCGGTGCATCACGCCGACGTCGACCCGGAAGAAACCGCTGAATGGCAAGAGTCGCTCGACGCTGTCGTCGCGGAGAAGGGCCATGAACGCGGGCGGGAGATCATCCTGAACCTGCTGAAGCGGTCGAAAGAACTGCAGCTGGGTGTTCCGATGGTTCCGACCACCGACTTCATCAACACCATCGCACCAGAAGACGAACCGGAATTCCCCGGCAACGAGGCGCTTGAGCGTCAGTACCGGGCGTGGATCCGCTGGAACGCCGCCATCACCGTGCACCGTGCACAGCGCCCCGACATCTCCGTCGGCGGACACATCGCCACGTACGCGTCATCCTCGTCGCTGTATGAGATCGGCGAGAACTACTTCTTCCGCGGCCAGGACCATGAGTCCGGCGGCGATCAGGTCTTCTTCCAGGGCCACGCCTCCCCCGGCATGTACGCGCGCGCCTTCCTCGAGGGCCGGCTGAGCGCAGAGCAGCTCGACGGATTCCGTCAGGAGAAGTCGAAGGCACCGAACGGCCTGAGCTCCTACCCGCACCCGCGGTTGATGCCGGACTTCTGGCAGTTCCCCACCGTGTCGATGGGACTCGGCCCGATCAACGCGATCTACCAGGCCCAGTCCAACAAGTACCTCGCGAACCGTGGCATCAAGGACACCGGCGACCAGCACGTCTGGGCGTTCCTCGGCGACGGCGAGATGGACGAGGTCGAGAGCCGCGGCGCCCTGCAGTGGGCCACCAACGAAGGCCTCGACAACCTCACCTTCGTGGTCAACTGCAACCTGCAGCGACTCGACGGCCCGGTGCGCGGCAACGGCAAGATCATGCAGGAACTGGAAAGCTTCTTCCGCGGCGCCGGCTGGCACGTGATCAAGGTGGTCTGGGGACGCGAGTGGGATGACCTGCTCGCCCGCGACAAGGACGGCGCGCTCGTCAACCTGATGAACGTCACTCCGGATGGCGACTACCAGACCTACAAGGCTGAAGACGGCGCGTTCGTGCGTGAGAACTTCTTCGGCCGCGACCCGCGCACCGCGGAATTGGTCAAGGACTACACCGACGAGCAGATCTGGGGTCTCAAACGCGGCGGTCACGACTACCGCAAGGTTTACGCGGCGTTCAAGGCGGCAGCCGAGCACAAGGGCGGACAGCCCACCGTGATCCTGGCGCACACCATCAAGGGCTACGGCCTCGGCAAGTCCTTTGAGGGCCGCAATGCGACCCACCAGATGAAGAAGCTGACGCTGCCCGACCTGAAGCAGTTCCGTGACGAGATGCGCATCCCGATCACCGACGAGCAGCTCGAAGCCGACCCGTATCAGCCGCCGTACTACCACCCCGGCGAGAACGACGAGGCTATCCAGTATCTGCAGGAGCGTCGCCGCGAACTCGGCGGATACGTTCCGGAACGCCGCAGCAAGTACACCCAGCTGAATCTGCCGGATGACTCGCTGTACGAGGTCACCAAGCGTGGCTCTGGCAAGCAGATGGTGGCGACCACCATGGCGTTCGCCCGGCTGCTGAAGGACCTGCTGCGCTCCAAGGACTTCGGTCACCGTGTCGTGCCGATCATCCCCGACGAGGCCCGCACGTTCGGCATGGACGCGTACTTCCCGACTGCGAAGATCTACAACCCGCACGGCCAGCACTACATGTCGGTCGACCGGGAGCTGCTGCTCGCCTACAAGGAGAGCCCGCAGGGCCAGATCGTGCACGTCGGCATCAACGAGGCTGGAGCTTTCGCTGCCTTCACCGCCGCGGCCACCGCGTACTCGACACACGGCGAGCCGCTAATCCCGGTGTACGTGTTCTACTCGATGTTCGGGTTCCAGCGCACCGGCGACGCCATGTGGGCAGCCGGCGACCAGATGGCCCGAGGCTTCATCATCGGCGCCACCGCCGGACGCACCACCCTCACCGGTGAAGGCCTGCAGCACGCGGACGGACACTCCCTCCTCCTGGCAGCCACCAACCCGGCCGTCGTCAGCTACGACCCGGCGTACGGCTATGAGCTGGGCCGGATCGTGCAGGCCGGACTCGAGCGGATGTACGGCGGGCAGCACCCGAACCCGAACGTCATGTACTACCTCACCGTGTACAACGAGCCGATGCAGCAGCCGGTCGAGCCGGAGAACCTGGATGTCGATGGCCTGCTGAAGGGCATCTACCAGCTGAACCAGGGAACCGCGACCGGCCCGAAGGCACAGCTGCTGGCCTCCGGCGTCGCCCTGCCGTGGGCGCTGGAAGCCCAGGCCATGCTCGCCGCAGACTGGAACGTCTCGGCGGATGTCTGGAGCGTGACGTCCTGGACCGAACTGCGCCGCGACGGCCTCGCCGCCGAGCAGCACAACTTCCTGCACCCTGACGAGGAACCGCAGGTGCCGTATGTGACGCAGAAGCTGTCTGGCAGGGAGGGACCGTTCCTTGCGGTGACCGACTTCATGCACGCGGTGCCCGACCAGATCCGGCAGTTCGTGCCGGGCGACTACGCCACGCTCGGCGCGGATGACTTCGGCTTCTCGGACACCCGCGCCGCCGCTCGCCGCTACTTCAAGATCGACGGCCCGTCGCTGGTGGTGCGCACCCTCGAGTCGCTCGCGAAGCAGGGCAAGGTCGACCGCGCGGTCATCGGTCAGGCGATCGAGAAGTACCAGCTGCACGACGTGAGCGCTGGCAGCACCGGCACGGCCGGCGGGGAGAGCTAGCCCGCCCGTGCCCACGCCCAAAACCAAACAGCAGACGCTCGCATGGTTGCGCGCGGTCTCGGGCGAGCTCGCGACCGCAACGATCAAGCGTCTGGAGGAGACGCTGCCCTGGTATAGCGACATGCCGCCAGGGCGGCGCTCCGCTGTCGGGATGGTCGCGCAGGCCGGCATCACCTCGTTCATCGCCTGGTACGACGACCCGAAGTCCACGCCGTGGATCGCCGCGGATGTTTTCGGTGTGGCGCCGCGCGAGCTGCTGCGTTCGGTGAGCCTGCAGCAGACACTGCAGCTGATCCGGGTGACCGTGGAACTGGTCGAAGACCGGGTGAAGGACGGCGACGACTCACTGCGTGAGGCGATCCTGCTGTACTCGCGCGAGATCGCCTTCGCCGCCGCCGACGTCTACGCCCGCGCGGCCGAGGCTCGTGGCCTGTGGGATGCGCGCCTGGAGGCGCTCGTGGTCGACTCGATCCTCTCCGGCGAGTACGACAATGAACTTCCCAGCCGGATCGCTGCGCTGGGCTGGAACGGCCACGGCGAGGCCTGCGTGCTGGTGGGCACCGCGCCGCACATGCTCGACGTCGACCAGCTGCGCCGCACCGCCCGCCACCTCGAGGCGGACCTGTTGATCGGGGTGCAGGGCAACCGCCTGGTGCTGGTCATCGGCCGCGCCCGCGCCGCCGCCGCCGACTTGGCCGAGGATGCGCCGGCCCCCATGCCGTTCATCGACATCGCCACCCAGCTGGAACCTGGCTTTGGACCCGGCCATCTGGTGCTCGGCCCCGAGGTGGAGACCCTGGTCGATGCATCCCGCAGCGCGAAGGCCGCACTCGCCGGGTTTGCCGTCGCCAAGGCCTGGCGCAACGCGCCGCGCCCCACGCTCGCGGACGACCTGCTGCCGGAGCGCGCCCTGGCCGGGGATCCAATCGCGCGCAGCACGCTGATCAATCGCATCTACCGTCCCCTGAAGAACCACTCCACCGATCTGCTGACCACGCTGTGGTGCTATCTCGACAACGGCCGCTCACTCGAAGCCACCGCCCGGGAGCTGTTCGTGCACCCGAACACGGTGCGGTACCGCCTGAAGCGGATCAGCGAGGTCATCGGCTGGGACGCCACCGGCGCCCGCGAGGCGCTCATCCTGCAGTCCGCCCTGATCATCGGCTCGATCGCGGAACCGGACGGGCAGAAACGGCGCTGACTGCGCGCCGTTCACAAGAGATCCGCTGATCTTTGGTGGAATACCTACACCAAGCACCGTCAATCAGGTTGGGAGACTAGATAAGTGATTGTTGTCGTTGCCCCCGGACAGGGCTCACAGACCCCAGGGTTCCTCGAACCCTGGCTGGCCGAAGAGCGATTCCGCGACCAGCTCAGCCGTATCTCGGACACCATCGGAATGGATCTGGTCGCCCACGGCACCGTGTCCGATGCCGACACCATCCGTGACACGGCGGTCGCCCAGCCCCTCATCGTGGCGGCAGGCCTCCTCACCCTGAGTGCCCTCCTCGACGGCGGCCGCCGTAAGAAGCTCGGCGGCATCGCCGGGCACTCCGTCGGCGAGATCACCGCGGCGGCAGGTGCCGGCGTGCTGTCAGAGTCCGACGCCATGCGGTTCGTGCGCGAACGCGGCACGGCGATGGCGACCGCAGCGGCCGAGGTGCACACCGGGATGAGCGCCGTCGTGGGCGGCGATGAAGCGGAGCTGCTCGAGACGCTCGACCGGCTCGGCCTGTTCCCGGCCAACTTCAATGGCGGTGGCCAGATCGTGGTCGCCGGCGAACTGCCTGCACTGGACGAGTTGAAGGCTGCCCCTCCTGCCGGATCACGGGTGATCCCGCTGCAGGTCGCCGGGGCGTTCCACACCCGTTACATGGCCTCGGCCGTGAACCACCTCCGCGACGTGGCGGCCACCCTGACGGTGACCGACCCGACGCTTGCGCTCTGGACTAACCGGGACGGCAAGCAGGTGGCATCCGGCCCGGTGTTCGTCGATCTGCTGGTCGGCCAGGTGTCATCGCCGGTGCGCTGGGACCTCACCATGGGGTCCCTCGCGACCGCCGGAGTGACCGGCATCATCGAGCTTGCCCCCGCCGGCGCGCTGGTCGGCCTCGCCAAGCGCGGGCTGCGCGGCGTTCCCACGGTGGCCGTGAAGACTCCCGACGACCTGCCCGCCGCCCTCGAAATGATTGATACGAACGCATGACGCATCCCACCCTTACTCAGTCTCGCGGCGTGGAGTTCACGCGCATCTACAGCTACGGAGCTGCCCGCGGCGACGTCAGCGTGCCGAATGAGGATCTGATCGGCCCGATCGACTCCAGCGATGAGTGGATCCGGCAGCGCACGGGCATCATCACCCGCACCCGGGCCTCCGCCGAGGTATCTGCGGTTGACCTCGCCACCGAGGCCGGTCGTGAAGCGATCGAGGCATCCGGCATCCGTCCCGATCAGATCGACCTCGTCATCGCGGCGACGATCAGCAATGTGCGCCAGACCCCATCGATGGCGGCCGTCGTCGCCGACAACCTCGGCGCGAACCCGGCAGCCGCCTACGACTCCAACGCCGCCTGCGCCGGATTCAGCTACGCCATCACCCAGGCCGATGCCCTAATCCGCAGCGGGGCAGCCCACTACGCCCTCGTGATCGGCGCCGAGAAGCTCTCAGACGTTGTCGACCCAACCGATCGATCGATCTCCTTCCTGCTCGGCGACGGAGCCGGTGCCGCCGTGGTCGGCCCGAGCGACTTCCCGGGCATCGCAGCGCCGGTATGGGGCTCAGACGGCTCGCGAGCCGGTGCTGTGACCATGAACTCCACGCTCGTCGAGTACCGCGACGGCAAGGCCGAGTGGCCCACGCTGCGCCAGGAAGGCCAGACGGTCTTCCGCTGGGCGGTCTGGGAGATGGCCAAGGTCGCCAAGCAGGCCCTTGAGGCTGCGGGCGTCACCAGCGACCAGCTCGCCGCGTTCATCCCCCACCAGGCGAACATGCGCATCATCGACGAGTTCGCCAAGCAGCTGAAGCTGCCGGAGAGCGTCGTGATCGCCCGAGACATCGAGACCACCGGAAACACGTCCGCTGCCTCGATTCCCCTCGCCACTCACCGGCTGCTCAAGGAACATCCCGAACTCAGCGGCGGGCTTGCGCTGCAAATCGGGTTCGGCGCGGGCCTCGTATTCGGGGCCCAAGTAATAGTTCTTCCGTAGACTGACTCTCGGTCAAAATCGATCCACAAGGAGAAAACAATGGCATTGTCCACCGAAGAAGTACTTGCCGGCCTGGCAGAACTCGTCAACGACGAAACCGGCATTGCAACCGACACGGTTGAACTCGACAAGTCGTTCACCGACGACCTGGACATCGACTCGATCTCGATGATGACCATTGTCGTCAACGCCGAAGAGAAGTTCGACGTGAAGATCCCCGACGAAGAGGTCAAGAACCTCAAGACCGTCGGCGACGCTGTGACCTTCATCGTCAACGCCCAGGCCTAGTTGCACCAGGTGGGGGCTTCGGCCCCCACCACTGCTTGTTTTCCCCCTGACCTCCCTTTGTGACCCGCAGAGAGCATCGCTATGACCAAAAAGATTGTCGTCACCGGTATCGGCGCGACCTCCCCCCTGGGCGGAACCGCCCGGGACACCTGGAACGCGCTCCTCGCGGGCGAGTCCGGGATCACCCGCCTCGAGCAGGAATGGGTGGAACGCTACGAACTCCCCGTGAAGTTCGCCGGTCAGGCGAAGGTTCCTGCCGCAGACGTTCTGGAGCGCCAGGAGATCAAGCGACTTGACCCGTCGAGCCAGTTCGCGCTGATCGCCGCACGTGAGGCATGGGCGGATGCCGGCGCTCCCAACGTCGACCCGCTGCGCGTGGGCGTCGACTACTCCACCGGAATTGGCGGACTGTGGACCCTCCTTGACGCGTTCGAGACGCTCAAGGAAAAGGGCCCCCGCCGCGTGCTGCCCATGACCATCCCGATGATCATGCCGAACGGCGCAGCCGCCGCGATCAGCATGAACATCCCCTCCCGCGCCTACGCCCGCACCGTGGTGTCCGCCTGCGCATCGAGCACCGAGGCGCTCGCCAACGCCTACGAGCACCTGCAGCAGGGACTCGCGGATGTCGTCATCGCCGGCGGCACCGAGGCCGTCGTGCATCCGCTGCCGATCGCCGCGTTCGCCGCCATGCAGGCGCTGTCACGCCGCAACGACGACCCGGCCACGGCATCCCGACCATACGACAGCGAACGCGACGGCTTCGTCCTCAGCGAAGGAGCCGGCGCACTCGTGCTGGAGACCGAGGAGCACGCGCTCGCCCGCGGCGCCCGGATTTACGCGGAACTCGCCGGAGCGGCTGTCACCGCCGACTCGTATCACATCACTGCGCCCGACCCCGAGGGATCCGCCGCGGCACGGGCCATGCTCGACGCGCTCGAGCAGGCCGGCGCCACGCCGCAGGACGTGCACCACATCAACGCGCACGCCACCTCCACCCCGGTGGGCGACATCGCCGAGTACAACGCCATGCTGCGTGTCTTCGGTGACCATCTGCCCAACATCCCCGTGTCGGCGACGAAGGCCGCCACCGGGCACCTGCTCGGCGGCACCGGCGCGCTGGAGGCGATCTTCACGATCCTCGCCTTGCACGAGCGCACCGCTCCCCCGACGATCAACCTCACCAACCAGGATCCAGCGATCCCGCTCGATGTCGTCACCACGCCGCGCAAGCTGCCGGAAGGACCGCTGCTCGCGATCAGCAACTCGTTCGGCTTCGGCGGACACAACGCCGTGGCGGCCTTCCGCACTTACAGCTAAATCCGTTGGTCGAGCTTGTCGAGACCCCTCTCGACAAGCTCGACCACCGAGCGGCAGCGTCACGACCGGGCCCGAACCCGGTCGCACGACCAGCCGCTCTGCGTCACCCCACCTTGTGAAGCCACACCACCTGGCTGTCCTCTCCGGCGTACCGGAAGGGCTCCAGTTCTTGATCCCACGCGTGGCCGAGGGCCAGACGCAGTTCGCGGTGTAGTTCAAGCGCGTTGGTTCCTGCGATCTCCATGGCGTACCGCACGCGATCCTCCGGGATCACCGTGTTTCCCGCCGTGTCGGTCTGTGCGTAGTAGATGCCGAGGTCGGGAGTGTGCATCCAGCGACCGCCGTCGGTACCAAGGCCGGCGTCCTCGGTCACCTCGTAGCGCAGGTGCTCCCAGCCGCGCAGGGCCGACGCCAACCGGGCACCGGTGCCCTTGTCGCCTTCCCAGTAGAACTCGGTGCGCTGGGCGCCACGCAGCACCGGCTGGCTGGTCCAGGCAAAATTCACGGCACGACCAAGAGCGCGACCTGCAGCCCATTCGACATGGGGGCAGAGCGCGCGAGGGGCGGAGTGAACATAAATCACTCCGCGCGCAGTTGCAGCAGCCACGTTTCACTCCGTTTCGTTAGGTGCGACTTCCCCATCGACCTGTGAAACCGAGCTGCAGTGTTGCTTTCAGCATTATTGCCGACACAAGCGGGCAATAACAAGCGTGTCATTCAATTAATCTGAGGATGACTTGCCGCTAGAGTCTGCTCTATGTCAACCCGGATGGCGATTCTCGCCGTGCTCACGCTCGGCCCCGCCTATGGATATCAGCTGCACGGTGAGGTCGTGGAACGCACAGGGCGCGAGCGTCCCCTTAACGCCGGGCAGGTGTACTCCACGCTCGACCGGTTGAAACGTGATTCCCTGGTGCGCGACGCCGGCCTGAGCGATGATCGACTCCCCCTCTACGAGCTCAGCCCGACGGGCGCGGCCGCCGCATCGGAGTGGCTCACGGATGCCTCGACCGCTGACTGGGGCGACATGGTCGAACGCGTGCTGCTGGCACGTTCCCTTCCGGGCTTTGACGCGAGCGACCTGATCGCCTCGGCGCGTCTGGCCTGGCTGCACCGGGCCTCGGCAGCCACCGGACCGCGGGTTCAGGCGACGCGGCTGCTTGCCGAAGCGGCGCTGCGCTGGCTGGACGACCTGCCGCCCACCCGCGGCTGGCCGGTGCGCACCGACCGCCCGAAGCGAGGCCGTCGCCGCATCCCGCAAGCCGCCTGACTATTTCGCGTCGGCGTAGGAGTCCACCACCGCGACCGTGACTCTGAAATCGACGGGGCTGCCGGGGAACAGCAGTCGTCCGGCATCGGCCGCAGCCTGCTCCAGGATGTCGGCCACCTGGGGCGCCAGAGCCTTCGGGGTGTGCACCATCACCTCGTCGTGCAGGAAGAACGCCAGATGCGGTCCATCCGTCAGCGTGCCGTCATACAGCGTCCGCAACCGCATCCGCACCGACGCCATCCAGCTGAGAGCCCATTCCGCCGCGGTGCCCTGCACCACGAAGTTGCGGGTGAACCGCCCCCAGCTGCGTGCCTGTCCGCGCGCACTCGACTGCAGCGCCGCGCTTGCGCCGTCGTCGGATGCCTCGTCTTGGGCCTGTCGCCAGGAGGCGCCGGGCGCCGGCGAGGTGCGGCCGAGCCAGGTGCTCACCCGTTCGCCGCGCTCCCCAGCCCGGGCCGCATGCTCGACCAGTCCGATCGCCCGCGGAAAAGCGCGCGCCAGCCGCGGCAGCAT
Organism: Salinibacterium sp. ZJ450; assembly: GCF_011751885.2. NCBI lineage: Bacteria > Bacillati > Actinomycetota > Actinomycetes > Micrococcales > Microbacteriaceae > Ruicaihuangia > Ruicaihuangia jiafui. The sequence continues at coordinate 1,867,086 of NZ_CP061771.1, forward strand.
ACGCCCGCTCTCACCGGTGGTACCGCCGTACATGGCACCGAGCATGCCGTACTTCGCCTGCTGGCGAGTCTCCACGGCGCCGGCGGTTACCATGCCCTCGTACAGGTCGCCGCCATGGCCGGCGATGGCCATGGCATTGTCGCCGGCCATCGCGGCCAGAATCCGGGGCTCCAACTGTGCGGCATCGGCGACCACGAGCGTCCAGCCGGGGTCGGCTCGAACCGCGTCGCGCACCTGATGCGGCAGCTGCAGCGCACCGCCGCCGTCCGATGCCCACCGGCCGGTCACGACACCGCCAGGAATGTATGTCGGGCGAAAGCGTCCGTGCGCCACCCACGTGTCGAGCCAGTTCCATCCGTTCGCGGTCATCAGCCTTGCCAGCTTCTTGTACTCCAGCAGCGGCTCGATCGCCGGGTGGTCGATCTCCGCGAGCTCGAATGAGCGGGTGCTCTGGGCGACGATTCCGGCGCCGTGTAGTGCCTTCATCAGCTCGCCGGGCGAATCAGGGTTCAGCTCCGGCACCTCGAGCGCCGCCCGCACCTCCCCGAGCTTCGCCTCCAGCTTGCTCGGCCGGTACCCGGCGAACGGTCGCGGACCGAGCATGTCGGCCAGGATGCGCTCGTGTTCGTCGGCCCGCCACGGCACACCCGCGAACGTCATCTCGGCAGCGACCAGCGCGCCAGCCGACTCGGCGGCGAGCAGGAGCCCGAGACGTCCGTCGGTCTGCTTGAGCGCACGCTGCTGCAGCAGGAACTCCTCGACGGGGTCGCCGTCCGCCGCCGGCTCCAGCTCGAACAGTCCGGCAACGGGTGTCGCCGAGCGCGGCCCGTCCCACACCGAGGACGGTGCGGTGGCGAGATCACTGGAGGCAGTCGCCGCACTCGCCCGAAGAATCGCATGACAGAGTCGGAGATCGACGCAACGCGCGACGGATACGCCCTCGCCGAGCAGGCGCGGGTACCAGACGGCGGTGTCCGACCACACCCAACGCGGCGGCTGCGGCCGCTGCTCCATGTCTCGGATGAGGGGCGCCAACGCCACCCGCGGAACATCCTGAACATCCGTGCGGGCAAAGTCAGCGCCGTCCACGACAAGCGTGGTCAGCCGTACGCCGCCTTCATGCAGAGTGCTGAGGACGACGTGCATCCCACCAGTCTGCATGGTGCCGGCGACACCGCTGGCACCATCACCCACTCAGCCGATGCGCGGCGGCTCGTGTCGTCCGGCGTCGGGGTCAGGCGTGTCCGGGTGGCTGGCGTCGCGAACCGGCGGCTCCACGGTCGTGTCGGGGGTGGTGTCCGGAGTGGTGTCGGCAGTCGTGTCGGGAGCGGTGCCACGCCGCACGTCGCCACGCCGATCCGTCACCACGTCGGGATCCACCTTGTCGGCCCGGTTCAACTGTTCCTGAGCCTCGGAGCGCACCTGCTGGGCATCGTTCTGGCGCTGCGCGGCCTCGCGGCGCAGGCGTTCAGCATCCACTTCCGCCTGCCGCGCGTTCGCGTCCGCCTGGGCGGCCTTCGCCTCGCGCTCCTTCGCGGCGAGCTCTGACTCCTGCGCTCGCGCCCGCAGTTCGGCGGCCTGTTTGCGGTTCTGCTCGTCGCGCACGCCCTGACGTTGCCGCATGAAGAACACGATGGCAGCGATGACAATGACGATGACGACGATTCCGACAATGATCCACACCCACTGGTTATCCATTTGGTGCACCTCTCTTCGGGAGATCTGGTGCGACCAGTTAACTCCCAGACAGCCTGCGTTCACCATATACACAGGCCGCTCCAAGGTTCGCAGGGCGCCGGCACAGCACGCCGCCCGGGCGCGATTCGCTGCCCGGGCCGCTGCTTGCCATCTGCTACTTCTTGAACGCGTCCTTGACGTTCTCGCCGGCCTGCTTCAGGTTGGCCTTCGTCTGCTCGGCCTGTCCCTCGGCTTCCAGATCCCGGTTGTCCGTTGCGTCGCCCACGGCTTCCTTCATCTTGCCGGTGGCTTTCTCCGCTGCGTTCTTCGCCTTGTCGTCGAGTCCCATGATCAGTTCCTCACTTCCTCATGTGCATCGCGCCTCATGCGCTACTCCTGACTGTGCTGCGCGAACCTGAAAACGGGGTGGGTGGCTGCGTCAATATCGCGATGGCGCATCGGCGTCGGTCACCTTCTCACCGTCGGGTGTGATCACCCACCAGATCCCGCCGACTCCTTGGCCGTTGACGTCGCCTGGCTGTTCATCCTCCGCGAAGTAGTACACCGGCAGACCGTTGATAGTGACCTGGTCGCTGCCGTCCGCCCGGGTGTACAAGCCGAGCTGAGCGTCAATCCCCTCCTCGCCTGTTGGTTCATCCGACGAAGTCACCGGCGGCCAGGTCGCCGCGCAGTCCCCCTCGCAGGCGCTCTTTGATCCGGCGGTGTCGTTGTCGAACAGGTACAGCGTCCTGCCCTGCTCGTCGACCATGATCTCACCGAGATCGCTCTCTGCCGTAGTGATGGTGAGCGCACCTTTGGCGTTCTGGCCATGACCCTCCGTGGTGCGCGGTGCGCCGCCGTTGCCGGTCGTGTCACTGTACGGCTGGGTGCATCCGCCGAGGGCGGCGATCGCCACCAGCGTGATCAGCATGCCCTGCAGCGTGCGGTGGGATGTCTCGATCATGAGCGATTCCTTCTTCCGCGAAAGCAGTCCCCCAACTCGCAGGATAACCCTCTGCCGCGCGCACGTCACGCGTGGGGGCCGGCATCCGTCAGGTGACCCGAACCGCGCCGGATGGCCCGACCGTGATCAGCAGGGCGATCCGCTTTCGGTTGATCAGCCGAGCGATCACGACAATCATCCACAGGCCGAAAGTGAAGAAGGTGAGCACTATGTTCCAGAACCAGCCGATGCGCTTGTTCTTGGAGAGAACGGCCTGATCCGTCGTGATCGACTGCACCTGCCAGCCGCGCGCGGCGTATCGTGCGATCTCAGCGTTCAGGATGCGCGCACGGGCATCATCGGACAGCGCCGCTCTCGAGTCGACCATGACCGCAGCCTAATCCGGTCGGCTGCGACACGGCCAGCCCGCGGTGCGACGTGCTGGTCGCTAGCTTGCCGGGACCGACTCGGTTGCCGGCACCGCAGGTGCGGCCGGTGCAGCCGGAGCGGTGTCGACGGTGAGCGCGGGCTCGTCCTCGACGACGGACTCGAACCTCGGGTGCGCTGTGGCGTGACCCGAGGTTGCCACCTGCCCGAACGCCGCACCTGCGGCACTGCCGCCGACGAACTTGCCGAGCAGGTCACGCACGCTGACGCCCATCGTGGAGGACAGTACGCTGTCCACCTCGGTCAGGCCCGACACCACGTTCTTGGTCAGTTGGCTCGCGCCGTCGGTGGAGATCACGGTCAGCTGGTCGATGTTGCCCATCGGGGCGGCCAACTCGCGTGCGATCAGCGGCAGGCTCTCGATCATCCGCAACTGGATAAGGGCATCGGACTGGTGCGCGAGCGCGTCGGCGGCAGCCTTGGTCGCCTCGGCCTCGGCGTTTCCCTTGGCGCGGATGGCGTCGGCCTGCGCCTGGCCCTCTTCGCGGATCGCCGCGGCCGCCGCGATCCGGGAATCCCGGTCGGCGTTCGCGCGGGCGACGGATGCCCCGGCCTCCGCCTCGGCGAGCTTCTGCAGGCGGTACGCCTCGGCGTCGGCTTCCGCCTTGACCTCCGCGTCGAGCTCGGCCTTGCGCAGTTCGGCGCGTCGGTTGGCGGTCTGTTCCTGCTCGGCGACGATCGACTGCTGCGCCTTCGCCTCGGCGAGAGGCTTCGCCGCAGCCGCCTCGGCGGCGGCGCGGTCGGTGTCCAGCTGCAGCGCGGCCTTACGCAGCGCCAGCAGGTTCTCTGCCTCGGCGACCGCTTGCTCGTTGGTGATGGCAGCTTCCCGCGCTTCACGGGTCGCCTGCGATTCCGCCACTTCGGCCTGTTTGCGCACCTTCGCCTGCTCGGCGCGACCGAGGTCTTCGATGTAGCCGTTTTGGTCGGTGATGCCCTTGATCTCGAACGAGTCCACGTCGATGCCCTGGTTCGCGAGCGAATCGCGGGCGGTCACGAGAACCGACGCGCCGAGCTCATCGCGCCGCTGGATGATCGTCAGCACGTCGGTGGCGCCGATCGACGCGCGCAGCGAGCCGGACAGCACCTCCTGCGAGAAGTTATCGATGTTCTTGTCCTGGCCGAGGAACCGCTGGGCGGCCGCGCGAATCGCTTCCTCGGTGTCACCGACCTTAACGATGGCCACGGCCTCCACGGTCAGCGTGACGCCGTTCTTGTCCTGGGCCACCGCGGTCAGCTCGATGGCGCGGGAGCGGAGCGACAACTTGTGCGCCTTCTGGAAGAACGGGGTGATGAACACGCCGGCGCCGCGCACGACCTTCTGACCCGATTCCTCGGTCGTCTGCCCATCCACCACGGTGACCTTGGACCGTCGGCCGGTCACCAGGATGGCTTCATCCGGCCCGGCGTTCTTGTAAATCGACCGCGCATAGAACACGCCGATCAGGATGACGAGAAGTGCAAGGCCGATGATGGGCAGCAGTCCCAGGATGATCTCCAGCATGGTCGTTACCCTACCGTGGCGTTGTGAGGTCCTGTCGGGTTTTTGTGCCCGGGTTTTCCGGGGCGGCGTCGTCGGCTGCCCCGGTCGAGGCAAGAACCGCGGTCACTCCAGCGCTGCGGTCGAGCATGGCCTTGCGGTTCGCTACGGCCACCACGACGGCGACGGCGACGAAGATCCACATGTCCCAGGGTTGGGCGTCCGGCCAGATCGGGTTGTTCATCTGCGCGTGGAAGAGGAAGGCCACCAGCAGGCTGCCGCGGGACGCGTTGAACATCGCGGTGAGGATGACGCTGATCGCGATAATGCCGCAGAAGAAGGGCCAGAACTCCCATCCGGCCTGCTTGGTGCCGCTCAGTAGGAATGACGGTGTGTGCCAGAGAGCGATGATCAACCCGAGCAGGAGAGCCGACCAAAGCGGCGCCATGCGGCGTTGCAGCAAGGGCAGGGCAACGCCCCGCCAGCCGAGTTCCTCGATCGGGCCGATGAAGAGCATCGCCAGCATGGCAGGCCACAGGGCGTCCCACGTGGCGAACGGGAACGGGTCGGTGATGCTGCCGGTGACGGCGGCGCCTGCGTAGTACACCGCGGGCATACCCAGTAGTAGCACGAGCCACCAGACCAGCGACATCCGCCAGAGCGCGAACCGCCGGAAGAAGCGGCCAAGTCCCGACATCCCGTAGTGACGCAGCACCATCAGCACGCCGACGATGCCCGGCGCGTAGACCATGAAGATGAAGACCGGGTTGGTGTACTGCATTGGCCCGAAGATGGCGTCGACTTGCTCTTGGAACAGCACATAGCTGATGCCCGCCCCCCACGACACGACGAAGGTGGCGACGAAGAAGAAGATCAGTGACCGGCCGGTGAGTCCCGCCTTGTCGGATCGTGCGGCGTCGGGACGTGGTGTTCGGACGGTCATGCTGGCCTCTCTGAATCAGATGGGCGGTCGGAGAACCGCCCGAGACCAGCGTTCCAGCTTGAGCGTTGCTCGGATATCGGGGGTTACCCTGAGCGTTCCCTGAGTGCTGCCAGCTGTTCGCCCCAACGACGCGCTCGGTCCTCCTCCCCCGGGCTCCCTCGACCCCGACCTGTCAGCGCCCTTGTCGGGTGCGGTGATGGTGCGTACGGTCGGCTGTATGGACCGCCTCCGGCCCGAGCGGATCAGCGCCGATGACCTAATGTCGTTGGCGGCTGAACGGGGATCCACGCCCATGCAGGTGGGGGCCGCTCTGTTCCTCAGCGTGGATGCTGAGTTTGACCCCGCGTCGGTGCTGGATGCCATCAGGGATCGGGTACCGACGTACCCGGCTCCGGCAACGCCTGCTTCGCGTCCCGATGGGATTTGGTCGACCGGTGTGGACAGATGATCCAGACTTTCAAATCGAGAACCACGTGTCGGTTGTCTCGTGTCCTGAACCGGGTGGGGTGCAGTCGGTTCTCGATATCGCAGCCGAACTGCCGACCCCGGCTGAGACAGGCCGGCCACTCTGGCGCATCCGCATCATCACCCACACCGGCGAACGGCAGGCGGCGCTGGTCGCGGTGTTCCATCACGTGCTCGCAGACGGCATCGCCGGGCTCGCCGTGCTGGCAGGCATCGTCGACGGAGCAGAGCGGATGTCGCCGGGCACGTTCCCCCGAACGGCTCCGACTCGCCGTGCCCTGTTCGCGGACGCGCTCATGGAACACATCCGGACGATCCGACGACTCCCCCAGGCACTCCGGCGGCTGGCTGCCGCCTTCCACCGAGTTGCGCCCGGCGGTGCGACCGCTGCTGCCGCGATCGTCCCTCAACCAGCCGACGGGCCCGCGCCGGCGATACGCCAGCCTGCGCTTCAGCCTGCAACGGATCATCGCTGTCGCCCATCAGCACGACGCCACGGTGAACGATCTGTTGCTCGCGGCGATCACCGGGGCATTGCATACCCTGCTTCAGTCCCGTGGCGAAACCCTGGACCACTTCGTGCTGTCGGTACCGGTATCAGACCGGCGCGAAACAACTATCGCGAACCCGGGGGAACAGAAACGGGGTGATCCCCCTGGTACTGCCCGGAACCGGCGACCCAGCGTCCCGTCTGGAACTGATCACCCGAATCATCCGAGCGGCGAAGCTGCCTCCCCGCGCGGCATCCAATGCCCTGATTGGCCCGGTATTTCGGACGCTCGGCCGCACCGGTGTGTATCGCCGGTTCATTGACCATCAGCGCCTGGTGAACACCTTTGTGACCAACGTCAGAGGCCCCGTGGCGACGATGAGCCTTGCCGGCAACCCGGTGACCGAGATCCTGCCGCTCGGCGTCGCGGCCGGCAACGTCACGGTCTCGTTCGCGGCGCTCTCCTACGCGGGAAACCTGGTGCTGACCATTGCCTCGGACCCGGACACCTGCCCGGACCTCGACCGCCTCACCGAGGCGATCACGAGCGAAGTGCTCGCGCTGAGCGAGAGTGCGCGAGGAATTCCCGGAGGGCGGACGGGACTTGAACCCGCGGGCTACCGCACGTCAGCCCACCAGGGCTTAACGAGGAACGGCCAGCCGCTGCCTTCCGGCAGACGGCTGGCCGTGGCCGTTGTGTCAGCTAGCTGCAGTCGACGTTGGTGAGGCCCTGGGCGGCGTCTGAGGCCTTGCAGTCGACGACGTTGCCAGGCGTCTTCGAGGCGATGTTCACCTCGAAGCCCGGGACTGCAGCGACGGTGCCGTTGCCGGTGAACGTGTTGTTCCCACCCCAGCCGTCTCGCACCGAGTGAACCTGGATCGCGTCGACGCGGGCGGTGGTGCCGGAGTTGTCAGCGACCACGTAACCGTTGCCCTTGATGTCGATCCAGGAGTCTGCGTTGTTGGCACCCGAGTGGCCTGCGTTATCGAAACTGTTCCCGATGACACGGCCGCCGGTCGTGCCCTCCTTCACGTCGATGCCCTCGGCGGCGGTGTTGAAGATCCGGTTGTTCTCGATAACCGCGTTGTCGGACTGGTCGGCGGTGGACGAGGAACCCATGACCTCGCCCCAGTTGCTCTCGGCGGTTCCGACGTAGATGCCCTCGCCGATTGCCGGCGTGACCACGCCGGCGTCGTGGACGGTGGAGTTGCGGACGGTGACGCCGTTGCTGCTCGAGCGAAGGTGGATGCCTTCGTGGCCGGTCGATCCAACATCGACGCCGTCGATCACGGTGTTGTCCGAGTCATCGAGGACGATGCCCTTCTGCGCGCCGGACACGCTGAAGCCCGTGATGTTCCAGTTGTGCCCGGTGACGTGCAGGCCATAGCCGGAGGAGGTCGAGCCGGTGGTGAGCACGGCGTTGGGCGAGCCGACGAGCGTGATCGGGGCGGCCTGGGTACCGGATGCCGCCGCCTTGAATTTGCCAGTGTAGGTGCCGTCTTCCAGGGTGATGACATCGCCGGCGGTGGCGGATGTCAGTGCCGACGTAAGTTCAGCGGAGGATGAGACGCTAACCGCGCCGGCTGCCTCTGCGGAGGAGTTGCCGACGGGGGCGAAGGCGACTCCGAGGACTGCGGCGGCGGCCACAGCGCCGAGCGCGCAGTGCTTGCGGAGACGAGCTGTTCTCTTGTGGGTGGAAGTGGCGGGCATGCGGTGAGACGACAAAAACTAGTACCTAACGCGATTGATTCTCTGGTCTTCTGGGGCTTTTCCCCGGAATCTCGGCAGCTACGGTACCCGACGTTGAATCGCATTTTGGCAAGCGATTGCTCACCTCTGGAGTGCTGGGGTACGCGTCGCCCGGCAGCACGCGGGAGCTAGGGCTTTCTGAGAAGTCACGGTGAATTTCGCACGCCACAAAGAATCTTTATGGGTGTGCAGGGCATGCCGTGGGGTCCCATCCGTGATCATCGATGGCTATGATTCCCGCAATGATGCTCCACACCGCAGCGCGACGCCCTTCATCTAATCCCGAATCGCAAGGACGAGATCGGTCAGAACCTCGGCGAGTTCGTCGAGACCGAAATTCCTCCGCGGCGACGTCGTCCGCACCAAGCTCGAGCGGACGGCGATCGCCGCGCGGCTCGGCGAGTGGCTTCTGGTGCCCGCCCACGCAGAGCGCGTGGGCACCGAGGCATCCGTCATAGCGGCGGACGTCCTGCGCGCGCTCAGCGACGACGACGTGAACGACATCATCGAGGATCTCGCCCGCGAGCACCTGGTCGCGCCGCAGTGGGGACCGCCGCTGGGCGAATGGCTCGGGCGCATCGTCGGGTCCGGGGCCCACCACGGCGCGGTCGACCTCGCAGTCGACAGCATCGCGACGTGGCTCGCCGCCAACCACGCGTCGTTCTCGGGGCTCGTCTCGCGTCGTCTGCCGGTGTGGGTGCCGTCGATCGCAGCTCGCCTCGTCGATGACACGGTGTACAACGAAGCCGTGAAGTTCGTCGCCGCCGTGCAGGCCGATCGCCGGCATCCTGCTCGCATCGCGATCGACGGCTACCTCCGACGCCTCGCCGATCACCTGCATCACGATCCTGCGACGATGGCACGGCTCGAGGCGACGAAGGCTACGCTGTTCGACAGCCCGCGCGTCCGCGAACTCGCCTCCGAGGCGTGGAACACTGCCAAGGCGGGGCTGCTCATCTCGCTCGCCGACCCGCAGAGTGGTTTGCGCCGCCGCGCCGCGCAGGCGCTCGTCGAGATCGGCGGACGGCTGACGACGGATGCCGCGCTCCAACGCCGCGTCGACGGCTGGGTGACCGACGCGGCCGTGCCGCTGGTCGACCGGTATCGCCATGACATCGCCTCGATCATCACCGACACGGTCGAGCGATGGGATGCCGCAGAGACCACCGAGAAGATCGAGCTGATGGTGGGTCGCGACCTCCAGTACATCCGCCTGAACGGCACGATCGTCGGCGCCCTTGCCGGATTGGTCATCTACACGATCGCGCAGGCGCTGCTTGGCTGATCGACTGCCGAACAACTTGAACGCCGAACTTGAGGAACGGGAGGGGTCAAATAAGGGGCAGAATCAGTACCGCTCAGCAACTGGACGGTCCCAAATAGACTCCTGGCCAGCAAATACACGGTAGGGCGGACGGGACTTGAGCCCGTGACCGACGGAAGGCGACGGGCACTTCACACCGCGAGTGCCGGACTCGGGCGTGTGCATATCTTGATCGTTGCTGCCGCCGCATTTCTTGGCAACCTCACCATCCAATGGTTCACCATCCGCCGGTTCACGACGGGGCTCCACGACTTCTGGCCGAATCTCGATAAGACCGTCCAGTGGTGGTGGGGATTGCCCATCGGGCCAATGCCGCTGTGGATCATCGGCTCAATCGCTTTCGCGATCGTCTGCGCGCTGGCTGTTCTCTATGCGTGGCGCGCCAACGACTCATTGGATAGCGACGATCGGCCCGCAATTCGCGTCTGATGGCGAAGGGGTCATCCCAGGGCGTAGTAATAGCGCGCGACAGCCGCGCGAGCCAGGTCGGGCCGCGGCCGGCCATGGCTCGTTAGAGCCGCGCCGCATCCGACGTGATGTCCTGGCTGGCCTCGCTCGCCAACCAGCCCGGCACGGGCTGCTCGCCGAGCCGGTAGAGCCTGACGGCAGTGCCGAATATGGGATTAAGCGTGATAACGGGCATCTCGGCATTTCCCACCACCAGCAAGGTACTACCGTTCCGGCTGTCGCGATGTTCGCCCTTGAAGCTGATCCAGAACGCATCCGGGCGCTGCGCCTGAAGTACGTCGACGTAGTACGCGTGCACCTGATCGATGAGACGCAGCTGCTGCGGAGTCCATCGGGCATCCTTTGGCGTGCCCGTGCCTGCGGGTGGAAATGCCATGTCCCACCAAACAGGCAAGTACATGTCGCCGTCAGGTTCGTTAGCTTTCAACCGATCGATGAACCAGTCGCCCAAGAAGCGCAGACTTTCAACAGTCTTGTCCGGCTGGAACTCCGGGGTGTGCTCCAGCCTGCTGTAAAGCCGGTCCTGCGCTCTCTGTAGCTCGTTCAGGAAGGTGTCGTGATACTCCGAGATCGATTCGGCAGAGTCGTAGGTGAGGAGACGCACGAGACTAGGGTATCCAGATTGTGTAGGGACACCTTTTTTCGTAGGGCGGACGGGCCTTGAACCCGTGACCGACGGATTATTAGTCCGCTGAAATCACGTGTGAACGATGGTAGAGCCGCATTAGTACGGGGATTTTGATGCCGCACGATGCCGTGCGAAACGACACGAACGACTACACTTGTGACTACACCTGATTTGAGACATGCGGCGAACGGGAGTTCGCGGAAGGACGGCGTTGTGGCGGAGGTCGATGAGGCCGTGAAGAAGGCGCGACGGACCGCCGGAGCGGGGACCCAGTTCTTCGACGAGAAGCGCAACCTCTGGGTCATGGAATACAAGCCCGACCGCATCCGCGTCACAGCGCGGACCCAAAGCAGAGTTGAACAGAAGTTCAGGGATGCGCGGTCGAACGCCGGGCTCGCAAAGATCCGGGTTGTGAGTAACCCTTGGACGGTCAAGCGCTGGATGTGGCATTGGTTTGACACTATCAATCGCTCCAAACCACGCACACGCGCCGGGTACAAGTCCAAGATTTCGACCATCATCATCCCCGCGATCGGTCACGTGCTGCTCACTGATTTCACCGCCGAGCACGCGCAAGCCATCGTCCACTATGCAATCAGGACGGGCCGATCAGCAACGAGTGCCCGGCAGGCCCAAGCGATATTCGCCTCAGCCGCGCTCAGTGCCGAAACGCACAAGTTGATGCCGTTCAACCCCATGCCCCTCATCAAGAAGATTCCGGCGCGAGCGTACAAACCGGTGGCGCTATCCGTCGACGATGCCTTCCGAGTTTTCGATGTGACGCGCAATGACCGCCTCGGCTCTCGATGGGCTGCTGGACTGCTTACGGCGGCACGCCAAGGCGAGATCCTTGGACTTGAAATCGAGCGAGCGGACTTCGGCTCGGGGCTCATCCATTTGGAATGGGCGCTTCAAGCGGTGCCGTGGGCCCATGGGTGCTCCCCGGACCCGATACACGGCGGGATGTATCCGTGCGGCAAGGTCCGCGGCGGCAGCTGTCCGGAGCGCCGTCGCGATGTGAAAGAGGAGTACGAGCATCGTGTACTCGACGTCGACTCCGGTCTGATGCTCCTACGCCCAAAGACCCGTGGCTCGGCCCGGACCGTTCCGATGGAGGCCACGCTCCGAGCGTGGCTTGAGGAGCGCGTCGACGAGGCGGCTACCGAGCCGAATCCCTTCGGACTGATGTGGACGAGCGAGAGAAAGCGCAATCGCGGCGGCAACAATGGGCGTAGTGCGGACAGTTTGACTCCCAGCGTTCGAACACTCCTCCCCCTCGACGGGTCCCCCATCGATCCATCAGCAGACAACCGCGCTTGGCATGCGGTACTCGAAAGGGCGGGTGGCCCACAGGTGCGCGTACACGACTCGCGCGTCACCGCGGTCACTCTGATGCGTCGCGCTGGAATTCCCCTGGAAATCATCCGCAGCATCGCGGGCCACGCAACCGTCGAGATGAGTCTCAAATACGACGCCGGGGACGCGACTTTCGCCGCCGAACGCGACGCGCTGAGCAGGCTCGGGGCCTCGATCAATTTCGAACTCCGGCCCAAGGAGAGCGATCCTGTTAACTAGGCGGTCTTCGGTGCCTTGGTCGGCAATCCGAGGAGCCACTGTTCTAGCGCGACAGCGGTGACGATGGGCTTGCTCCCGACGTAGCGAACTTCGAGCAGCCCCAACTTGATGTGGTCACGGAGCATAGTCTGCCCGAGCCCGACTGCAGCGGCGGCGTCCGCAATCGAGTACGCAAGCGGTCGCGTGCACGGACTGACTGAGTCCCACGCCTCGGAGGCGCGGTCGGTCGTGGACATTCGTGTGACGTGGTGGCTCATGCCCTGCCTATGCGTGAGCTGCACGACCGGCTGGGCTCCGAGAGCCTGCGAGCCGGAGGCGCGGGTGAAACGAGTTGTCGGTTCTCAGCGAACATGGGACTTGAGTCAGGCAAATCAAGACTCCGGCGGCAGCCATGTCCACCTGAAGAGGAAGGTGGCCACCGCCGGAAGTCGCGCGGGTACCCTTTCTGCCGCGCAGGCGACCGTGCCATCTTTACTCCAGGCCTGCTTCCTTCTAGCTGACGGCCACAGCAGTCGGCTACCTTTACCGTATGAGAGTGACTCGACCGGACCATAAGGCATGAGCGGCAGGGCTCTCGCAGGACTGGCGACTTTTGTGATCGTGGTCTGGTGCTTCGTCATGCTCGCGTTCGTAGGTGCACTGTGGGGAGCCGTCGCGTCTGATGCAGGTTGGGGGCCAGCGGGCGGATGGTTCCTTCCCGCCCTCGGACTTTTCCTGATCGGGCAAGCGCTGGCAGCGGCGGCCAAGCGTAAGGGCGTCAACCCAACCACTGGGGAGGCATACCCCGAGGGTCAGCCCGTAGGAAAGTCCGATCCGACCCGGACCCGGTTTATCATGGCCGCCCTCCGGCAGATGATCGTAGAAGATCCCGCGGCCACGCAGATTGACGGCATCAACCTCGCGGCGGCTGACGAAATCCTCAGCAGCTACCACCAGACCCGAGAAGCAAATTGGGGTGTCCTGTGGCAGGCCGCCGCCAGGACAAGAAGCTTGCCCATGTATGGCAAGCCGCCCTACTGGTCGAACAGCGGACCCGGCGGGCGTCCTGTGCCGTTGAGCTACCTGGCGTTCTGGGATACTCCGGATCGGATGCGCGCGGTGCGAGACAATATGACCGCCCCGGAGGTCATTTCGCTCGCTGCGACCGACCCCGATCGAGCGGTGGCGCAGGTGGCGGCACGCAAGATCTCACTTCGACCGAGTGATTAGGCGCCCTCGCTCGCAGCCTGTGATGACGTCGAACGGCCTCGCCTCGTCCCAACGTCAAGTGGTCTCACGTTGCTGCGGAACCTGGTAGCGACAGGAAGTCAGCTCGCACACGAGTGCTGATCTCTTGACTAGCCAGGAGCCCGAACCGTCCTACAAAGCGGGGAAAGATCAGAGGCCACCGACCTCGTTTCTCGCGAACGGAAGATCTGATGGGTTTGCGCAAAAATACAACCACGAGTGCGGGAAGTCTCGACTTCGCTGACAATGTCAGAATGCCCGCGAGACGCTCCCTCCAGCGTTCTCAAAGTCTCAACTCCTTCCAGAAGTCTTGTGATCGCGGAGGACCGACACGAGGGGGCTCGCAGCTGGTCGTCGCTCTCGTAGCTGTCGGAACCGATCAGCCCTCCGTATTGGCCGGCAAACAACGCCTCGGCTCCGCATGTGAGCACATCGTGGCCACCAATCTCTGGGTGAATGGCCCCGAAGTACCCGTTGACAAAGCTGCCGGGCACCAGCTTGATCTCGGGGTATTCCTCGTCCGGCACGGCAGAGGCAGGTGCGCCGTCGGCGCCGCGTTCACGACGAAGCTCGATGAAATCGCGTTCGACGTCGATGATCTGGGCGCTTCGCATCGCGAAGTGATGGGCGAGCTCATGAATCGCCATCCCGCGGAGATGGCGTCGCGAGACACGACTGTCGAGCACGATCAACGGACCGGCAAAACTCGCGGCGCGGCCAGAGATTTTGCCCTCGCCGTAAGACGCGCCGTCGGGGGCGACGACGATCGCAATCGGGTCGGTTTTGACCGCGCCGATCCAATCAGCTGGGAAATGGCGAAGCGCCTCGTGCAACAAGCGTGCCGCGCTGCGAGTTGAACTCAACGATGTCGAGGGCACCACCCATCGGCCGGGCCTCTGCCAACGCCGCCGAGTATGCCCGGGAAAGCTTTCGTCGCCACCGAGCTTCGAAACGGGCATAACCGACGTACACGCTCGCAATCGGGCGGCGAGCTGCAGCCGCTTCTCCTTGTCCAGCAGAACGGCCAGAGCCGCCAAGCTAGTTCGTCTCGTGTCTCTTCGAACTGGTCATGCTTGCGGCGAGAGGCCCGCCGATAGCCTGAGATCTCGTCCGCTCGATCCGCAATCCGCCGCCCGTGCCCGGAACGCCGAACGGTTCGCCACCTCGGTCGACCCGAAGATCCTCGCCCTGCCCGCCACGACCTGGATCGACAAGCCAGCCGAGAACACCGACGATGAAACCGCCGCGAAAACTAGCCGCCTAAACTCCCGCTGGCCTCATTCACCTCGACAAATTCCGTTCCAATAGTGTTGTCATGGATGCTCCTTTGTGCCGCCCCACCGCAGTGGCGATTTGCGACGCCGCGAAGTGTGCCACATCGACGATCTGTACGCTAGGTTCCACTGTCTGCTCAAAGTCTCCGTGCGTCGACCGTCGTGATTCCGGGAAGAGCGTTCATGCGTACAGGTATGATTCCTTGTAGCGGTAGACGGACGCCCTGACGAGCCTTCCACAACTCACGCAGAAGGCGTCTCGCCCGGTGTCAGACATCTCGAAGGTGTTCTGCGTGCCAAGCAGCGTGTCTCTCACCAACGCCTTGTCGTGAATGCGCTGTTTCAGTGCGGTGACGACGACATCCAGCGCGCTGGGGGTTCGTCCGCATGAGCACACTTCATGTCCGACGGCGGGTATCGTACCGAATTCCTTCATGTGGCCCATGGGCAGATCGAGCAGCCCTTCGAGATATCGAAGCTCATCTGGCGGCGTGAGCCTGTATCTCTTATCACTGGTCACGAGGGCACTCGCTCTCTCCATTGTCTTGTCATCGAGTACCACCCTCGTGGCGTACCCCTTCGACTTCAGATGGCGCTTGAGCGTGTCGATGTCCTTGAAAACGGCCGACTGGGGATCGATGCTGAGTGACATGAGGTCCCTCCCTACAAGCAGAAACACTCGGAGCCTAGCAACGATATCCGGATAAAACAGGGTCATGTCGAACTGACGTGAAACGCAGGTCATGAAGCGATGCGCGACCGCAGTCGAATAAAGGAGACGAAATACTCGGCCCCCGCCGAGGGTCTCAACACAGTGGTCTCCGGCTCATGGGCTATGTCCCTGTGCGGCCGGTGCGACAACTCGTCGGCATAACGGGACGACGTCCTAATCTATCCGCGAGCGTCGCTTGCGCGCCGGCCTCACGCCGACATGCCTGCGGCAGCACGAGAGCTGTATACGGAAGCCGCAGACGTCCTTGCAATATCCAAGAGAGCAGCAACCGCACGCGCCTCGGCCACGCTCGAACGCTTACTCCGCGAACTCGATCCGGACGCTGGCAAGGTGTCCTTGGCCGACCGGATCGATCCCGTGCTTGGGAGGGTGTCCACTCCCTTGGACGAGATGTTGGCGGTCATCCGCCACGTCGGCAACAAGTCCTTGCACGTCGAGGACGAGCCAGACGATGTCACGATGCTCGTCCTAGACCCGAACGAAGAAGAAATCGTGGAGTTGATCTTCGAGTCGATCAACGACCTAGTCGACGAGCTGATCACTCGTCCAGCGCGGTCACGAGCGATCTGCGAGCGAGTGCCGGAACGTGTCCGGGCGATGGTAGGCAAAGCCGTGGGCGCGGCCACGGCCTAAGCGAATCAATGCGCCCGGTGGCATTCTCCGCGGTGGAGTCAAGTCGTCTCGCCAAAGGCGAGAGCCCCAACACCGAACGCGGCACCGCTACTGGGGCGCGCCGGCTGTTAAGCCGGTCGGTACGAGACGAGACGGCGCTCATGATCCGCCTCGTCATACTCCCAGTTGCCAACGACTGGGGCGCCGTTCAAATCGAGAGGATCAGTGAGCCGAGTGGGCAGGACCCCATGCTCAGCGAAGACCGTAGCGACAGCGCCGGTGCCAGCCCTCGTTCCCTGAGACGGGTGAAAACTCGCGGTGTAGGGTACGGGATCGGTCATCGAAGGCCTCCTAATGAGGGTCGCGGCGTTGCGCTGATACAAACGATCATCCCGGTCACGCCGGCGAGTTCAGCGCCTTCGACACGGTCACTCTCGAAACATTGAACAGCTTGGCCAACTCGGTCCCACTGAGGTCGGGCTCCGCCAGTTTCGCGGCCTTGATCAGCTGAGCCTCGTCGTGAGCCTCGTCGGGGCTCTTGCGTGGTCGCTTTGACCCTGCGGCCTGTCCGGACATCGCCACACGGTCAACAACACGCGCTTTAGCCCGAAGTAGTTCGCGATCGGTGGACGTGGGCGGCGCGACCAGGATGCCGAGTACCTGTTCGGAGGTGCCGAGCACTGCTACTGGGATGAGCGCGGAGACAACAACAGCGCCAAGGATGCCCCAACCCTCTACCGTGCCTAGCGACGCTGAATGCCAGACGTTTGCACCAATTGAGGCGCCAGTGAACGTGGCGAGCCACACGTAAGAACCGCGAGTCGACTCGCCGCGCGCTCGGTGCGAGATCGCCCCGAGTCCGAACGCCAACATCGGCGCGTCGATCGCCAGAGGTACCGCGATTCGCGCCCAACCAGGCAGCCCTATCTGCTCGCCCACCCAGATTTGTGCGAAGCCGGAGATGAGAAACGCGGCAGCGAAAGAGATCAACGTCACAGCGACGGTGACCTTCACGAACGCACCCGACGTGGGGCTGATGCGCGCTATGGGGCGTTGCGCCTCGGTGGCGATGAGGGTGGGGCTGTCGAATTTCGGCACTGTGTCTCCTGTCGTCGGTGGCGCTGCTCCTCCTATGCGCGGAACAGTCGAGCTCAGGTACGACAGATGCGGCGAATCCGCATCGCCAAGGCGAGATTCGTTCGGTTACCGTATAGCCATGCCTCTAGTAGCCGTCGTAGCCGGTCTGCGCGTTGAGTCGTGGAGCATGCCGGAGGACGAATGGAGCGCGCTCAAATCTTCGTATCGGACAACCGGGTTGACGATGAGTTGCGGGCAACCTGGTGTGCCGAAGACCTCGTCGCTAGGCCTACAGTTTTTCGCACACAAGCTGAAGGCCGACTGCCAGCTACACGAGGGCGGAGAGACACCCGAGCACTTGCGCGCAAAAGCGATCGTCGCCGAGGTCGCGCGCGAGCTCGGGTGGAAATCCACGGTCGAGTTCATGGGGCCGGATCGAGAGTGGATCGCCGACGTGTTGCTAGAACGCGGCAACATCAAGCTCGCCA
This sequence comes from Salinibacterium sp. ZJ450, assembly GCF_011751885.2. Lineage (NCBI taxonomy): Bacteria > Bacillati > Actinomycetota > Actinomycetes > Micrococcales > Microbacteriaceae > Ruicaihuangia > Ruicaihuangia jiafui. The sequence continues at coordinate 1,884,684 of NZ_CP061771.1, forward strand.
TTGAGATCCAGTGGTCGGCGCAGACGGAAGCCGACTTCGTCCGGCGGCAGGCGCGGTACACGAACGCCGAGCTCGAATGCCGGTGGCTGGTCTCAGAGAAGAACCTCACGAACGCCCAGCGTGTGCCCAATCATGCGATCGCTGGGACGGCCGATGAACTCAGGATCTCCGTGCCGGGGCGGCCCGGACGCACCGAGGACATTGCGCTGTCCGAGGGCTTCGCACGTCTGCTGCGAGGGGACGTGCGATCGCGAGTCGAAGTCGCGACCCGGCAGCTCCATGTCTCGACGGCGATGGCTCGCTGCTGGCGGCCGGAGTGCAACCAATGGCTCTCGCTGTGGCATCTGGAGGCAGTGCAGCTTGAAACGCGCTGCGGCCACGCGCTCGCGCTCAGCAAACTGGGTGGGTACCGGCCGTGGCTCGTCGAGCGCTCAGAGATCCGAGTTGAAGACTCGGTGCGATCGGCAATCAGTCGAAGCGGGCTCCCCTCACCCATCAGGTACGAGGTCCGAACCAGCAAGCAGGTGGACCGAACCTACGCTGCTCAGATTTGCCCGAGTTGCGGCGTCCTCCAAGGCGACGGTCATGTTGCTGCCATGGCAAGGAACTGGACCGTCTACGAGATCCCCCACCGTGAACGCTTGCCACTCGACCCCGGACTTCTCAGGCTCGACCATCTGTGCGAGGACCAAGGGCACGGACGCTGTGAACCCCCGTCCGCGCTTCCCGCGCGGGGCCTCGACCAATTCCCGGTCGAAGACATGTGGTGGCTCCAAGTCGGGACCTATGAGGCCGAGCAGCTGCCGGAGAGGAAAGGGTCGAAGAGAAGATGATCAGGTCGTTCTCTACGAGAACGAATCGATCCCTGAGTACAGATGGTCCTCAGTCCACAAAGCGTTCCTGACCCAGTACAAGACTGAGTCCTACGTACCGTCCTGCGCATAGGTGATCGCGTCGACATCGTCACCGTCCAGATCGCGCCGCGCACCCGTACCGTCCTCGACTCGTCATCAACCACGCAGCGTCTCGGATCGTCAGCGTCACGCTCACACCGGGCGCCTCCGGCGCCCTCACGCCCACGCAGCGTCTCCGTCCCGCCCGCGCCGCGATTGCGGTACGGCGCCGCATCGACACCGAGACGCCTGCGTGCCGACGTCGATACGAAGGTTCCATGACGAATGGCGTGACGTGGACGCTGCGATGCCGGCGGAGACGGAGCGCTAGCGGAGGCGGAGCCGGGATGTCGACGCTGCGTGACTGTTGCTGATCGCCGGCGTTCACGTAGTTGCGCGGCTGACTTCACGGTGCCCTCGGGCGCTGCCGCGCATAGACGGGATAGCCGCACACAGTCTGGATGACCCCTGACGCTTCGCTCCGGGGCATCCAGAAACTGGCTATCTACTGCTTGGAGCTTCCTGATGTCTGTTGCGTTTACCTCTGACACCGGCGCTGACGCGCCCCTTCCGACGCTCGATGACCTGCTACGTCGCGTGCTCACTGACCGGGCTGCAGACCCGTCACCGACTTCCCGGATCCTCGCCACGCTGACACTCGCACTCGATCGGGGCTTCGCCCCCGCTGCTGCTCGGCGTTCCATTCTCAGGCTCGGCTCAGAACCGGTTCGCGTTGTCGCACGCTCCGATCGCAGCTGGTACCGACTTGTCAAGGCTGCCCGGTCACACATCGCTCTCGTCGGCTCCTCTGCCTCCACTCCCCCAGGCCAGCTGCCCGCCGCCCGCCTGCACGTCGCTCGCAGTGTCGTCGGTCACCTCCTCGCCCCGGCCCGGCCCGGGGTTGGTGTGGGTAAGAAGGCCCAAGTCACCGCGCGTGCGGCTCTCGCTGTTCTCGGGGCACAGACGCTACTCGACGGTCGCGGCTATTCGAATGCGTTGGCCTCCCGCGACTGGCTGGCGCTGCAAACGAACCTCACACCGGGTAACGCCGGGATCGTGCTCGGAAACTTGGTCAAGCTCGGTTGGATCAAGCGACAGAACTCAACGTCGTTGGGAACCGCCCGCTGGTCGTTCACGAAACTATCCCGGGACGAGGGAGACCGCGCGTGGGCGTGGGCGGACACGATCGAAACGCTGGCCACCGGCGATTACGGCGCCGACCCGCTCGCGGAGCTCATCTCGGAGGTCCCGCACCCTGCGTTCGCGTACTCCGAGGTTCTGGGCATGCGCGCTTGGCTCGCAGCGGCAAGCGGCCTCGGTGGAGTCGACCCCGAGGTGCTCGGGCTGACGAAGCGCTCCGCGCGGGACCTTCGAAGGCGTGTGACGGCGGCGCTGCCGGGTCTAGGAGCGGAGCGGCTTCGTCCACAGCTCGATGCGCACGCGGAGGAGAGTCTGGCGATGTTCATCAAAGCGGATCGGAAGACGGATCTCGCGCAGCTCGTGGATGAACGAAACGCCGAGCGCGCCCGCTTCGCGGCGGAGAAGGCGGAGCGAGCCGAGGACCGCAGCTACGTGCGGAGCCTGCTGCGCGAGGTATGGCCCGCTGTCGGCGACGCACCGGATTCGGCGTCGACCAGCGAAGACATCGACGCATGGACGGGGCGCGCAGCGCGGTACTTCTCGGGCCCGGGGCGGATCCATGACGCGACCCTGCTACCGGTTGCGCGTCAGCTGCTGACCTCGACACTCGAACGCCGCGGCGTCCTCATCGAGTTGGCGGCTGACGTCGTACGGCGGGTACTGCCCAAGACGGAGACCGACTACATCGCTTCTGTCGAAGCGGTCGCCGGCTCCGTGCCGGCCAACACCTCGGAGCTCCAAGAATGGACGACCGCAGCAGCCGCGTTCATGTACGGGTCCGGCTCACCAGCGTTGACGAGCGACCAAGTCATCAATGGGCAACTACTGCTGCGCGAGCAGATCATCGAAGCGGGTCACGCCGAGCGGCATGCAGACCAAGTCGCGCAGTTCGTGATGCGGCTCGCTGCGGCAGCCTGAAGGACTAACTCCTAAGCATCCGGATGGAAGTAGAGAACCCGAGCCGAGGCAGCGAACTCGATCTCGAAGGATCCCGACGCCACAGCATCAATGTTGCTGGCGGTTGCGGTCCACTCAGCAACTACTGGTTCAGATCGCTCCGCCGGAACCACGATGACGATCTCGTCGTCAAGAACTGCCTCACCTCGCGGACGAAGGTTGACGTCCAAGAACTCGATCTGAAAACTCCCGCCGTTGGAAATGATTGATGCAGGAGCCGACGGGAAGCCGAGAGACAGTTCGTGAGCTAAATCGGTTTGGGACGCAAAGGCAGAGCTGAAGCTGTTCACTGTCCCCCACGCCTTGGGAGGCCTGGGCAGGACGTCAAGTGGATCTTCAGTTCCGTCTCCGGCGCGCGCCTGACCGGCGACGTGCAACTGGACTCTGACGTCGACGTAATTGCGGTTCGACCGGTTGATGAGGACAAACTCCGGTGCGGGCAACGAGACGAACGCAACCGCGTCCATCGCCGCTTCCCACCCATTAGCAACCTCAGCCAAGTACTCCTCGACACTTTCCCTGAATCGGTCCGGGTTGCGGGTTTCGGCGGTCAAATGCTTCACAAGGAGGTCCTGCTCCCCCGACGAAGTGTTCAGGGCCCCCTTGATGGCGGCGAAACCGAGGGGCGTGTTCAGCGACGCGAGGTGAGCTTCCAACGGTTCTAGGAGCTTCTGGCGTTCGTCCGCGAGGTACTTGGCCAAGTCTGCTGGGTTGGGAGCCACCCGCGGCAACGCCTCGGGGTATCTGACCTCGACATCAATGTCCAGCGACTGCTGTACCTGCTTGGGCAGCGAGCGTCGTGCAAGGCGTTGCAGATCCTCGTGGTCGGCAGGTACCGATCGGGAGCCTTTACGAACATAAATGGTGCCCGGGGTGATCTTCCCTGCTGCGGCTCGGAAGGAATGAATTGGGTCACCCTGACGGGGCGCGCCCACCGCGATCGCCAGTACAGTTTCTCCATCGATGGGAATCCAATGCGGGGTCCAACGCGGACCGTCTTCACCAATGAATCGTGTGAGGCGGGGTTCGAACTGAGCATGATCGACTGACTCAACGCCGTGAAGCGTGCCATCGGACAGCCCGATGAGGATGACACCAGCCCCACCGAAGTAATCGCCGGCAATGTCGGGCTCACGATTCGCCATCGCGACAATCGCCTTCGCGAGCGTTTGCCCGACTATCTGCTGGTCGTTAAGATCCAGCGCCGATTTCCACTCGATCCAGTGATACTCGTCGTGTTGGTTGGCTGCTAGTGCCGCGCGAACAAGCGCGGCCCACTCGTGGGGTCGCTGTGGCAGCTCGGAAACGTCGAAGTCGATCACGCTTCGACAATAGCGACAGCTTGAGACACCGGGCTCGCTGGCGCTCGCCCTCTCGGACGCGGCACTCCCCCACTTCCAGCAGCCCCAAACACCCGCGTCCTCACCGCCATCGCGCCGTGTAACGCGCCGCTGCCGGCTACGCCGTCTCCGTCCCGTGAGCGCGCCGCTGGCGACCCGTCGGCGGTAGCTGCGATACGGGGTCGCTCCGTGGCCGGTACGTCGTCACCGGCACGCTTCCGCACCGCAACGTTCCGTCTCCTCTCCGCGTTATCGTCGCGGTGGTCGCACCGCCTTCGGCCTGCCAAGCCCTGCGGGGCAGGCGCGATCGGTTCGCTGCTAGGGAATTGTGACAACAGCCTCGCGTCCGCCCTTGATTGGATCCCTCCAGTTGATCCTCACGTTGATGCTGCCCGGGTCAGTCATTCCTCCGCCAAACTGGAAGAACACGCTCGCACCCTTAGCGATATCGCGCCAGGGTTGCTCGTCCTCTACCTGGAGGTGTCCGTCCGGCTCCCCCTTGATGTCAACGAAGTCAGCATTGGCCCCCGATTGGTTCGTCAGCTTCCAACGGGTTTTGGCAACGCGCTCCATATGCCATGGCGGTTTGGCAGTGGCACTCTCGGCGATGTCTGCTTGGCGTTCGAGGGCATCAGCAGCACGCTTGTGCTCGTCCGCCGAGCGCACCGCTGCGTCTGCCGCGTTGATCGCGGCCGCTAGCGCAGCTGCTTCGTGCCGCTTCGCCTCGTCACGCGCCTCGCGGGCGTCGCTGACAGATCGCCAAGCGATTATCGCCGCGATGACCGTGGCGGCGAACAGCCCGATGTTTGTGATGAGCACAGCAATTTCCACGAGGTTCCCTTCCCGGACAGCGTCTAACGACGACCGTCGATGATCAGCTCAGTTTGAGATGGACGTGCGCCGTTCGAGCTCGGCACCGATTGCCGCCGCCAACTCCTTGTCCTCGCGTACGTCGGCGATCTTTCCGCCGACAATCCCCATCGGGATGAGCGCGGCGCAAACCGTGAGCGGGACCCAATAAATCAGCCAACCGGGACCGAACTGAAGATTTGAGTTCAATGCAGGGAGTATCCACGGCGCAAGGACGATAGCGACGAACAGGCCGATGAACCAAACCGATGCACCCTCAACGTGGTCGAGCGCGCGGCGAGGGTATGCGAGTTTGCGGAGATGAATCTCCAGCTTCTCGGTCGGCTGCTCCGCAACGTTTTGCATCCGCACGTTCTGTGCCATGCGGCGAGTGTATCGGGTGAGTGAGTGTCGCTCGACAAACGGTTTATTTGCATCGCGCGGACGGCACGTGACGGCGTGTCACACGGAGCCAGGGAATCGAGACGGTCTGGGATGCGATCAGCGGCTTCGCAAAGAACGAGGTCCGCGCCCGTACCGACGGCCGGTTCGCGACCGACGTGTTCGCCCCCGCGGCGATCGTCACGGTCGACCTCACGGCGTAGGGACGAACCCGGCAGGGCCGGCATCCTCCATCGGGTGCCGGCCCTGCTACGTTCGCCGGTACGTTCTACCTATGGCGCCGCTGATTTCAGACGAAGAGTTTCAGCATGGGCGTGGTCGAGAGATTGCCGCCGAATACTTCCCGCTCGTCAGCGAGGGTGTTGAGCCACTCATCGATCGCTTGCAGACGTTCAAAGTGCAGCCACGAAGCTCATTGGCGGGCGATGATCGCGCATCGACTACGGACGCCGTCAGTCACCAAGCTCGTGGACTGTTGTCCGTCGGCGCGGACCATATCAAGGCTGTCTCCGACCTCTTGATGAAGGCCGACACAATGCCCGCCTTCGCGGGCTTCACGCTGACGCGAAGCGCGCTCGAATGCGCGGGCGTGGCCCTCTGGCTCATTGGTCCCCCCGATCGCGACACACGAGTGCTTCGCGCAATTCAGCTCTCCAGGGAGTCGTTGAACGATAGTCGTCGACTAGCCGCCACGGCCGCCGGCGCAAAACACCGAGGGCTTGAACCCGACGATCCGTATCTCAAACAGTTCGAAGAGATGCGTGACGCTCGGCCCAACAATGCTGGCGTGACTCTGTCAGCGCCGTCGATCACTGATCGGCTCGATGCTGCCGAGGTCTTCGTCATTAGGCACACGCCCGAGCAGGAGACACTCCTGATGCAGTGGCAGCGCACGAGCGGACTCGCGCACGGTCGGCGTCACTCCATCTGGCAACACAGCAACGCTCGTCTGCACAGCGCGGACCACATCGGGTTTCAAGTCAGGGTCACCGGAGACCTCGTCGCCCTCACCGCCCACTTCGAGTCAGCGGTGAACTACCTTGAGGACGGCATCTCGCTCCTTGAGCAGAGGGGCGCAGCCCCCTAGCCGCGCGGGCTACCCCGGAATCAGCGCGCCGATGATCGACCCAATGATATACACGACGGCTCCAGCGCCGAATATCAAGAGACATCCGAACCCACACCCTCCCATTCCCTGTTTGGAATTGGCTTCGGCGCGAGCTGCTTGCTCGTCTCGCGCCTTGACCCGCTCAGGGTCAGGGCGGGCCGCAGGGCGCTCGGAGTATGGTCGCGGCTCGTCAGGCACTAGACGGTCTCAACCACTGCAACCAGTTGAACGCCCATCGCCAGGCTTGTGAAGGTGATGCTGATCGAGACGATCCGCACGGCCGGATAGACCTCAAGCTCCTTGTAAAGCTTTGCGACCGCCTTCTCAACGGTCCCGCCGGAGTTGTCGATCACGATGATGTTCTGCTGGGGAATCAAAGGCATGCCCGAATAGTAATGGCTGCTTGTGACCCCGCACACACACACCCTGGGTCGCGAGCGAGTCTCTGCGCTCGGAACTCCAAACCGGGGACGCGGAACTACTGGCGGGCCGGCGCCCCGGTGTTCAACGACGTCGACGCGGTTGCCGACGTGCTGCCAGGCGACGCAGCGCAGCCCGAGGCAGTACTGCTCGCCCAAGAGCGCCGCCGACAGGTCAGGGCCGCCGTCGCGGTGCTGCCGGATCGGGTCCGGCGGCGTGATCGAGCTTCTCCACTGCGGGGACACGGAAGTGCGCGTCGGTGAGTTTGCCGAGGCGCTCGGGGTCAGCCACTCCGCCGTTTCGCAGTTGCGATCGCAGGGACTGGCGTTACTCCGTCAGAGGCTGAGCCACTACGAGCTGGTGGCGTAGAGGGACACGGACGGGCAATATGTATCACGTAACCGTGCCCGATGCTCCCTGCTCGGGCGCGTGAGTAAAGGGGCTCAATGACCGCGGAACAATTGCCAGCACTCGTCCGTCCCTTCATTTCGGAGCTCGGTACGCTCCGACAGACATCGGACAGCGTTCCCCCTTCGTGGTCAATCGACATGACTATTGGAATGACTCTGAAGAGAAGCGAGGACTACCTCGGCTCGGCTAGGACCTACATCGAACTCACTCGCAGGTCAGGTGTTGTATACACCTCGCTCATCAGATCGCTCTACAAGACCGTTGCGTGCGCTGGCTACTTGGCTGAGGCGCTCGAACTTGCGGCTGTTGGTCGGACAATCTATGACCGTTCGCCGAACGCGCTCGCAGTTGAGCTCGGAGAGCCATCTGCATTCGCGAACGACATCGCGGAGTTGCTCCTATCGTCGAAGTCTTGGTCCCAGTTGGAGCCCTACTTGGCTCGGATCTCCGGGAATCCGATTTACCGAACACCACGGGGATACTCGGTGATGGTCGAGGAACTGAACCAAGCCGCAACTCGACTGGATCACGATCTCGGTAGTGACCAAGTTGCACAAATCCAAGATCGTTGGGAGCGCGGCGAACGCGAGAATCCCGGATCGGCCGTATTTCCGTTGGACGCCGAGGTCCTCGCAACCTTGGATCTCGCAACTGCCGCGCAGCTGCGGGGCGACATTGATCAGGCGATCCACTGGAACACCAAGGCGCTTGGAGACGGGATTTGGCAAGTCGAGCTCCGGCGTATCACGATGTCCACCTTGGGAGTGCTTCTAGAAAAGCGGGGTGACCTCGACAAAGCCATCCGCTGGTACACCGAAGCTGCCGAAGCCGGCGAGGTACTCGCGATGCCGATGCTCGGGCACGCCCTGCTGAAACGGAACGACCCCGACCGAGCGATCGATTGGTTCCGTAAGGCGTTGGAGATAGGCAGCCCGGACGCAGCTTCCCGAGCCGACTGGATGTTCGGGCTCGGCCGTGCCTATCACTGGAGAGAGGACCTTGGTCAGGCTATCGAGTGTTACACGAAGGCACTTGAAGGCGACCACTTCTCCGCGGCGGAGCGGGGCGACATCATGGTGAATCTAGGCGAAGCCTTGGATGAGCGCGGCGAAACCGCGCAGGCGGTGTACTGGTTCACCAGAGCCGAACACGCCGGCGACTCCAGGGCGACTAAACTCAAGCTCGCTGCCGGCCAGCCCGCCGTTTCTCACGGAAACGATCAACCAGCCAAGAGCGGTTGCTATATCGCCACCGCGGTATACGGCTCCTATGACGCGGCTCCGGTGTTGACACTTCGTCGCTTCCGAGATGCCGACCTCGCGACGTCCCCGATCGGAAGGGCCTTCATCCGTGGCTACTACGCAGTGAGCCCCGCGTTGGCGAGACACTTCGAGCAGGCGACGGTGCTCAACCGGGTCGCTAGATGGTTACTCGACATCGCTGTCAGACGATTGGATGATCGGGGCTATTCCGACGCCCGACGCTGATCTCCACGGGTCGAGGCGAGCACGCGACGCGGACGCCGCGACCTTTTCCTGCCACCGGCTGGTATGACGTCGCGTCATAATCGCCGACCACAGCCCAACCCGATCACGCGCTGGTCGCCAGTGAACGTCGGGACCAAGTCCGCCGCGCCGTCGCTGCGCTGCCGGATCGAGTTCGTGTCGTGGTTGAGGCGGTGTACGGGGACGAGCGGACCATGGGTGAGGTCGCTGAAGAGCTCTGCGTCACGCACTCGGCGGTGTCGCAGTTGAGGGCGCGCGGGCTGGCGCTCCTGCGCTCGCAGCTCGCGGCATATGAGCTCGCGGCGTAGGTCCTCGGGATTCTGAGCGATCGCCGCGCACAAGCTGGACATGCCGCCCCGCGACGCTCCAGTGGGGTCGGCGTGTATGTGGTGGTGAAGGGCGGCCGGGCTCCTGAGGTTTATTGGGGGCCCGGCCGCTTCACGGATTCACCCCTCGCGATCCTGATCGACGCAATTACTCGAAATTGTACGGAGGGAGGCCGCAGAGATCAGCGACCGATGCGACCGTGGTCTGCACAGCAAGCCACTTGGTGGTCGAAATATTGCCAGTAGGCCTATATTCGTCAGCGGCCGCTGCGGCGGCTGCGGCCGCGTTCGGGAGCGCGGCCTGTACTTCAGTTCCGTCGCCAGCCATCACGCTCTGCGTGCCGATTTCGAACGCAAGAGTCGAGAGAGCGTCCGCGTACGCCTCAACTGAGGACGCTTCGCGGGACGATCCCCCGAAGTCGGTCATGGCGTCGAAAAACCCCATGCACGCAGTTCTGTCTTGGGCGCTCTGCTTGCTCTGGTCTGTCTCGGCGGTTGGCGCCGGAGTTGTCACAGCGACCGGGGACCCGGAGGGCTCCCCCGGAAGGGACGCGCAACCAGCGAGGCAGATTGCCGCGACGCCAACACTGAAGAGCGCCCATGCTTTGGTGAATACTGCCATGAATATTGGGCTCTCCTGACCCTTCGGTAGTGTGCACGTCTGAATGTAGCGCACGCCGTTCTCTAGTCCGGGATCAAAGCCGTGGTCGGAACACGTGGCGGAGAGCGAACGGCGCGGACCTGTTCCGTCCGCTCGAAGCCGAACGCCGTGTGCAGCGCCGCGGCGCGTCCAACCGGGAGCCATCACCGCGGCGATTAGCCGCTCGGCCCACAAGTGCGCGGCCCTGGCATTCCAATGCGGTCCTGGTGCGCGGCGCTACATACAGTTGATCTTCGAAAGCTCAAAGCTGTCACCTGCGTCAGAGAAGTCCTCCAGCAGTGCTGCGATCGTAGTGAACGGCGCCGCCCCCGCCGCCAGATGATTCGCCATGCCGATCGCCACACCGTTTCTCATGACCGCTGCCTCGACGTAGACCCCGCCGGGGCAGTTGCTCGTGGTGATCACGCTCACATACACACAGTCCCACCGCCCACAGGAGAAATCGGCCGGATCAGCGAACTGGTAATAGATGCCCTCGCCAGCCGGAGAGTATCCCAAGGCTGCCCATCGTGCATCGTCCTCCTCCCGCTGACGCGTATCGGCCGCGACGGCCCGCTCCGCTGATTCCTGCGCCCGCTGAGCCCTATCGAACGCTTCCTGCTCCGCCTCGACTTCAGCTGCCTTAGTTTGGTATGCGGCCGTTGCGTTGGACGCGAAGCCATAGCCATACGCAAGTAGGCCCCCTCCAGCAAGAAACAGCGCGGCGCTCACGGCCAACAGAACGGTCGTACGCGCCGCTCCCCAACGCACCGGCCGTCCCATGCCCTTTGGTGTCCTACTCATCGGTCAGAACCTTCAGTTCATCCATTCGCTCCACAGTGCTGAAACCGGTGATCAGATTCACCGCTCCAAGCGCCCCCGCCGCTATCCCTAGCGCGAGCAGCGGGATCGACACCGCAAGCACAACCGATCGCCGGACGCCGCGACTCGGTTTCCGCTGAGTTCGAACGCCGGCCGCCTCGTCATCGAGACGAGCCTCGTCTCGCTCGGCACCGGCCCAGCCCACCCGGGGCGGTCGCGCATTGAACGCCCGGACGTACGCGATCTCATACTCAGTCAACGACCATGGCCAGCCGCCCTCAGGCTGGACATTGACGCCGCGCACGGGCGCAATGGATATGTCTGGCACAGATTCCCCCACGATGCTTTCCGGTCATCCTAGCGGCGGAGATGAGGGCACGTCGGTAACTGGGGTTCCGGCCTGTACGGCGTCCGGAGACCTAGACCCAGAACTCAGGTGGAGGCCCAAAGGCCCGCCGGCTCGCTCGGATCGCAGCCTCCGCCATCAGCAGATTGGCGCCCGCTCCGATGACAGCGCCAATGCCGAATGGGACCACCTTGCCGAGCACGATGATGCCCTGCTTGGTGCCGTACTTGGTGATGAAGTTCTTTCCCAGCACGCTGTTGATCTGGTTCAGTCGCGACATAGGGACCTTAGCGACGATTTGCTTGGCCCAGTGTTTGCCCGACCGCTCCGCCATCTTGCCGATGGTTTCGGCACCACCACCGCCGAGCACGATCCCCATCACGAGGGTCCGGCGGCGCTCCAGCTCGTGAAGCTGAACCCCATGAATCTGGGCGAGCGACAAGGCGAAAAGCGCGGTCAGCTCCAGCGATGTGAGAGCTTCACCACCCGAGATCGCGAGCGCCGCCCCTGTGCCGACTCCGGGCGCGGCAGCGACGGCGCCAACCGCCGCTCCGGTACCGGATAGAGCGCTCCGATACATCATCTCCAAGGTTCGGATGACCTCGGCCGGTGTGGCATCAGGGTGCCGCTGACGTGCACGAGCGAGGTTCTTCTCCACCGCCGTCGTCTGAACGCTAAAGGCCTTATCGAGCGCAGCGCGGGCAAGACTCCGCCATTCCACGGACGACGGTTCGTCGTCGGCGGGCGTACTGTCTGGCATGCACACAGACTAGAGCTATCTTCACGGCTACGGCGCCAGCGACAAGCCCGATGACGCGGAGAGCCGCTCCGAGCGAACCGCGGCCGGGGACGACGTCGCGGCCGCCGACGCGCTCGTCGACGAACGCTTGCCTCGATCGGCCACCTACGCCGCTCGGGATTTTGAGCGATCGCCGCGCACAAGCTGGACATGCCGCTCCGCGACGCTCCAGCGGGGCCGGCGTGTATGGGCGGTGAAGGGCGGCTGGGTCTCGATCTTGAGACTCGGCCGCTTCGCTGCCTAGAGAAGTGCGGGTTCGCCCTCGTTGTCGGCCCTCAGCGCTGCTGAACGAACCGAGCGGGATGAACACCCCCACGAACGGGAAGCACTTATCGAGGCGACAGGTGCGCTCCTCGGCCGGTAGCCCCTATCGCTGCCCGAGCGTCGGCAACCCACCCGACACCGCCCACACGCTGCCTTTGGCCTCTCGCTCCGGCCTGCCGGTCAGCGTTGCCACGGTACGCCGCCGCCTGCACACCACTGCCAAGACTGATCGAAATGCGCAGCGAGCGCACCGTCCACTTCGTTCACGTGGACCTCTCGGCTGCAAACCGGGCACAGCGGCACCCGCTTCGGCGCCGGATCCGAAGGCGTCGACGTCTGGTAGGAGAAGGGCATGCCGTAATCGTGGCCGAGAGCTGAGGCAACGGCAAGTGGCGCCGCGGGGCGATCACTGCGAAGGCCACCTGACCTCTACTGAGGCGCCCGGCGAGAACCCCGCCGGAAGGCACCGTCGAATGGTTGACCCCTTGGAAGCGCCCTGCCTGCAAACCCAGAACACCCGACTGTTCAACGCAAGCTGCCAGGAACGGCCGCGCGCCGACAGGCCCCGTTACGACCAGCGGTTCGTTAGCGGGTCGCCCGACGTGTGCGTCCCCTTGGCGGCGCACTCAGCACGCGGATTCCAGCCGGGTCAGCAGCTCACGCATAGACCCGGTACGCGCCACGGCTGAACTGTGCGTCCCCCGCACACATACCAGTCATAGCCGCGGAAAACGGTTCGGGATCGGCTCGAACGCGCGGCGTAGTGATCGGAGATCGAATGTGTAGATCAGTTATTCAGGGCGGAAGGCGTTGCGGGCGGGGCTTGTCGGGCGGAGTGAGGAAGGGGCTGAGGAACGCGAAGCTTCGGCTGAAGCGGGCTGTGGTCGTCGGTGGGAGCGAGAAGATCGCGATCGAGGAAGCGGAGGTTGCTCGGTACGCCGAGCTCGCCGCAGCAGAGCGGGACGTACATCGGGTCGATGATGGGGTCCCGATGGTCGAGGAAGTGGTGCCGACATTCGTGGCGCAGCCCGAGGGTGCGTCCCTTGCCGAGGAGTTTGTTGTCAGCGAGGCACCCGACGCCGAGCTCGACACCTGCGCGGCAGGGCCTTCCGACAAGCTCGAAGCGGTGCGCCTGGCGAAGGCCGCCATTTTGGGGGACGCGCCGACTGTGGAGGCTCCAGAACTCGAACCGGCACGGACCGGCGTAACGCTCCTGACCTCACTCACGGGTCTCCGCCGAGCCCTCGTTGAAGGTGCACTTGTGACGGTGACGTCCGTCGAACGCCGAGCGGACCGCAACGCCCAGTGGAAGCCGGCAGCTAGTCGGCAGCTGGGACGCACACAGCCCGTCACCGCAGTCGAACGCTCCGGCGTTAAGCTCGCCGACGGGTCACGGTTTTCCTTCGGCCACGATCAGGACTGGTCTTTTGAGAACGGCTCGGCAATCCAGCAGACCGCTCTGAGCCGTACCGTTTACCGGGTCGCCCTAGCCCTCGCCGCCCTCAGCGGCACCGTGCGGCTGGCGACCCGCAGGCGCCGCGCGGCGGAGTAACGCATGGGCTTCGCGCCCCGCTCTCGGCCTCGCGAGCGGGGCGCTCAAAAGCCCCGGTCAACGCACCGACCCGCCACTATTCCCCATGATTGGAACGACAAGCTCATGACCCGACTCCCCCGCCCACTCACCTCGGTTCTCACCACCCGAGCGCTGGCGCCCCGACGTCGCATCGTCGCAGTGGGAGCGCGACCGTGACGGGCTGGCGGCGAGTGGGGCGCGCAGCGCTCAACGTCGTCTGTGCCGGGTCGCTGGCGGTGGCGGGACTGGCGTTGCTGCCAAGTAGTGGCCCCGTGGAAACGGCTGGGCGCGAGCCGGTGCGCGCCGCGGCTCAAGCGATTGTGGAGCCTCGCGCGTTAGAGATTCCGAGCGAGCTGGCGCGAGTCGTGGTTGAGGCGGCACCGGAGTCAGTAGGGCGCCTTGTCGTCCCGAGCGTTGGGATCGACTCGGAGCTGCACACGATGGAGGCGATGGACGGGGACTTTATCGACCCGCCTGGTTTCGCAGATCCATATTTGCTCTTGAACCCGGGGTATGGCATGCCCGGCGACGACTCTATGACCACGTATCTGGCCATTCACAGCTGGCGCGGGGGTAACGCTCTTGGCAACGCTCTGCTGGACGCCCAAACGGGGCAGCCGCGGGTTCAAACGGGTGCCGCTATCTTTCTTGACGGCGTCGAGTACCAAGTGCAAGTCGTGAACACGGTGGTGAAGCCCGACTTCCGGCATATCGACGAGGTATTCGACGCCTCTTGGGATCTCGTGATCTTTACGTGCCGATGGCATCCGAGCGGCGGACCTAGCGACGCCGCGTACCTGCTCGCCAACCAAGTGGTTCCAACCGCAACAGATCTTGTCGCCGCGGCCCCCGCGGCTCCATAGACCGGGGAGCTCGGTGAGTCTTGGTCGTCGACCCGAGCTCCCCTTCAATCTCCACGCGCTGCCGCGCACACACAGAGAGCAGGGCTCAGTCGACTCCTGCCATCGCTTCTGCTCGTTTATCTCTTCGAGGGCGCCACGGTGACCCGCCATAGCGGCGAGCAGGCGACGACGCTGCGGTACGACACGCGGCGCGATCTCCGCGCGCTCCCCTCCGTCGCACTCGTCGTCGGGCTTGTCCTCGCCTTCGCGTACGCAGGCGCGCTCACCCGGCGAGCCCTCGATATCGAGCTTCTCGGCCCGGTCATGGGCGTCTTGGCAGTGGCCTGCTACTACGGGATCGTCGGCATCCGTGCCGCGCGCGCGGCATGGAGAGAGGCCGTGTCCGGCCTTGTCGAGGAGTCGCGGGCAGTGCCCAGCGCCTCCTGACGGTGGGAGCGCCACCGCTGACCGCTTCACCCGGGCAGCCCAGGTCACCCTTCGACGGGGAACTCCAGCGCCTTGAGAGTGGGTTCCTCGCCGCGCTCGTCCGCAGCGTGATACTCGGCGAGTATCGACCGCAGAATCCAGTCCCGCGTGGGTGTTAGCTGGCGGAGATGTTCGAGGATGGGGTCCTCCTCATACCCGTCGAGGTCCCACACCGCTGATGCGAGGCCTCGCCGGCCCGACTCGGGTTCCAAATCCAAGCGATGCGCGGCCGCGACGAGTGTCGTGCCTTCCCGGTCGGTGAACCAGCAACCCAAATCCTCCATCTCTTCGCTGATGAGGTTTCTGAATGCGATGAGCACGCGGTCTGCGAGCGGACCGCCTGCGGGGTCCTCACCGAAGAATGGCGCGAGTTTGTCGAGAAACTCGTCGCGCGCCGCGGCCTAGTCGGCTCGCTCCTGCTCGACATCGATTGGGTTTCCGAACATGTCGACTGGCTGGGCGGGAGTTTCGGTCTGGCTGGTGATGCGGGTCAATTGCTTTTCTCTCTGGTTGGCTATGAGGTTCACCGTATGTGTCCCCTGCCATATCTATGCGCGGCACATTCTTGGAATCGACGCATCCGCCGCATGTCTGTTCGATGCGAACGCGTTGTCTTCTGCGTGTGTCGTCACGCATCGCCCCAGCCCATGCGTTGCAGGAGCCATCTGCGGCGAGAATCTGTAGGTGGGCGGGAGACAGATACACTCAGCCCGTGAATCAAGCTCAGTCGATGACTTTGGCGACCAGCGACCCGCACAGGTCGAATAGTCAACAGCCCAAACCCAAACGGCGAGTGTGGTGGGTGGTCGGGCTAGTCACCCTCGCACTCTCGACCACCGGGCTTGCCGTCGGCTTCGCGCTCACGTTCGTGGAGCTGATTTCTGCCCGCTCTGATGCTGAGGCGTTCGAAGCACAGCTGTGGGACGCCGAAGCGCAGGTCTGGGACTTAGAGCAAGAGCTGCGCGGCATCACAGATTATGTAGACGCGCTTGAAGGCGAGGTCGCTGAGTGCAAGTCCACGATCGATGAGGGATCGTTGCTGCTCTCGATGCGCGATTTCGATAGCGCCTTCTGGGAGCTCGCCGGCTCGGACTGCAGCTACTGAGCATTCGTACGCCGTTAGGTGTGCCGCCG
The DNA here is from genome assembly GCF_011751885.2 of Salinibacterium sp. ZJ450. NCBI lineage: Bacteria > Bacillati > Actinomycetota > Actinomycetes > Micrococcales > Microbacteriaceae > Ruicaihuangia > Ruicaihuangia jiafui. Next base: position 1,900,941 of record NZ_CP061771.1, read on the forward strand.
ACCTGTTTCGGTGGGCTTACCGACCGTGGGAGCTTGGCCCCGGGTCGATCCTGATGTCGATGGGATTCTCCGCGAGGTACGCGCGACCCGCTGCTGTGACTTCAACCGAGAACAGCCCGTCGTCCTCTGTCTGCTCCAAGTACCCGGCGCTGATAAGAGCCGTGACCGTGTTGCCTTTTACTGGCGGGAAGCCGGTGAAGTTCAGCGCGGCGACTGCGCTGCCGCCGTCGCCATAGGCGCCCTTCGGAATCCAGGTGTAGAGGCCAAACATTTCGATCGCGGTGAGTATACCCAGTGCGTAATCGGTGAGTGGTCGCGGCATGGCGCTGAGCCTACCGATCCGCCGCGCATAGGTCTGGCATGACGACCACAGAACAACCGACCGGTATTGCCGGTCAAAAGACCGCCGCCTCAGATCCGTATGATTCTGCGGCCACTCATCCGGCACAACTTAGGTGAGAACTGACCAACTCAGAAGGGACCCTTTCGCTGGGTACCGTGTCTCAGATCTACGGCTACGCACGGGTCTCCCGCGGCGACTCCCAGAGCCTCGACCGGCAGATTCAGGAACTCACTGCTGTGGGTTGCACGAGGATCTTTACCGATGAGCTGAGCGGAGGCCGCGCTACCGAGAGCCGCCCGGGTTTTGCTGACGCGATCAGCCATCTGCGAAGCGGGGACGTCCTCGCAGCTGTGAGCCTCGATCGACTTTCCAGGTCGCTCGGAGACTTGATGGGAACGGTCGATGACTTGGTGCTGGAACGGGGTCACGGTGCGGGTGCTCAACCTCGGGGATCTCGACCCGCGTTCACCGTTGTCGCGGGTACTCCTCCAAGTGCTGGGCGCCGTTGCCGAACTCGAACGCAGCCTAATTCGTGAGCGCACCGTGAGCGGCATGCGCGCCGCAAAACAGCGAGGCGCTCGCATCGGCAGACCCGCGTCCCTCACGCCCGAACAGCTAAAGGCGGTCTTGGCCATGCGAGCGACCGGACAGTCCGCTGCTGCGACCGCCCGGGCCTTCGGCGTCTCTGAGCGCACGATCAGGCGCGTCTCTGAGGCGGCATCGTGACGATCGTCTTGGGCTAAGCGGCGGCCCTCTGCCCCAAGCGCAGCTCCAAGTGCCGCGCGTAGCTCGGCGCCCTCAGCGGGTCATGTGCGGTGCACGGTCGACCATCCAACTCGCTGACTGCCTCCGCTAGATCTTCCGTAGGCGCCTCAATTCCTCGGCGGATGATGCCGGTCTCATCCACGACCACATACCCCCACTCGAAAAGTGCATCGCATCCGAGTGCGCACGCGAGCATCGCGATCGCACCGAAGTCGCGTCGCTCCTCCTCGGTGGAGAGACTTCTGGGAACGATGTGGGCGGCGATGAGCAGGCCCTTCGGCAGCCGGCGTCCGCACAGAGCGCAGTCGGCAGCCGTACGTCCGTCGAGAAGATGCGCTCGCAGCTCGCCCTGTTCGAGCCGGACCTTTGCAACCGTCTCAGCATCAGTCACATCACCACCCCAAGTCGACGCGGGCAGCCCGTAGAGGCTGTCGCCCTCGGGCTCGATCACAACGCCGAGCTCGCCCAGGAGCCGTGCCCCGTCCTCGTCGCTCAGCGGCGAGACGTACTTCTGGGCTGTGACGCCCCGGTAGTCCAACGGCCCCCGGTTGCCGTGCGTGATGAGTTCGGCGGCCCGCTGCCACGGAAGCCACAGTCCCGTGGTTATCGGCGCGACTTTGACGTACCAACCGACGTCCAAGTCGTCCGGCTTCTTCTTCGGGTAGCCGTCCGGTCGCGGCGCATCCACCCATTCTTCGGCGACCGTGCTTACAGCTCGTATCGCCTGCCCCGCGTAGTGGAAGACGATGTCACCGCGCTTCAGTTGATGGAGGGCGATTCGTGATGCTTGGCGGACCCCGCTAGCGGTCTCCGATGACCAAAGCGAACCTTGATCGATCGCCGTCTCGTAGTTCTTCGTCTGCGTTGCCCACCAGAACGCCATCAGTCCCCCATTTCTTCGGCGCCATCGCCGCTCTGAGGCTATCGCGCCCCCGCACCGCCAACGGTTCGCCGACGCTGCGTCCCGCGCCACCGACTTGTGTGCAGGACGACCCGGGGACGCACACAGTCGGATGGGCGCTGGACGGCTCGGCCGAAGCCTCGCATCGATCCGTCGTGCGTCCCGAGCCCGAATAGCCGCACGATTCGCGGACGTGCCGGCGTAACGGCGGCGTGGCGAGGCCGAGCCGGTGCCGGTCGGGTCGTCGTCTCACTCCGCGCGAACAATGGCGACACGAATCTCAGGTGTGCCCCCCCCTTTTTCGCCGCATTTATCAGGGCAGGGATGGGAGAGCAGCAAGCTTCCCGCCAGACGACACCGAAAGGGCCACCATCATGGTTATCCCTCTATCGACCGAAAGACCCGCCGTATCCGCGCCTCGGAGCGCCGTGCATGGCCCTACCTTGCCGAGAGCACCACAGCTCTCGATCTCGCGCCTACGTACCTGCCGCAGATCGACCGCCGCGCCGCCTGGGATATCCGCCGCTCGGGAGCACGCGATAACGACGGGGATGCGAAGGGGGCCCGCTAGCCCTTCACACTTAGCGTCGTGCGCACGGCGAGAATGAACGCCTCATTCGCCGATGTGGTCGTCTCGTCGTCATCCAGCGCGAACGTCTCCGTCATCTTGTTGAACGCGTCCAGAACGTGCGAGGGGCCCAAGATTTCGAGTGGCGCGACGGCATCGCTGATCTCCTCCCGCAGCGTCGTGGCGTTGCTCAAGTAATCGTCGAGACGTGCGTTCAGCGTCTGGCGCCGCTCGTCCGTCAGGTCGTCGTCCCCGAGTTCGGCCATGATGCCGTTGCCGGTCTTCCGGAGGTATCGCCATTGGTCTGCGAATCGCGTAGCACAAACGTAGGCGTCGAATCGACGCTCACGTACCCACCGGGCGTGCTCTCGCCGTCCCTGAATCCACGCGCCGAAGAGCCCACCCAGCACCGCCAGCGCAGCGCCGCCGAAGATCGATAGCAGGGCGAGCACTGTCGGGTCGAGCGGCGCGGCAGCTGCCCCGTCAGCGGCGCGGCTGGCCGATGGACTTGGCACAAGAGTGAGGGCAAGAGTGAGCGCGGTGAACACGTCCACAGTCTGCCCTGCTCGCTGTGCGCCGCTCTGTAGCGACGCGCTCTGCCCCGTCGCCCCTATGGGCCCGAGCCGGATTGCTCGGCGCCGCCGCCCAATTCGACATCCCAGCGCCCGCGGTCGGTGATGACGCGGAGCCGCCTCACCGCGGGGCCCGCCGCTCATCCTCTTGGAGCCACGCGGACCGACGTACCATCGTGTTCAGCGCATCCTCCACCGCGAGCCGCCGCACTGGGTACACGCGGCTCATGTCGAGCTGCGGGTCGAGGCCCGCGGCGGCGGCGAGGATCCACGCGTACTGCCCGAGGCCCGATTGAATCCGGTCAAGCTCCGCCAACAGCTCCTCCACGAGCCTCACCCACGCCGCGACATCGGATCGATCGCGAGGCGTCCCGCGGTCGAGTTCGTGGAGGAGCTGGCGGGCGCGGCGCTCGTGCTGCTCGGTGCTCAGGAGGACCACCGAGTGGCGATGACCTCGCGGGCGGTGAGGCCGCTGCCGAGGGCGCACCACTCTTGATCAGCGCTTGCGCGCGTCATCACCCCCGTAGTCGATCCCGGGCTGGGCGCGGGTGACCGTGGAGGCTTGGGCCAAGGCGCTGTCGAGGGTCGTGTAGCTGCCGCCGACGAGGTCGGGACCGGTAGTGGTTTCGGAAGAGTGGGAGTAGAGGATTCCGTACTCGGTCGGTTTGGATGTCATGCCTCGGCTATGCGCGGCAGGCGCGCCCGCGCGAGAGTGTCTGCCAGAGTGAGGGCGTGAAACTCACTCCGCTCATCGCTGTCGTCGTGCTTGGGTTGCTCGTCAGTGGCTGTTCATCGAGCGATAGCTCCGAGGCCGTGGTCCCCAACGCGCCTGCTGCGGTAGAGACCGCAGTCCCGATCGACGCTGAAGCCCAAGCCGAAGTGGCGGCAGCCGACAACGAGGCTGCCGAGGCCCTCCGGCTCAAAGTTTCTTACGAATCCTGGGAGGCCGGGTATTTTGACGGGTATCACGAGGGCAACCGATATCTGGAGCCCACCCCGCACGCCGAGGACTGGTCCGCGTCCGACCGAACCGCATACGACGAGGGCTACACAGTGGGGCTCAACGACGGCGAAATCGGCGAGTTCTACGGCTACTCAGGCGTCAGTGAGTACGCCGACGCCTGGTTTGCCCACCAGTTCGGCGGTGAGGGTTGGGGCGAGGAGATTGGTTGCGCGCTGGTTGGGTGTGAGGGCCGCTAGCTCATGATGGGCGAGAAATGACCGCTCTATGCTCAGATGGCCTCGACTGCCTCCGCGATCGAGATCACTTCAATGTCGGCGGGGGCGTCGTCTGCGACAACCACGAGCCCACTGCCGATCAGCTCAGCCACTGCCCCGTTAATCTGCGCGGCCACGCCCGCAGATGCCAGCGATGCTCGAACGAGAGCCCGCCCAGCGGTGAACTCCGCAACAGTCGAGAGATCCGCGGTTTCAGCGAGAGACGCCGCCGACTCCCCTAGATCCGCGATACTGCGGTGTAGCTCGTTGTCAGGGTCGAAGATCGGGATCGGCAGCCTCCACGGCAGCGTGTCGATATCGCGGGCTCCAAATAGCCCACGCGACTGGAGCTTGATTACTCGATCCATCACTACATCGCTGTTGAGAATTGCTGCCAGGTAGTGCCCCTCGCTCACACCCGCGACCGGCATCCAGTACAGCTTGTGCTCGACAACCGCATCTGCATCTGTCACATACGCGGCCGCGATGCGGTTACCGGAGGCCGAGTACACGACTCGATGGGTTTGGCCGGGGAGCTGCCGCTTCAGAGTCCCTTGGTAATTGAGTCGCTGGCTGAGCTCGATGCGGGAGGCATCCGTTCGATTGGTCAACCTTGTCGAGTTGCGCCCAGCGCTTCGCGAGAAGTGGATAGTTCGCCATTTGCGACGGGGTCAAGATCTTGCCGTCAAAGATCGGCAGTACCGCCTTCTCCGGCCAGACGACACGGTAGGGCACAACGGACGAACTCAGCAGGACCGTCTTCACGAACTGCTGCTCAATTGGTCCTTCGACGCTCTTCAGGCTCTTCCACGGCTGCTTCTCTTGCGTGGTTCTCGAACTGATCACATCTATTGTTCCCGCCGGGAGACCGAGGGGTCCGGCAGGCAATTCGTAATGGTTGACAGGAGGACACGAGCACTATTCACACAGGATTCCGCTGAGCCACCGGGCCCACGCACTCATCCACAAACCCCGCGATCCGATCAACATCTGCCAACCGGTGGCCAGCCGCCGCCTCACGGACGTCGTCCAGCAAGGAGCTCGCGAATGGCATAGGCCCAGTAGTCGATCTCGATGCGGAGCCGAGACCGCCAGCCGAACTTCCAAGCCGACTGGCCCACGTAGTGGTTCCTGTAAGGATGGCCGCGATCGAGCTCGCAGCGCCAACATAATTGCGCCGGAGTGCGGAGTCGGTGGCCACAATCCGGACACGCCGAACGAGTCAGCCGGATGCTCTCAACGACGCCAACCGCCCAGAAATCGGCGTCCAAGTCTGCTGCCGTGCCGCTCCAGAGCGCCGCGCGCTGACCAATGGCGGCGTCCGTCATTCCTCTCCATTCTGACCAGATTGGATCGCCGGCACGTCGCGCTCGCAGTGTCTCCGCGTAGTGCTTGACCACATAGCGTTCGCCGTCTGCGATGACAGTGAAGCGGCCGTGATCTTTGTTCCCGATGCTCTGTCGCGCCCCGGCAGATGCCGACGCGAGGTGAACCCGGCGCGGGTAGAGCTTGCGCCGGAACCGGCGTTGGTTTCGCTTTCGCCGCAGCAGCCAGCGAAGCTCATGCTTTGGGCTGCCGAGCAGTGGCGCCACGCGGTGATCCCACGCACAGAGCACCGAGACCCATCCGAACGCGTCGCGCAGGCGGCCACGGCGGCCACAAACCTCGCAGATCCGGCCGCCGGCGGCTTCGAATGCCGCCACGACGGCCGCCGCGGCCTCCCGATCCTCTGGGTGCAGTGCCGCCGAGTACAACGTCAGGCGGCCCATCTTCTCGCGTGCGTTCACCATTCGCCAGCTCGGTGCGGCCGCCCGCCCCGCAGAATCCGCCGCCGTTACAAGCGCCCACCACCCCTCAGCGCATTCCAGTTTGACGCCGGCCAGCACCGTTGGGTCCGACGCGATCGCCGCGATGACGCGCCGCACCTGCTTCGTCGGCCGCCTGGTTCGATATTCACCCATGCATCGCCTATGCGCGGCAAGCCCGGCCCACATGCGCCATGACTGTCTTCGCGGCGCCAAGGAGTCGCGTTCGCCGCATCTGCCATTGGCGGAGGTGTCACTATGAGAATCAGGTTCGAGAAAGTCCAGGAGGCGCTCGGCGTCGCGGTCACAAGCTTGACGCTCGGTGCAGCGGCGTTGCTCTGCGCGCTCGCGGCGATCGACCCCGGCACCAGCCTCGGCTGGGATCCCAGGTATCCGCTGTCGGTCGCCCTCGGTGGCCGCGGCGGCGATATCGAAGTCGGGCTACCCATGGAGATTCGTGACGTCGAGCCCCTTGCCGGCGAGCTCTACGCCGGGGCTAGGGAGACGCTCGACGACCTCGGCTTCACTGGCCGGCTCTACATTGACGACGAGGCATGTCTCGGTTCGAGCAGGACTGCACTCGCGTGCGCCGAAATAGACGGCGGCAGCATCTGGCTCCGACCCAGCGTCGTCGCCCCCAATGACAGGTGGGTCTTCGCCCACGAATTCGTCCACATTGAGACCAGCACGTCGGAGCACGAATGGCTAGTAGCGAATTCGTCTGAAGTCGGATGGTCCTCGACCTCGTGGGGCTGGGGCAACTCCTCAGTAGAGGGCGCCGCAGACTGTGGCGCGACGATTCTGCTCGACGGTCTGATTCCCGGCTCATCGGCCGACGCGGCACACGGAGAGTGCTCACCGTTCGAACTCGAAATCGCCCAGAGGGTGCTCCACGACACACTCGCAGACCAATCGTTCAACGAGGTCTACGACAGCTTCGTCGAGCGCCGTACCCCACAGGTGACAGCGCTCGCGCATGCCTTAGGTTACTCGGGCGCGGTCAAACTCGGCCCCGTCCAGGTCTCCGGCACTGAGCCCCTCTGGCTCCGCTTCGACGTCGCCGACGACGACGTCGCCCAAGCCCCGCTGTCGGAGTTTGAGAGTATCGATGCGTTCGGGAGGTGAGGTGACTTGGAACAGTTAGAGCAGCCCGCAATCGATCTGCCGGAGTGAGCGAAGGCTGCGGACCAAGCCGCACTCCCCGAGCGTCGCGATCACCGACACACCCTCGCAGTCAGGCAGGTCGCGGTCGTAGAGGAGGAACTGATCCTCAGTCAACAGGAGCGGGATATCCGGCCGCGGCCAATCCCACGCGATCTCTGGCACAGGTTCCCCGATGCCGCGCACCGCGAAAAGCGCCTCGACGACCGTCGGCAGCTCAGTCTCCGGGCTCCACCTCTCGTTATCGGTGAGTTCGACGAGCAATAGTGCCTGCGAGAGGGTGGCTATGCGAGCGGCGATGTGGCCCCGCGCGGCCCATCGTGCGTCATTATCGGCGCTCGCGAGGTAGTGGCCGGGGAAGTACGCTTCCAACAGCGATCCGTAATCTGGTGCGAGGAATGCTTCACCAGTTGGCAATCGCCCCCATAACAGGCGTCCCTCGGGCACTCGATCTGGTAACGCGGGCATCATAGGTAGCCCCATTCGAGGAGCCCGACGGGTACCCGCGCGAGCGAGTTCAGAAGCGCCGATGTCGTGATGGAATCCAATGACTCGACAGCACCATGCGTGCGCCGGGGCCAATGATGGCGGCACACAAATAGGGGCGGTTGCCCGGCAGGCCACGCCCCCGGAGCGTTCATTAGCATCGTGCCACGGGACGCGGTCAACGCGTCTTTGATCCACTGAGGCTGGTCAAGCGACCAAGCGGGGTCGTCTCCCCCACCTCGCGCCCATTTCTCGACGACGGCGGCCTGGAGATCATCTGCGCACCGCTCGGCGATGAGCCGACGAACGCGTATTTTCTCGGCGGCGCTCGCCGAGGAGTCGTAGCCGGGGAAGATCCCCGCCAAAAGCTCATCGGCCGAGGCAGCCACCGCGAGTTGATTGTCGGCGAGCGATCCGTCGACCCACACTGCATTGCGAGTCCGCTGTGGTCTGCGCAGCGGGCGCTGTTCTCCGGGAGTGTCGTTGTCCATGACACACCTATGCGCGGAGGCGGCCGTTTCCCGCAACGGCGCTCGCAGCTGCCCAACTGCCCGCGGCGACCCGGAAGCGCCTCAGCTAGCGCCTGGGAGCCGCTCAGACATTAGTCTGCCCTCGTACGTTACGACGTCCCAAGTGATCGAACGGTGTGGAAGTCTTGCGACGGTGAGCGCCACCTTGTCGCCCGTCCAACGCACCACCGCGATCTCGTGGTGCATCGGTGTCCCGTCCCCGGCAGTCCATTGCACGGAATCGGAAACCGGTGCCTGAACGACTACACCTGCGACTACACCGATTTCCAGATGCAGTAGGGCGGACGGGACTTGAACCCGTGACCGACGGATTATGAGTCCGCTGCTCTAACCAGCTGAGCTACCGCCCCGAGTCGGCACTGTCGCCATTGGCGGCAGACGCGACATCCGTGACCGGATCGGTCACTGGTTCCCCACGATACAGGCTCTCAAAGGTGAGCAGCGTGCGCTGGATGTCGTGTGCCGCCACGATCCGCAGGCTCTCCCGTTTCAGCCGTTCGAGTTCTTCCGGCGACGCGGTGAGCACGTCGGTGAGCCGCGCCGCGAACTGGTCGACGTCGGCCGGGTCGAACAGGTATCCGTTCTGGCCGTCGTGCACGAGGTGGGGCAGCGCCATGGCGTGGGCAGCGACCACTGGCAGGCCTGACGCCATCGCTTCCATGGTGGCGATGCTCTGCAGTTCTGCGGTAGACGGCATGGCAAACAGGGTGGCCCTGTGCAGCTGCAGTTTCAGGTACTCCTCCGGCACATGGCCGGCGAAGTGCACGTTGGAGCGGATGCCGAGCTCGTGCGCGAGCGCCTCGAGGTTGCTGCGCTGGTCGCCGTCACCGATGATCTCAACCTTGACGTCGAGCGCCGGATCGAGGCGGGCCACCGCGCGCAGCAGCCAGTCGATGTTCTTCTCCACCTCGATGCGACCGATGAAGAGCACCACGTTCTCGCCGCGTGGGTCGAAGTTCGGGCTGTAGTTGGCCATCTCGATGCCGCACGACACCGCGTGCACGCCGGTGATGCCGGTCATTTCTTCGAAGAACTCCGCGGCCCGCCGGGTGGGGGTGGTGATCGATTCCGCGCGGAGGAAGGTGTTAGTGAGCGCCTTCATGAACACCCGCAGCATTCTCGGCTGCACGGCCTTCGGGATCAGCGTGAACTGCATCATGTTGTCCGGCATGGTGTGATTCGTCGCGACGACGCGGATGCCGCGGTTGTTCGCCTCGATCGCAAGTCCCCTGCCGACTACGAAGTGGGACTGGAAGTGCACGACGTCTGGCCTCACCTGGTCGAGCACGCGAGCGCTGTTCTCCCTGACCCGCCAGGGCAGGGCGAAACGGAGCCACGGATGCGGGTACCAGCGCCAACTGTGCAGGCGGTGCATGATGATGGGCTCGCCCTCATGCATCTCTGTCCAGGTGCCGTGCTTGCGGCGGGCCGCCGGCGCCATGACATGCACCTCGTGCCCGCGCTGCACCAGGCCTGCCGCGAGCCGCTCGGCGAACTTCGCCGCACCGTTGACATCCGGAGCGAAGGTGTCGGCGCCGATCAGGATGCGCATCGGGTTCTCGGACCTGCCGCGGGTCGCCGGCGCGGGATCGGCGCCGGTCTGGGCCGCTGCAGCCGAAGCTTCGGGTGTTGCGTGCGTATGGTCAGGCAAGATGATGAATAGTCCTATTCGCGGGCAGTCAGGAGAAAACTATCCTCCAAACTACCTCAGCGGTGTGTTTGAGGGTGGTGTTTCGCGAGAGTGAATACGCCGGCGATCGCCACGGCGCCAGCGAGGACGAACCCGATCACTGCCCAGAGCGGCGCCTGAGACGCCTCCCCGAGCACGACCACGGCGATGACCACCGCGACCATCGGATCGACGACCGTGAGTCCGGCTATCACCAGTTCCGGTGCGCCCACTGAGTACGCGGTCTGCACGAAATAACCGCCGAGCGCGGTAGCGCCGAGCAGCACTACCACCGCGAAGAAGGTGAGCCAGTCGAAGTCACCAGTGATGATGCGGGTCAGCACCGACTTGGCGAGTGTGGCGACGAACCCGTAGAGCACGCCGGCACCGATGATGTAGAAGATGGCCCGCATGTGCTGCCGCAGGAAGGCGAATGCGATCGCATAGGCGACAACGACCGCGCCCAGGATGATGAGAATGATCGTCAACTGTTGAGTGCCGATGCGATGCTCGGTTGCGGTGACAGCGGCGATGGAGACGAACACGGCGACACCGCCGACACACATCACGATCGCCCCGATTGAGCGCCCGTCCAGCCTCACCGCGGTCACCCTCGCGTTGAGGATCGAGGTGATCACCAGCGCCACCACACCGATTGGCTGCACCACGATCAAGGGCGCGAATGCGAGGGCGATGAGCTGCATCACGATCGCGAGCCCGAGCATCACGGTGCCGATCACCCAGGACGGCCGCGCGAGCAGAGCCTGCAACTGACGCACGCTGAGACCCTGCTTGGCGCCGTTGCCGTGGCTGATCTCGACCTTGCTCACGCCACGATGTTGGAACTGGGCGCCGAGCGCCAGGAACACCCCACCCAGGAACGCAATGAGAATTCCCAACGGTAGACGCAGATCTGATGCTACGTCCACCGCCCCAATGATCACCCGACGAATCTACCCGTTCCCTCGCGAAACCTCGCCGATCCGGAGGGGTTTCGCGGATGTTCGTCTTCGGACAGCACGCGCGCCCCCGATATTCTTGCGGGATGTCTGTTCTTCCCATCGTGATCACCGGTGACCCCGTCCTGCACACTCCGGCGTCGCCGGTATCGAACTTTGATGCCGATCTCGCGACCCTCGTCGCCGACATGTACGACACGATGGAGGCAGCCCCCGGGGTGGGGCTCGCTGCGCCGCAAGTCGGGGTGGCGCTGCGCGTCTTCGTGTACGACTGGACCGATGACGATGACGTGCACTGGCGTGGTGAGGCGATCAACCCAGAACTCTGGCAGAGCCCGCTCACCCTCGGCGAGGCCGACGAGGACGTCGAGTCTGAGGGCTGTCTGTCGATTCCCGGCGAACGGTTTCCGCTGCGGCGCGCCGACCGCGTCCTTCTGCGCGCCCTGAACCTGCGCCAGGAGCCGTTCGAACTGGTCGCGGGAGGCTGGTTCGCCCGCATCCTGCAGCACGAGTATGACCACCTGGACGGCGTGCTGTATGCAGACCGGCTGGAGCACCGGTATGCGAAGCCGATGGCGAAGGTCATCCGCAAGAGCAGCTGGGGCATGCCTGGACAGAGCTGGATGCCCGGTGTCGACAACCTGGACAGCTGAGCCTTGGACAGCTGACCCGACCGTTGCCTAGGTGAATGCGCGGATAAGGGCAGCGGTCAGCGCGGCGGCGGCCACCACCACGATGAACGGCGCTCGCACCACCAGCAGCCCGGCCGCGACGATCAGCGCCGGGACTCTGGCGTCCACCACGATCGAGTTGCCCGCTGCCAGCGTCTGGCTCACCACGAGAGCCGCGAGCAGCGCGACGGTGAGCAGGTTCGCGACCCGTGACGGCGTCGGCTTCTCGAGCGCCGCAGCCGGCACCAGATAGCCGGATACCTTCAGCGCCAGCACGACGATCGAGGCGAGCAGGATGAACTGCCAGATGGTCACTCGGCCTTCCTCCCCCACCAGTTGGTGATGCCGACGACGACGGCGACGACGGCGGCCATCAGCACCGGGACTCCGGTGGGCAGCGCGGGCGTCAGCACGGCGCACACCACCGCCGCGGCGATGGCCACGATGACCGGCTGCGCGGTAGACAGGCGCGGCCACAGCAGGCCCAGGAACGCCGCCGCCGCGGCCGCGTCGAGACCGAACCGGGTGACATCCCCGATGGCGTCGCCGATCAGCGCGCCGACCAGGGTGGTCAAATTCCAGCCGAGGAATATGAGGATGCCGGTGACCCAGAAGCCGACCCGCTGGGCGCGGGGCCGGTCCTGCGCGGTGGAGACGGCCATGCTCTCGTCGATGGTGACGTGCGCCGCCAGGCCCTTCCGCCACCAACGGCCGTCGATCACCGGGGCGAGCCGCATCGCGTAGATGCCGTTCCGGGCGCCGAGCAGGGCGGCGCTGGCCACCGCGGCCGGCCCTGCCGCGGCCCCGCCGGCCGCGATCACCCCGATGAAGGCGAACTGCGAGCCGCCCGAGAACATCAGCAGGCTGAGCACGCAGGTTTGCCAGATGTCCAGCCCAGCCGCGACCGACAGCGCCCCGAATGACACCCCGTACGCCGAGACGGCGACGGCGACCGCGACGCCCTCCTTGACCGCGACGGAGTCCCCCTCCTCACGTACCAGAGGCTTCACTACCGGGCGAGGTTCACGTCGTGCACCCCGTTGTGGTACTTGAGGTGGGGGAAGACCACGGACACCGAGAAACCGACCCCGGGCACCGGAGTGGCGGTGAAGACACCGCCGAACAGTGCAGCGCGCTCGCGCATCTCGGTGATCCCGACGCCTTCGATCGCGCCAGTGAGGGCGTTCAGGTCGTCTTCGATGCTGTACCGATGCTGGTTCGCGGTGTCGTTCGGGTCCATGCCGCGACGCTTCAGCGCGGCACGCGAGCCGTCATCATCGACCTTCAGCTGGAGCCCGTCGGCGGTCCAGGTGAACAGGACCCTGACCTCGGTACCCTCGCCACCGTACTTCAGCGAGTTCGACAGGGCTTCCTGCAGGATTCGGTACACGGCGAGTTCCGCGCCAGGCGCCAACCGGTAGCGCTCCCCCACCTCCTCGAAGGCGACGATCAACCCGGCATCGCGCATCACCTTGAACAGGTCACGCGCCGATTTGAGGCGGGGCTGGGGCGCGGCATCCGCTTCTCCCTCGCGCACCACGGTCATCACCCGGCGCAAATCGCCGAGGGTCGTGCGGGCGAGGTCGGCGATCTGCCCGGCGCTGCGGGCGGCGACAGCTGGGTCGGCAGCGGCGGCGTATCTGGCGCCCTCGGCGGTGGAGATGATGCCGGCAACCGACAGCACGGCCACCTCGTGCATCTCGCGGATGATCCGCAGCCTGCCGGTTTGCTCGGCGAGCGACAGCTCCAGATTGATGCGGTCACGTTGCGCGGAGACCCGATCGAAGGCCTGCCGTTTGCGGGCGGAGCGGGCGCGCAGCCAGGCGATCAACAGCGCCACGGCCAGCACCAGCAGAACGCCGGCGGCGGCGGCCAGCACCATCACGAGCAGCGTCGCGTGCTCGTCGATCCACCTGGCCATGCGCTGCTCCTTGAACGGGGCCTAAAAAGGCCCAGGGGGTGGAGCCCCTGGGCCTTGGCTCCCCGAGTTGGACTCGAACCAACAACCTGCCGGTTAACAGCCGGCTGCTCTGCCAATTGAGCTATCGAGGATCACTGGAACAGCTTGATTACTTTAGCAAAGATTTTGCGCCGCCAAGTCCAGCGACATCCCGCACGGCATGTTCAGTACCCCGCGCGAGGGTCGACGATCCCTCGAAACCGGCCGTCACCGAGGAACGCGCGCACGTTGTGGCGCACCCGTTCCGCGAGCAACGGGCGCGTCATCTCGGGCGTGTCGGCGGAGTGCATGGTCACCACGCTGTTCGGCGCATTCCAGAGCGGATGCCCCGCCGGCAGCGGTTCCGGATCGGTCACGTCCAGCCCGGCACCGGCGATCACGCCACGCTCGAGGGCGTCCACAAGCGCGTCGGTATCGACGATGCCGCCCCTGGCGATGTTCACGAGCACCGCGCGGGGCCGCATCAATGCCAGTTGCCGTCGGCCAATCAGGTGAGCGGATGTCGCGGACAACGCCGCCGCAACCACGAGCACATCGGCGTGCGGCAGGACGCTGTTGAGCTCATCGACGGTGACGGTGCGAGCGGCGCCGTCGATCGGGGTCGCCGACCGGCGCACCACGGTGATCGTCGTCTGGAACGGCGCGAGCAACCGGATCAGCTCGCGGGCGATGCCGCCGGCTCCGATGATCACCACGTGGCGGCCGTACAACGACGTGCCGCGGGACTCCTGTTCCCACGCGGACGCCCTGGCCTTCGCCGGGATGAACCGCAGCGTGGACAGCGTCAGGGCGAGGGCCTGCTCGGCGACCGGTTCGGAGTACGTGCCCTTGCCGCTGGTGATCAGCGGCAGCGTCGACTCAGTGTGCTGCAGCAGGTCAGCGAACGCGTCCACCCCCGCCCACGGCAGCTGCACCCACTCCAGTCGGGGATGTTCGGCCAGAACGGCGCGCAGCGCGCCGCTGCCATCCGGGGACAGCCAGATCAGCCCGCGGGTGTCGGCATCAAGCGGAGCGACCGTGGCCCCGGCGGCGCGGGCGGCGTTCACGAAGAACGGCTCCGGTTCGGGCA